>NZ_JAQBOI010000049.1 GCF_028288105.1 Mucilaginibacter sp. | reverse complement strand
AACCTTTATAAATACTATCACTCTAAAGCGTCAGATAGTTTAGTGCAGGGCCCAACCGGTGTAGAGTATTCAAAGTTTGTAGCTCAGCAAGATTACGCGCCACATGTATTTTTTGATAATCTAACATTAGATTCGGGCGCTTTTAAGCATGCTTTAAGGGTGGCGCTGGTTTGTTTAGTGGGGTTTATAACAGCTAAGAACGTATCACTGGGTGGGCATAGTTATTGGGTATTGCTAACAATTATTGTGATATTGAAACCGGGTTTTAGTCTATCTAAACAGCGTAACTATCAGCGGTTAATAGGTACTATAGCGGGCGGGGCCATTGGCATATTGATTCTTAATTTTATCCCCGGTAAAACAGCTCAATTTGTTATCCTGGTTGTTTTAATGATAGGTACATATAGCTTTTTACGAATAAACTATATTGTAGCAGTCATCTTCATGACGCCGTATGTGCTCATCTTGTTTAAGTTTTTAGGATTAGGAACAATAAACGTTTTCCAGGAACGGGTTATTGATACGCTGATAGGATCGGGCATCGCGTTTATTGCCAGTTACTTGCTATTCCCTACATGGGAGTTTGAACAAATTAACGAAACCTTAAAATCGGTTATTACGGCTAATATAAATTATCTGCAAAAGGTATCTGAAAGTATATCCGGGAAGGTTGTGGAGATAACAGAATACAAACTTGCGCGGAAGGATGTATATGTAAACTCGGCCAACTTATCGGCCACATTTGAACGTATGACCTCTGAACCAAAAAGCAAGCAGCGCAACGTTAAAGATCTTCATAAATTTGTGGTACTTAATCATATTTTAGCCTCATACACGGCTAACATAGCCTCAGCATTGATAAGGTCCGGGCAAATCACCCCACATCCCGATATGCTTAAACTTGTAAAACGTAGTATTGCCGTGTTAAAAGAAACCGATAAAAGGCTAAGCGGTGAAAGTATTACCTTACCCCCAACACATCCCAAAACAGATACCGTTCCAAAGCCAGAAGTTCAGCCTGTTCCGCTTACGGTCGATGATATGCTAATGAAAGAGCAATTAGGTTTTATCAATAAAATAACCGTTGATATTGCCAAAGTCACAGATAATGTTTTGAGATAGATAGTAAGCAAACACCAACTGGACTATCTTTCTTAAATAAAATGGACTACTTAACCCATCCACTTAACTATCATATTTGTTTTATAAAAACAAATATGATGAGCCTGCATTTGGAACAAACTCAACCAGCACTTATACTTATAGATGTGCAAACCGCTTTTAATAACGTTGCCTATTGGGGCGGAAACAGGAATAACCCGGGGGCCGAGCAAAACATTGCCGGTTTGCTTAAACACTGGCGGGAAAACGAGCTGCCGCTGTTTCACGTTAAACATAACTCCATCATGCCCGGTTCGCTGCTTGCAATAACCAATCCCGGTAACTCATTTATGGAAGCTGCAATGCCTTTAGATGGTGAATCTATCATCACAAAAAATGTAAACAGCGCATTTATTGGCACTAACCTGCAACAGCTTTTAGATGAACAGCATATAAAAACGGTTATGATAGCCGGATTTACTACAGAACATTGTGTATCTACCACTACAAGAATGGCAGCTAATTTAGGCTATAACACTTATGTTATCGCCGATGCTACGGTAAGCTTCGCTAAGGTTGGTGTAAATGGAGAAAATTTCAGCGCTGAGATGGTACATGCCGTGTCATTAGCCACTCTTAAGGATGAATTTGCCACAATTATAACAACAGAACAGGCTAAGAAAATTGTAACTATATAAAGCTTTGTTATCCTGAATTTATTTCGGCACCCCACATGCATGTTGGCTACCTGCCAGGAGAAATCCTGAATAAATTCAGGATGACATTGGTTGATTAAGCGTTATCGTCGCCGGCTATAAATCCTTCTTCATTTTTGCCATAAAATTTATTTTGGGCAACATGGATAGAACCCGGAGGAATAGGTGCGTCTTTTTCTGCTTTTGCAAGGGCAATACGTATCTCATCGTCGGTATCTTCGTTTATTACCCGCCCTTTTTCATAAAGCGGCAAGGCAAGCAAATTGGTAACGCTTACACCCGGCAATTTCACATTGTCGTTTTCTAAATCAAATTGGGCTATTTCAATGGGGATCAATACCCGGCCTTCTTCCAGGTCAATATCATTGCTTTCCATATCTAATACTATATAGCGCACCTTTCGTGTTTCCTCGCTAAAAAGCAATTCGTACACCTCGCCTACTTTGTTATTGTGCGTATCCTTTACATCCCAACCAAATATTTCGGGCTGGTTATCCACAATCTCATAATCGCTTTCGCTTAACTCCTGCAGCTTGTGGGCACTTGTATTATTATTTGAAGACATGGTCGTAATGTTTAAATGTGTAATTATTTATTGTCAGTAAAAGCCACTATCTCAACACTTCGGTTTTGCGCGCGGCCTTTTTCGGTAGCATTTGTAGCAAGGGGCTTTTTTTCACCCAATGAATGTATGGATAACTTCCCTCCATCAATTCCACCTTTGGTAAGCAGCCAATCCTTTACCGCATTGGCACGGTCTTCACCCAAATTCTTATTATCACTGGCTAACCCTACCGAATCTGTATGCCCGTAAATGGCTATAGCCGCTGTTTTATATCTTTTTGCAAGCGATGCGGTTATCTGTTTCAATTTTTCTTCGGCAGTAGGCTGTAGGGTGCTTTCGTTAGCAGCGAACAGGATATTTTCGCCTATACTGTAAATAGCGTATTTATCATTACCCTTAACTATAATGGCGGTATCGGTCACCTCATCATATGATGTCTTGGGGATATTAAAGTCCACAGCATTCCAATCCGGCTGGGTAGTTACAATTACATTGCTATCTTTTATTGCGGTATCTGTTGCAACAGTATCAGTTGTAGCAATTTTTAAAGGTGCCGACCTGTTACAGCCTTTGTATAATAAAACAGCTATCGCAATAGCAATAATTGCAAATATGATCCATATTAAAACAGAGCCTTTACGTTTAGGCTGAACATCTAATTGTGCCATTTTATATATTGAATTTAAGGTTCTTACTATCAAGCATTAATTAAGCCAATATGTTTTAAATTTTCTATTTTAACCACAGGAGGGCACTGAGGATTGTATGTTTGGTGCGCACAGAGGGCACAAAGTGAATATTTCATTACTATGATATATTTAAATAACACTCTCTGTGTGTCTCTGTGAAAACCTCTATTTACTCTGTGGTTAACTAATGAATACTGCGAATACAACAGGAATGTTACACCCCCTGCTGTAAACACCGTATGTTTTAAGCGATGCATTTTATACATTCGCTATACTAAACTAAGCCCTATATCAACTGATATGAAAAGTATTACAAAACTCTTTATTGCCTCGGCGTTATTTGCCGGGAACACAACATTCGCGCAAACCAAAAGCGCGGTGGTCGATAACATTGTTAAAGAAGGTACCGATAACTCCCAACTGGAAAAACTTGCCCACGAACTTCTGGATGGTATTGGCCCCCGCCTGGTAGGCACACCTCAATTTGACAAGGCCGGTAAATGGGCGCTTGATAAATACAAAGGCTGGGGGATTACCGCACGCCAGGAAAAATGGGGTGAGTGGCGCGGATGGGAACGCGGCATATCGCATATTGACATGGTTTACCCTCGTGTAAAATCATTAGAAGGCACACAACTGGCCTGGAGCCCCGGCATGAAAAAAGCTGTTACCGCCGAACTTATCATCCTGCCCGAATTGGCAGACTCGGTTGCCTTTCAAAAATGGCTGCCATCTGTAAAAGGTAAATTTGTAATGATATCTATGAACCAGCCAACCGGCAGGCCAGACGATAACTGGAAAGAATTTGCCCTTAGCGGGTCAATTGATAAAATGAAAGCTGCACGTACCGAGCAAACCGAGGCATGGAGAAAACGCATCAGCAATACAGGTTTAACTGGGCGTACCTTGCCTGCTGCCCTTGAAAAAGCCGGCGCTGCAGGTATTGTTACCTCTAACTGGTCGGCGGGTTTTGGGGTTGATAAAATATTTGGCGCTTACACCAAGGTTGTACCTACGGTTGATATCGCTTTAGAGGATTACGGCATGCTATACCGCCTAACCGAAAGCGGCGATAAACCAAAGATCACTATACAAACCGAATCAAAAGAACTTGGCGTTGTGCCAACCTTTAACATTGTTGGCGAGATAAAAGGCACCGAAAAACCTAACGAATACGTAATGCTATCTGCCCACTTCGACTCTTGGGATGGCGGCACCGGGGCTACCGATAACGGTACCGGCACCCTAACTATGATGGAGGCTATGCGGATCCTTAAAAAAGTTTACCCCCACCCAAAGCGCACTATAATTGTTGGCCATTGGGCCAGCGAAGAGCAGGGCCTGAATGGTTCGCGCGCTTTTGTTGAAGACCATCCCGAAATTGTTGCTAACCTGCAGGCTTTATTTAACCAGGATAATGGTACAGGCCGCGTAGTTAACATTGGCGGACAAGGCTTTTCTGGTGCTGGCGACTTCATCAACCGTTGGTTAGAGGCCGTTCCCGATACTATTCGTCATCAAATAAAAACCAATTTCCCAGGCTCACCTGGTGGTGGCGGATCTGATTTTGCATCGTTTGTTGCGGTAGGCGCGCCGGGCTTCTCGTTAAGCTCAAACAGCTGGTCGTACGGTAATTATACCTGGCATACCAACCGCGATACTTACGACAAAATAGTTTTTGACGATGTACGCAGCAATGCCATACTAACCGCTATATTGATTTATATGGCCAGCGAAGATCCGGCTAAAATGCCACGCGACAAGGCCCTATTACCTGTTAACAGCCGTACCGGCGAGCCGGGCAAATGGCCGGAGCAAGTAAAATCCAACCGCCACGGTGGTTTAGACTAAGAAATATACTGATCTTATATTTTATACCAAGCCCGTTTCATTCAGTTGAAGCGGGCTTTTCTATGTAATTAGGACGTTGCCTGCGGCCCGGGCTTTCCGCTCATACTGCACGGGCATTAGGCGCAAGGCCGGTATCCGCTGCAATCTCTAACGCATTTTTCCTATTGTCATGCTGAACGACAGTGAAGCATCTAATCGCCGACAGGCAATTTCGATGGGCAAAGTTCGCCGATAGATCCTTCACTGTCGTTCAGGATGACAAGTAAAATAGAGAAAATCGTGGGGCCTCCTGTCAGAGTGGGCGGCCGGGAATGACGGTTTAGCTTTTTTCGATGGAGACGAGCACAGCGAAGTATCGAGTAAAAAGCGTTAAGAACCGGCAGGGCGGGCTGAAGCATCGCTCTGACTTGAATTTTTGCTTCTTTTGTTTCAAGACAAAAGAAGTAGCCCCCGTGGCAATGAGCGGCGAATGTTTAGCGTACACCGAGCATGAAGAGATGCCGAAATAAATTCGGCATCAGTAAGGGTTAAGCATGTTTGCCACCCGTCCTAAAGTTGTTGGTGAAGACACCAACAACGGGCGAAAAAATACGCTCAATTCCTACTGTCATTTCAAACGAGGTACGAGGAGAAATCTTGTTCATCATGCAAAGTTTGCCGAATTACTTTGAACAAGATTTCTCACTATCGTTCGAAATGACGGGTGTGAGACTGGGAGAGAATTATAGACAGGATAAGTTACTACTTCCCTATCGCATATTTAATCCCACCCAATAAATGTTTCAAGTATAACGGATCAGCGTATGAAGCATCGGTGTGGCCAAGGGCGGTGTAAAATGCACGGCCGCCATAAAAGCTATGATACCAGCTCATGGGGTGGTTATCGCCATTTTCGCCGCCTGTGTAGCTTTTCTCATCTATTTTGATCAGTACATGCAAATCATCAGCGATCCACTTGTAATTATACCATTCATCAAGCCTGCGCCAGGTTATAGGCAAATGTTTTGTAGCGATGAAATTGCGATCTACAATTTCCAAATTAGCTTCCTGCTGTTTGCTGGGGTGGCTTTTAAAGTAAGCACCCACCAGTTTACCATACCATGGCCAGTCGTATTCAGTATCGGTAGCGGCATGCACGCCAACAAAGCCATGGCCGGCTTTAATATATTGTTCAAAAGCGGTTTGCTGTTCGTTGTTCAATACATCGCCGGTAGTACTCAAAAATATCACAGCCGCGTATTGCTTTAAATTGTCGGCAGTAAATTTGGCCGCATTGGTGGTAGTATCTACGTCAAAATTATTCTCCTGTCCCATTTTTATAATAGCAGGTATCCCCACCGCAATAGATTCATGGTGGAAACCGGCGGTTTTACAAAATATAAGCACTTTAGGCTTAGCAAAGCTGCAAGCACTTATTAAACATAGTAGTAAAGCGGGTATAAAAGTGTGTTTGATTTTCATATTTTCTATTTCGTATCTGTCTTGTGTCTTGATTCTAAACTCTTGATTCTATTAAAGGTTTCCTTTTTTCAATTCATCCGCGGCAAAATTTGCTGCCCGTGCAGTTAAAGCCATATAAGTTAATGATGGGTTTTGGCATGCAGACGATGTCATAAAGGCGCCATCGGTAACAAATACATTTTGGGCATCCCAAACCTGATTGTGTTTATTCAGTACCGATGTTTTTGGATCATGCCCCATACGTGCGGTACCCATTTCGTGGATGCCATCGCCAATATTGTGGCCGCTGTCATGTGTTTCCACATTTTTAACACCTGCGGCTTCCAGCATAGCTTTAGCTTCTTTCACAATGTCTATCCGCATTTTGCGCTCGTTATCCTTTATCTCGGCATCCATGGAAAGTACAGGCAAGCCCCATTTGTCTTTAACCGTTTTATCAAGGGTGATCTTGTTTTCGTGGTATGGCAGCAACTCGCCAAAACCACCTATACCAATTCTCCATCCTCCCGGTTCAGATAATTGGTCCTTATATTTTCCGCCAATATTCATTTCGGCTATTTCACGGCTCCAGCCATTTCTACTTGCGCCGCCCTGGTAACCAAAGCCACGCAGGTAGTCGCGTTTATCATCGCCAACATTGGCAAACCTTACCACATACGTACCATTCGCCCTGCGGCCATAGTAATATTTATCTTCGTAACCCTCTACATCGCCGCTTGCGCCAAGGTTGTAATGGTGATCCATAATATTGTGGCCCAATTCGCCGCTGCTGCTGCCTAAGCCGCCATCCCAAATATCGGTAGCCGAGTTCATCAGCACCCAGGCACTATTTAACGCCGAGGCGTTCACAAAAACTACCTTCGCATAAAACTCATAGGTTTTGTTTGTTTCGGCATCAAGCACCTCCACTCCTTTTGCTTTTTTGGTATCCTTATCGTACAATATTTTCGTAACAATCGATTGCGGCCTAACGGTAAGGTTGCCCGTACGTAACGCTGCCGGAAGAGTTGACGACTGCGTACTAAAATATCCGCCAAACGGGCAGCCTTCCCAGCACCTGTTTCTGAACTGGCAACCGGTACGGTAAGGAATAGGTTTGGTAAGGTTAGCTACACGGCCAATGATCATGTGCCTGCCAAATTCTTTTTTAATACTTGCTGCTACATCCTTCTCTACCCAGTTCAGGTCCATTGGCGGTAAAAAATGGCCGTCGGGTAAATTAGGTATGCCTTCCATAGAACCACTGATCCCGGCAAACTTTTCGGCATGTTCATACCAGGGTGCAATATCTTTATAGCGGATAGGCCAATCGATTGCCCAGCCATCCTTCGCGTTAGCTTCAAAATCAAGGTCGCTCCAACGGTAGCTTTGGCGTCCCCATAAAATGGAACGGCCACCCAAACGATACGATCGCCACCAGTTAAAAGGTTTCACTTCGGTATATGGTGCATCATGCTCATTTGCCCAGGCATCCATTATGGACTCTTGCGCACCCCAATTGCGTGATATTACTGGGCGTTGCTTGCGTTGTTCCTGCGTTACATTACCACGGTGTTCAAAATCCCAGGGGTTAAATTGTGAGGTTTTATAATCTTTTATATGTTCATAATTAGGGCCACGTTCCAGCATAATGGTTTTTAGGCCACGTTCGGTGAGCTCTTTGGCCGCCCATCCGCCGCTAATACCCGATCCTATTACTATTGCATCATAAGTGTTGTTGGCCGTAGCCTTCCCATTAATGTTTGGTGCGTTAACTGACATTTTAAAAGGTTTAGCCGGCACAGGGGGAAACCGGCAATGGTTATTTGGGTTAATTGATCAAACAATACTATTAATTAATAGTCAATAAATCAATTGTATTTTAAACATTTATAATTCTTTTAAAAATTCATGTGCCAATGCATTACTTTTGTGTATGCTTCGTGTTAGTCAGCTGTTTATTTATCCCATAAAATCGTTTGGTGGCATTGCTCTTAGTACCGCCCGGCTAACCGACCGCGGGCTGCAGCACGATCGCCGCTGGATGCTGATAGACGAAAATAACCGTTTCTTGTCGCAGCGCGAGCACGCGCAAATGGCCCTGTTTAAAATTGAGCTGGAAACGGATAGCCTTAAGGTTATTTATACTACCGACGGCTCACAGATTAACATCCCCTTTATCCCCCTTAAACAGGATTTACTGGATGTTACCATTTGGGATGATACCTGCACCGGGCAACTGGTAAGTGATGTAGTAGATGCATGGTTCACGGTTAAATTGGGCATCCCTGCCCGCCTGGTTTACATGCCCGATGAAACCCACCGCGCAACCGACCCAAGATACACCACCCAGGGTACTATCGCTTCTTTTGCCGATGCATACCCTGCCCTGCTCATTGGCCAGGCTTCATTAGATGATCTGAATAAGCGGCTGGCAGAACCATTACCCATGAACCGCTTTCGCCCGAATATTGTGTTTGAAGGCGGTGAACCGTACAGCGAAGATCTGATGGACCACATCGCGATAAACGGTATTGATATGTACGGTGTAAAACTTTGCGCCCGATGTATCATGACCACTATTGACCAGCAAACCGCTGTAAAAAATAAAGAACCCTTAAAAACCCTTGCCCGCTATCGCCGTAAAGGCAACAAAATACTCTTTGGCCAAAACCTGGCTTTTAACAGTACTGGTGTATTAAATATTGGCGACGAGATAAATGTGCTATCGCTGCATACTGAAGAAAGGTTTCTGATCGGCGATACAACCGCTACTTCGGCAATTTAACTTTGTAAACCCTGTATGGGTATTCCACTTTACTTTCGCCGTTATTATACCTGGGTAAACGGTTCATTTGCGATGCGCTTACATAAAGGTATCCGTCATTGCCAATCCCAAAAGAATCGGGCCATGCCAATCGGGCATCTTTCACCAGAAAATGCACTTTACCGTTTGTTGTAACGTATTGTATAGCATGGTCGGGCGAATCGCTTAAGTATACATTTCCTCTGGTATCGGCTATCATACCGTGACAGATCCCCGTTTCGGCAACCATCTGTACTTTAGTACTCAGGTCGGCATCGGTTAAAGTTACGTTGGCTAAATGTTCGGTAGCTATGCGGTAAAGTTTGGTTTGATTGATAGAACGGAAATAAAACCACCTGTTATCGCTGGTTAAAGCAATGCCGTTTACGTTTGATGTGAATGGTGTGCCATCGTTATTTACCACATCTTTACCATCCAGATGCAGTTTAAGGCCGGGTTCAACAACGGTCGACTTATCATCTTTTAACACTACCCTGCTTTTACCGCTTTGCAGATCGAGCACGATTAGAGCATGCTGGCCCGGGTCTGACATGTACGCCAACTGCCGGCTATTATCAATACACATATCGTTTAAAGCTATCTTATCTTTTGGCAGGTCATCGAAGGTGTAAATGCGCTGTACTTTATTATCATCTAAACTTATTTTTAAGAGTTTAAACTTACCTTCCTTCTTCTTTCCATCGCCAATAACCGCGGCCCAACCCGCCGGGTAAGAGTCAAGCACCCATAGGTTATTCTGGTAATCGGCATACAGACCCTGTACACTCATAAAGTGGGTTTCTGCTTGGGCAGTATCAACTTTGTTCCAATCCGCATCAGGGAAAGGCACACGCTGCCCGTTCACAATTTCTGTTAACCCATACAAATAAGGCTCGGTACGCGGGAATGACACAAACAGGCGGTTACTTTTTGGTGCGACAGCCACACCAATAGGCTGGTTTTTTGCCGAACGATGCCACCTCGATAAGCTGCTGTGCCATAGATGTATATGCTACTGCCACAATGGATACTGTAGTGAATATCTTTTTCATTTAATGAATACTAATGAAGTTAATTTTAGTTTGATTTTTTAACCACAGAGAATAGAGAGAGAAAAATCACAGAGAACACAGCGCTTTATTTATACTGATATAATTAATGACTCATTCTATCTTTGTAACCTCTGTGGAAAACCTCTGTGTTCTCTGTGGTTAAATCCCTTCCTAACCGTTCACAAAATATTTCTCCCATCAAACATATTAACTTAAAATTTACTTATTAAAATTGCGTTGTTAACTTTTGTTTACGCCCGCTATGATTTGGGCGCTTAATTTTACATCTTTACCCAATGTTCAGAGAAATAAAGAACCGGTATCTAAGATATTTTACTGTATTTATATATTTTGTTATAGTTTTTTTCTGCGCCATCGAATTAAACTTTCTCTGGCTGTTTGGGTACTCGCCTGACATGCAGGACATTAAGCAACCAACCATGTCGGTTTCGTCAGAAGTTTATACTGCGGATGGCAAGCTGATAGGTAAGTTTTACAAAGAGAACCGCTCCCCTGTTGATTATAAAAGCATTTCCCCTAACCTGATAAATGCCCTTGTCGCTACCGAAGATGTGCGCTTTTACAAACATGGCGGTGTAGATTTTCTGGGCTTTTTTGGAAGTTTAATTTCTACCGCAAAGGGCGACAGGCGCGGCGGCAGTACCATTACCCAACAATTAGCGAAAAACCTGTTTAGTACCCGTAAGCGTAAATCGCAGGGTTTAATAAGGTATGTGCCCTTGCTACGCACAGTTGTATTTAAATGTAAAGAATGGATCACTGCTTATAAAATAGAGCATCAATATAGCAAGCAGCAGATACTTACCATGTACTTAAATACCGTTCCGTTTGGTAACAACTCCTTCGGTATAAAAACGGCTACTTTAAAATATTTTAACAAAACACCTGATGCGGTTAACCCTGCCGAAGCTGCTACACTTATAGGCATGCTTAAGGCCACATCAACCTATAACCCGAAAACTAACCCCGAACGTTCATTAGAACGCCGTAATGTGGTTTTGAGCCAGATGGAAAAGTATCATTATCTTGATAAGGCCGCTTACGCTACCAATGCAGCTTTACCTTTAAACCTCAACCTTAATTATATTGACAGAACTGGTCAGGGTGACTCATACATTCGCCATGCGGTTGAAAAATGGCTGGATAAATGGTGCAAGCAAAACGATTATGACCTATACGAAGATGGGTTAAAGATCTACACTACTATCGATTCTAAACTGCAGCAATACGCCGAAGAAGCTGTCGCGCAAAAAATGAAGATGCTGCAAAAGCGCTTCAATAACCTATGGGGTAATAAAAACCCCTGGAGAGACAGCAAAGGTGTGGAGATAAAAGACTTTTTGCTGAAAGCTGAGCAAAGACTGCCGATATACAAGTTGCTAAGCAAAAAATACAACGGCGATACCACGCAGATAAATGCTTACTTCGAGAAAAAGAAACGCATGAGCGTGTTTACCTGGAACGGTGACAAGGACACTACCTTCTCCAGTGTTGATTCTATAAAATATTATACCAAGATCCTGAACACCGGCATGATGACCATGGAGCCATCTACCGGAAAAATTAAAGTTTGGGTAGGCGGTATCGATCACAAATATTTTAATTACGACCACGTTAACCAGGCCAAACGCCAGGCAGGCTCAACGTTTAAGCCATTTGCTTATGTTACCGCTTTGGATAACGGCTTTACCCCTTGCGATAAGTTTACCGATAAACCGGTGACCATTAAATACAAGGATAATGGCAAAGACGATGTATGGCAGCCTAACAATGCGGATTTCCACTTCTCGTACCGCGAAATGTCGTTACGTTGGGCAATGGGTAAATCTGTAAACTCTATTACCGCGCAGATTACCGAGCATGTTGGCTGGGATAAGATTGTAGAATACGCGCACAAAATAGGTATCGAAAGTCCGTTAAAATCGGTACCATCAGTATCATTGGGTTCTAATGATGTTTCGGTATTTGAGATGGTGAGGGCATACAGCACTTTCCTGAATAAAGGCGAAAAGGTTGACCCGCTACTGGTAACCAAGATCACTGACCAAAAAGGCGATGTCATACAAGAATTTGCCCTGAAAGCCGAACGCGTTTTAAGCGAAGAAACGGCCTGGCTAATGCTGTATATGTTCCGCGGTGGTATGGAAGAACCGGGCGGTACATCACAAGCCTTGTGGGAATACCCAAGCCTTTGGAAAAAGAATAACCAGATTGGTGGTAAAACAGGTACTTCAAGCGATTATGTAGATGGCTGGTATATGGGTATCACTAAGGACCTTGTAACCGGCATATGGGTAGGCGCCGACGACCGTAGTGTACACTTTACCTCGTCAGAGACCGGCGAAGGGTCGCACACAGCCCTCCCTATTTTTGGTACCTTTATGGAAAAAGTGTATGCCGATCCAAAATCCGGCTATACTTACGGGCCATTCCCTAAGCCATGGGTAAAAATAACTAAGGAGTATATGTGCCCATCGCCAATTATAAGGGAGGATACAACAACAACCGATAGTTTGATGGAAATACCTATGGATACCACGGCCACGCCGGTAACCGTACCGGCACCCGAAGAGAACCCGGAGAACAAGCCGCCAGCTAAAAAATAAAATAAGCAACCAAGCTTGCCTTGGGCACGTATTTAGTTTAAATTAGCATTATCGTATAATACGCTATATATGAATAAACGGTTCCCCAATAATTTATCCATAAAATATCCTTTTGTATTATTGTGCCTTGTGGCAGCGCTGCTGTTTAACCAACAGGCTAAAGCCCAGTATTTTGGGCAAAACAAGGTGCGTTATAAAAACCTGAAGTTTAAGGTTTATAAAACCCCGCACTTCGAGATCTATTACTATCTGAAAAACGATAGTTTGATAAAGCGCTTTGCACAGGAGAGCGAGTTGTGGTACACCCTGCACCAACAGATCTTCCGCGATACATTTAACAAGCCCAACCCTATTATATTATACGCCAACCACCCCGATTTTCAGCAGACTACGGCTATTGATGGTGAAATTAGCGTGGGTACTGGCGGTATTACCGAAGGTTTAAAAAACCGGGTGGTGATGCCTATAATGGAAACAAACCAAACCACACGCCACGTACTGGGGCACGAGTTAGTTCACGCTTTTCAATACCATACCCTGCTGGGCCGCGATTCGTCAAACTTTGAAAATATTGGAAACTTGCCTTTGTGGATGGTTGAAGGTATGGCGGAATATCTGTCCTTAGGTAAAAAAGACGCCTACACCGCCATGTGGATGCGCGATGCTTATTTGAACCACGATATCCCTTCTGTACGCGATCTAACCCAGAGTAATAAATACTTCCCCTACCGCTATGGCGAGGCTTTTTGGTCGTTCTTAGGGTCAACCTACGGCGATACTATTATTGTGCCTTTCTTTAAAAACACAGCCCGTTTCGGGTTGGAGTATGGCATCAGGCGTACGTTTGGGTATGATGACAAAACCTTGTCCAGGTTATGGCAAAACTCTATTGAAAACACGTATAAACCTTTACTGAAAGATACGATACAAACGCCGGTTGGTAAACGTATAATTGATGATAAAGTGGGTGGCGACCTAACTGTTGCCCCATCGGTAAGCCCCGATGGTAAGTATCTGGCTTTTTTGTCGTCAAAAAGCTTGTTCAGTATTGATCTTTATCTGTCTGATGCTAAAACGGGCCGGATTATAAAACGGCTCACCAGTAAGGTATCCAACACACATATCGATGAGTTTAATTTTATTGAGTCGGCGGGTACCTGGTCGCCGGATAGTAAGAAATTCGCGTTTAGCGTATTTAGCAAAGGGCGTAACCGTATGCTGGTTGTTGACGTGCCCGATGGCCGCATAGTGAATGATTTTTCGATGGGCAAGGCCGAGCAGTTTAGTAACCTTTCCTGGTCGCCGGATGGTAAAAATGTGGTATTCCAGGGATTATCCGAAGGGCAAGGCGACCTTTACATGTATAATTTCGATTCGAAAAAGGTTACCCAGCTTACCAACGATAAATACTCAGATTACCAGCCTAACTTTTCAAAAGATGGTAAACGGGTCATATTCTCGAGCGATAGGGCTACTTATGATACAAAGCTATCGCAGGATATAACCTTCAATTTAGCTGAGCTGGAAATGGCCACAGGCAAAGTAACCGATATTAAAGTTTTTGATGGGGCAAATAATCTGAACCCGCAATACTCGTCGGATGGTACACAGGTCTACTTCCTTTCAAACAGGGATGGCTTCCGCAACCTTTATCGCTATACTTTAATTGGCGGCAAAATAGAACAAATGACCGATCTGTTCACCGGTATTTGTGGTATAACCGAGTATTCGCCCGCGCTAAGTCTTTCAGATAATAACGATGTGGTTTACTCCTATTATCGCGCCCAAAAATATTCGATCTATAACGCCAAGGTGTCCGATTTTAAACCCGTTGTGGTTGATGCTGGCAGCACCAACTTCGCGGCAGCTATGTTACCGCCTTTGCGTGCTGTGGGTGTCGATCTGATAAACAACAACCTTAATAATTACCTGGCCTACAGCAAAATCCCGCTCGATTCGATACATGCTATCCCCTATAAGCCCAAGTTTAAGTTAGATTATCTGGCCAGCAGTGGCATTGGTGCTTCGGTAGGTTCGTACGGTACGGGCTTATCAAGTGGTGTACAGGGTGTATTTAGTGATATTTTGGGCCGCAACCAGATCTATGCAGGTGTGGCTGTAAACGGCGAGATCTATGATTTTGGCGGGCAGGTGATGTATATTAACCAGCAGGGCCGCTGGAATTTTGGCTTAGGTGTTTCACATATTCCTTACCAATCGGGCACGTATGGTTATGGTTTTACCAATATTGATATAAATGGTACATCAACCCCTGTTTATGAAGAAAAAACCGACATTATCCGCACGTTTGAAGATGCGGTGCAGGCATTTGCATCCTACCCCATCTCCAGATCGTTACGGGCAGAAATAGGAACTTCGGCCTCACGCTACTCTTATCGCGTAGATAGATACAGCAGCTATTATGATTATACTACCGTGCAAGATGCAAACGGTAACGACCAGGTAGTTATTGGCCAGTTTGTTGATTACAAAAAGCATAAAATATCACGCCAACAGTTCCTGGCCGAAAATGGTATCGATCTGAAGCCCTTCTCCATATATGGCATGAGTACCGCTTTGGTGGGTGATGATTCTTATTTTGGCATTGCCGCCCCGCTAAACGGGCACCGTTTCCGCTTAGAGGCCGAATACAATGTAGGCACCTACAATTTCTTCTCGCCTACTATTGATCTGCGTAAATATGTACGGGTAGCACCTGTTACATTTGCTGCAAGGCTTTATGGCTACGGCAGGTTTGGCAACAATGTAAGTGGTTTGTATCCTTTATATGTAGGCTATCCGTTTTTAATACGTGGTTATGAGGCGCAAACTTTTTATAATTCGCATACGGTAAACACAAACGGTTTTACAATTGATCAATTATCAGGCGATCGTATCGCGGTAGCAAACTTCGAGGTGCGCTTACCATTTACCGGCCCCGAGAAACTGGCTGTTATCAAATCAAAATTCTTGTTTACCGATCTTAACTTCTTTTTTGATGCCGGCCTGGCCTGGCAAGGTGGCAACGAAATAAAATTCCAAAAAGCACCAGATGCTGTAGGTACCGATCCAACAACCGGCGAAACACTTTATAACACCAACCAGCGTGTACCGGCACTAAGCGCGGGTATCTCCCTTAGGGTAAATTTCTTTGGGGCATTTATATTGGAACCGTATTTCGCTATTCCGTTTAACCGGTCGGATGTTAAAAAACCTGTATTTGGTTTAACATTTGCACCGGGATGGTAGGGTTTTCAGTTGGCAGTTTTGAGTTGGCAGTTAGCAGTGAAGAATAGTTAACTGTAACTATTTATTCTACATGTCTATTGCTTATTGCCCACCGCGTACTGCAAACTGTTAACTGCAAACTGGCAATAGCATGACATCTATACCGGCGAGGTATTCGTAAATTGTAGTATTATGAAAAGATCAATTTTAGCAATACTGATAATTAGCATATTTACAGCCTTTGGCTGTGATAATAGTAACGGGCAAAATAAAGCAGAGCAGGAGAAAAGAAGGTTAAGCAAACCTGCTGCCGAATGGAAAAAGAAGCTTACGGCAAACCAATACGAAATAATGGTGAACCGTGGTACCGAACCACCTTATAAGAATGCCTATTATGATAATCACCAGAAAGGTGTTTATATAAGCGCCGCCACCGGCGAGGTGTTATTTAGTTCGGCCGATAAATTTGACAGCGGTACAGGCTGGCCAAGTTTTGTAAAAGCGGTTGATCCCAACAAGGTCGAGATTGTACACGACAGCAGCTTTGGCATGAGCCGCGACGAGGTTATTGAAAAAAGCACAGGCTTACACCTTGGTCATGTATTTGATGACGGCCCTGCAGACAGGGGCGGCAAAAGATATTGCATGAACTCGGGTGCTCTGGTTTTTGTTAAACAGTAACTGCCCTGCGTGCCGCTTGTATAGAAGGCCTGCCATAAGCGGGCCTTACTCTTATACCACTTTCGTAGTTTAGGCCTGCAGTAAGATCAACCCAATCCGGGTTTACCGGGCGTATCATTTTTTCTTTTTGAGGGCGGGTATAAGTGCTTACTGTTTTAAAGCGCTCCATGGCCTGCTCTTCAGTATTTATCTCCTCAAAATAAACTAAGCGGTTCAGTTGTTGCGCGCTATCAAAAAATAAGGTAGGCATCTCACCATAAAACTTTAGGGTTTTAAGCAAGTCTGTGCACATACCAACATGTAAATTTTTCCTGTTTCTGTCTGTGATAATATAAACGAACCTCTTCATTTGATAAAAAAATTTGCTGATTAAAAAATAATTACTAATTTTATGAGCATAAAAATACTAACTATTTTAGCAATTCCAAATTTTTATGGCAAATATTTCACAAAATATTAAATTTCTTCGCAAAAAGAAGGGTCTAACCCAGCAGCAATTCGCTGATCAGGTAGGCATAAAACGTTCATTAGTAGGCGCATACGAAGAAGAACGTGCAGAACCCAAGTACGAACTACTAAAAGCATTAGCAATATTTTTTGACATCTCAATTGATGATTTTATCAACGAAACCATTGATGAGAAGTGGGCGCCAAAGCCAAAAGGCAATCCGGCAAACCTCAGGGTGCTAAGTATTTCGGTAGATAAAGAGGACAACGAAAATATTGAAATGGTACCTTTAAAAGCCAGCGCCGGTTATTTAAATGGTTACGCCGACCCTGAATATGTTGGGCAATTACCAAAGCTTTATTTGCCTATGTTTAAACAGGGCACCTACCGTGGTTTCGAAATAAAAGGCGATTCGATGTTGCCGCTACAATCGGGTACTATTATAATAGGCGAATACCAGGAAAACTGGGCCGATGTAAAAATTGGCGAAACATACGTGATCATCTCAAAAAATGATGGCGTTGTTTATAAACGCGCCGGCAATAAATATAAGGAAGGCCGCAACCTGAAACTGATATCAGACAACCCAGTTTACGACCCATACGAAATAAGCGCCGAGGATGTATTAGAGATCTGGAAAGCCAAGGCTTATATATCTACCCATATGCCAATGCCTACTCCCGAGCCTACCATGGAAAGCCTTACCAGCATGATGGCCCAGATGCAGCGCTCGATAGCGAATTTGAATAACAGTAAAGACGTTAACTAAGCCACGGCAACATTTAAGTTACACTTAAGCCGCAGCTCATAACAATTAAGTTACATAACATCAGGTTAAACTATTCACCATTATCTTTATCATAACATCAGTTAAACTAAAAAACTAAAGAAATGAAAAAGATTATGATGATCTGCCTTTTCCTTTTAGGAATATCAGCAGTAAGTTTCGCACAGGGCCGCCAAAGAATGAGCACGGCCGATAGGGTTAAAGCCATGAAGGAAAGCCTTAAGCTTAGTGATGACCAGGTAACCAAAATTACAGCAATTTACGATGGGCAAACCAAATCAATGGATAGTCTTCGTACTGCTGGTGGCGACATAAGGACGCAAATGCGCCCTATGATGCAAGCTACTAACGATAAAGTTAAAGCCGTATTAACACCTGAGCAGGCAGCCGCTTATCAAAAACAAATGGACGAAGCGCGCGCTCAACGCCAAAACGGCGGTGGCGGTGGCCAATCCAACAAGTAATACATGTTATTGCTAAAATAAAAGAAGCGGCTATAGGCCGCTTTTTTTTATTTTAGCAGAAAATTAACAGGCAATTGGCATCATTAGAAACATATATAAAAAACAAACTTGATGAGCGCAAATTGCTGGGCACCTACCGCACACTTCGGCCCGAAAGTAACCTGATAGACTTCTGCTCTAACGATTACCTTGGCTTTGCCCGCTCCCCTGTTTTAAAAAGCAACATCCAAAACGAGATAGATACCCACCCGCTTAGCTTAAACGGCGCTACCGGCTCGCGCTTAATATCAGGCAATATAACTTATGCCGAAGAACTGGAACAGCAAATTGCCACATTCCATCAAAGCGAGGCCGGGTTATTATTTAATTCGGGATACGATGCTAACGTGGGATTGTTTTCCTCCTTGCCGCAAAAGGGAGACACCATCATACATGACGAGCTGATACACGCCTCTATTATTGACGGTGCGCGCTTAAGCCACGCCAACCGATACATATTTCGCCATAACGATTTGGATAGCCTGGAGGGCAAGTTAAAGCAGGCAAAAGGCATTTGCTATGTGGTGATAGAAAGCGTTTACTCTATGGATGGCGATACCCCTCCTATTACAGATATCCTAAAACTAACCGAACAATACGGCGCGCACTTAATTGTAGATGAAGCACATGCCGTTGGTCTTTATCCATCGGGATTAATAACACATTTAGGTTTGCAGGACAGGGTATTTGCCCGTGTGGTAACCTTTGGCAAAGCATTGGGCTGCCACGGGGCCATTGTTTTAGGGAGTAGTTTGCTGCGCGAATACCTCATCAATTTTGCACGGGCGTTCATTTATACCACAGCGGCATCGTTTCATCAACTGGCGGCTGTGAAAATGGCTTACGGGTTTTTAAATGAGTCGACAGCAGAAATTGAGCACCTGCATCAAAATATCAGCCTGTTTAAACAAGGCATCCAACATAATAACACCTACCCTTTAATTAACAGCAATAGCGCTATACAATGCATCATATTAAATAGCAACGATAAGGCTAAACAAGCCGCACAGCAATTGCAAAGTGCAGGGTTAGATGTACGGGCGATATTGAGCCCTACCGTAGCGCAAGGCACCGAACGTATCCGAATTTGTCTCCACTCTTATAATACGATTGAGCAGATCGGACTGCTTACTTCAACCATAAACACCATTATCCATGCAGAATAAACCACTATTTGTTACAGGGATTGGCACCGACATTGGCAAAACACTGATATCGGC
>NZ_JAQBOI010000015.1 GCF_028288105.1 Mucilaginibacter sp. | reverse complement strand
GTATGTTTAACATAACTTAATCTATCTTCGCATTCAAATTATAATCGCATTTTCATGGCAAAGGCATCTGAAATTAAAGTAGGAAATATATTACGTTATAACGGCGAACTGGTAACCGTTACAGAAGTTATGCACCGTACCCCAGGTAAAGGTGGTGCTTTTTATTTAGATAAATTCCGGAATATTAAAACCGGAAAAATTGTAGAGGCCCGTTTAGCTACCGACGAGCAGGTTGAAATTTGCCGCGTAGAAACCAATGACTATCAATACCTATATGACGAGGGCGAGTTTATGGTGATCATGAATAATGAAACTTATGATCAGTTTAATATCTCAAAAACACTGTAGGGCCCGTCTGTAAGGTTCCTGAAAGAGGGAATGAACGTAATTGTATCGTTTGAAAGCGAAGAACCTATCATGGCGCAAATGCCAAACAGCGTAGAGCTGGAAATTACTTATTCTGAACCGGCAGTAAAAGGCGATACCTCCTCGGGCGCGCTAAAAACCGCGACTACAGAAAATGGCGTTGAAATAAAAGTACCATTATTTGTAAACCAGGGCGATAAAGTAAAGGTAGATACCCGCACCGGAGAATATTTAGAGCGTGTGAAATAGGTTATGCTCCGGATGATCGGTCATTGAATAGCCTTCGACGACGGCTATAATTTTAAAACAATTCGTAGAATATTTTATTGAATAGCTATGATAACAGTGATCGGCATTTTTGAAGACATAAACCTTGCCGAAGAGGCAAGCTCTTACCTGTTGGGAAATGAATTTACAAGTGAAAATATTGATATTCACACCAACGGGCAACAAACCAATGAACAGGAAGACCGTGTAGGCGACTTTTTCAGCCACCTTATAGATGATGAAAAACAAGCCGCGCACTTTGCCTCGTTAGGGCGAAAAGGCTCTATTGTTACCGTTCATGCTATCTCGCCAAGGGAAGCACAGGAAGCGGTAGACGTGTTAAATAACTACGGCGCGATGGATGTAAATGCATCTGATGACAGTCCTTTACGAAGTCAAATAATTGAACGGATAGTTGACGATAACAAACGCTTAAGGGGAAATTATCCTGCTACTAAATAATCAAGTACATGGAAATTAAACGCAACGGCTCACAGCCTTCAGGAAAAGGTCCCGCAGAATATTTTACCGGATCAGTACGCATCGATCCGCTTATTAATCCACCTGAACCATCCCGTGTGGCAATGGCGCTGGTTACTTTTGAACCAGGTGCCCGTACGGCCTGGCACACTCATCCGTTAGGCCAAACTTTAATTATTACAGCAGGATCGGGCTGGGTGCAACACGAAGGTGAAGCAAAACAAGTAATTCATCAGGGAGATGTTGTGTACTTCGCCCCGGGCGAAAAGCATTGGCATGGCGCTACCGCTACCACCGCGATAAGCCATATCGCTATTCAGGAAAAATTAAATGGTTCGCCGGTTGATTGGATGGAACAGGTAACCGACGAACAGTATAATAAGTAAGCCTTACAGGCGCTTAATGGTACCGTAAATTACGGGCGTATTCTCAGATCAATTTATCGGGTGTAATAGGAAGCTCCCTGATCCGTTTTCCGGTTGCATTATAAACGGCATTGGCAACGGCCGCGGCTACACCAATAAGTGATATTTCCCCAATACCTTTTGTACCAATAGGGTTAATTATAGGGTCAGGCTTGTTAATAAATATAGCTTCTATCTGAGGTATATCTGCATTTACCGGCACATGATAATCTGCAAAATTGCCGTTTACATACCTGCCAAACCGGTCATCAAAAACAGCTTCTTCGGTCATGGCCATGCCAATCCCTCCTACCGCACCACCAATCATTTGGCTCCTAGCTGTTTTATAGCTCACAATTTTACCCGCATCTACCACAGCCACCACATTCTTAATTTTAACAACACCTGTTAGTGGATGAACATACACTTTTGCAAAGTGTGCCGAAAAAGAATACATCGAATACTTTTTTGCCTCTTCGTTAGCTATTGATTCCTGGGTTATTTCCAGGAATGGTAAATTATTCTGACTCAAAACCTTTGCATAGTCAATATCATCGGTACTGTTTTCTGGTTTGCCCGCCAGGGTGTTTAGTTTTTGTTTTAAAGCGACACAAGCATCGTGCACAGCTGAACCTACTGATGATACCGTAGCAGAACCACCCTGGGTAGGCGCAACCGGGAAGGAGGAATCGCCTAATTCAAATACTATTTTTTCGGCCGGGATCTTAAGAATATCCGCGGCTATCAGCACCATCGAGGTTGCCGTACCTGGCCCGATATCGCTTGTAGCGCTCTGAATATTTACAGTGCCATTAGGCATTAATTTAATTTTGGCCAGCGAACGCGAACGGTAGGCACCAAATGCACCACATCCAATTCCATATCCTACCAGCCATTCTCCATCGTTATTAGTGCCGGGCTTTGCCTTGCGGTTAGACCAGCCGATACTATCGGCACCCTTTTGGTAACACTCTTTAAGATACTTGCTTGACCACGGCAGGTTTTTTTCAGGGTCAGTTTCCGCGTAATTTTTAAGCCTTAATTCGATAGGATCCATATTTAACGAGTACGACAACTCATCAAGCGCCGATTCCAAGGCGAATGATCCCGTTGCCTCGCCCGGGCCACGCATTGGTGCAGGCACCCCAACATTCAACGGTACCACCTTATACTGGGTATTTACATTGGGGCTGCTATATAAAAATCTTGAAACGTTAACAGACCTTTCGGTAAACTCTTCGTAAACCGCGGTTTGCGAATGCGATTCGTGGCTGATGCCAACAATCTTACCATCGGCTGTAGCGCCTATACCTACCTTTTGAACAGTATGCGGGCGATAGCCCACCAAAGTGAACATTTGCTCGCGGGTAAGGGTAAGTTTAACGGGCCTGTTCAGCATTTTTGCAGCTTGTACTGCGGCAACCTCGTGTGGCCATGTACGCAGGGATGATCCAAATGCCCCTCCAACAAAACGCGAATTGATCTGTACATTCTTTGGATCGAGCTGAAAAGCATTGGCGATAGCCCTTTGCGAGCTGATAACCCCTTGCGATTTGGTATACAGGGTAATTTTATCATCGCCTGTCCAAAATGCAGTGGTTACGTGCAACTCCATTGGGTTGTGCATTTCAGATGGCAGCGTGTACTCCTGCTCTACTTTAATCGGGGCATTTTTATAGGCATAGGCCTCGCCGCGTAAGTAGTCCTTATTATTCTGCGGACTAACACCCTTATCAATATTTTTATTAAAGTTGGTTTCAAATGGTTGTGCCTGATAAGTAGCTTTTACTAAGCTGGCAGCGTTTGTTGCCCTTTCAAAGGTATCGGCAACTACCAACGCAATAGGCTGGCCATTAAAGTAAACCTGGTTGTCATTAAATAACTTTAGTCCTTTAATGCGTGTAGATGCTTCCGGCTGATAACCGGGCACTTTTGTAGCGTTAAATGGAGTAATAACCGCCAGTACACCCGGTGCGCGTAATGCGGCTTTACTGTCGATAGCCGTTACCGTTCCGCTGGCAATTGTAGCCGGAACAAGCACACCATAAGTTAAGCCTGGCAAATCATATTCGCCAGAGTATTTAGCGCCTCCGGTTACTTTTAATCTGCCGTCTACCCTACTTAACGAATCTCCTATGGTCTCTTTTTTCATGACAATACCTTGTTTGCTGATGAAAGATGTTTTTTCTGTGATCTGTACCAATGCAATACGCTCATACAGAGCTTTATGCCTTTAACCCCGACGCCGTTTTTAAGGCCTGCAAGAGGGTATTTGGTGCTAAAGTCAATTTAAATTTATTGTGCTCATAAGCTTTAGCGCCCTGCATGGCTATTTGTGCCGCTTGTTTAAACACATCTAAACTAACAGGCTTACCTTTCAGGAAAGCTTCTGTTTCGGTTAGGCGCCATGGTTTATGTGCCACCCCGCCCATTGCCAGTCTTGCTCCCTGTATAGTGTTATTCTCTATATTTAAGGCTACTGCTGCCGATACCAGTGCAAATGCATACGATGTTCTGTCGCGCACTTTTAAGTAATGCACATTTTTATTAAACGGTGAAGCAGGTAAATCAACCGAAGTTATCAGCTCCCCTTTTTGCAAAGTGTTATCCAATTCAGGGTGTTGGCCGGGCAGCCTATGGAAATCTGAAATTTTTATAGCCCGTTTACCTTTAACACCACTTACGTGCACTATAGCATCAAGCGCGGTTAAAGCTACGTTCATATCGCTTGGGTTTACCGCAATGCACTTATCGCTGGCCCCAAATAGGGCGTGCATACGGTTATAACCCTCTAAAGCGCCGCACCCCGATCC
>NZ_JAQBOI010000004.1 GCF_028288105.1 Mucilaginibacter sp. | reverse complement strand
AGTTCAGGGCGAAGCCGGATGCTGTAGTTAAATACAGCAAGGCCAACAATAATATCCCCGACTTTTTGATCATAAAGCAAAAATACACTATTAACTTCCTGATTTCAAACACTTAATTAAATTTTTTATTGTCGAAGTATTGTAAAATAAATAATAATGCTTTTCTTTGTTTAGATTTAATCTAAATAAACATAATGAAAAAAACTATATTCTTATTAGCACTTTGCATTTGCGCGATCAGCGTATCTGCACAATCTAAATTTGAGCAGGACAGGGCTGCTATCAAATCATTAGCCGGCTACTATAAAGTAACCTTCAACTACGCGGAAACCTTTTCGCCGGATACGGCCTATAAATTCCATCCGCGCTACCATTCATGGGGTTACGAGTGGGCTATAGTTGTTGAAGATTCGCCTAAAAAGATCGCTATTCAGCATTTATTGGTTGTTGGCGATAGCTTGGTTATTAAACACTGGCGCGAAGACTGGGTTTATGAACAGCCTACCATGCTTGCGTTCGAGAAAGAAAACACCTGGAAGAAAGTTACGCTTAAACCAGCTGATGTAAAAGGCCGCTGGATCCAAAAGGTTTATCAGGTTGATGACAGCCCCCGTTACGAAAGCATTGGCACCTGGGTACATGTTGACGGCCGCCACGAATGGCAAAGTAAAACTGATTCGCCGCTGCCACGCCGCGAGTTTACCAAACGCAGCGATTACAATGTTTTGGCTCGCGGTAATCGTATCTACCTAACCCCGCAAGGCTGGATGTATGAGCAGGATAACAATAAAGTAGTACGATCTGCCGATGGCGATAAGGTAATAGCGCAAGAAAAAGGCTACGAAGAATTTACCAAAGTTGATGAGGCCAAATTTGCTTACGCAAAAAAATGGTGGGCAGGCCAGCAAACCTACTGGACCGATGTGCGTGCTGCTTGGGATACTGTTTTCGCTAAAAACGCCACCATTAAGTTAGGCGGCAAAAAAGATGGCAAACTACTTTACGAGCAACTATTTGCCCTTGCCGAAAAATCCGGGAAAGAAAAATGGAGCTCTGATAAAAACAAAGAAGAAACCATTAAGGTGATCAACGTTTATTTAGCGTCGTAATATTTCATCTACCTATGAAAAGAGAAAGGCTTTGCGTTTGCAAGGCCTTTCTTTGTTTTATTCATTTTCCTCTCCCCGGTTTTGGATTTAATGGTGACGTTATTTCGTCAGTAGCTTATTTTTAAGCTCCTTATTATCAATTATTTGCGTGTTCACGATAGTGTTCACGGCCGTGAACGTGAACACTTGTCACGAACTTATGTATTATTTCGCTCCTTTCAAGGTAGCTGTAACCTTACCGCACTCCAGCATATCATCGCCATAGTATGGGTTGCGGATATCTTCAGATTCGCTTAACCAGGCCGCCTTTTTCATGGGGCAGTATTGCTGGTAAACAGTAGTGCTGTTCAGCTTTAAACCCGAAAGTAACGAATACATATTTTTAGATAAGCTGGCAAAATGTTCGCGCTGATGATCAATAACGGTAGTTTCGCTAATGTGGCGACTATCAAATTTTAGTTTATCCAGATAGGTTGCCAATAGCTTTTGCTGCGCAGGCTGTAATCCTTTAACCGGGGTTGACAACGCGGCAAGCAATTCTGCAGAGCGGGTCTTAGCCAATGTGGCATTGCTTCCAACTAAAGCATTCTTCACACCTATATACGATGTGGTCATTTTATCAACGGCTGTGTTTTGTGCAGCGGCCATAAACACGGTGCAGGTTAAGATTAAGCTTACAAATAATGCTTTCATAATTTAATTATTGAGATGGGTGTCTTGAAAATATAATGCCGAATAATATTGCAAAAATTGAATAAATAGCCGCTATGATCCAAACGGCATAAGGCAGATGAATATTGCTTACAACAGCCTTCACTAAAGCCACCCCACCAATAAAAAAGTGTGCAAAATTAGCAATAGCAATAGGCCTGTTATATATGCCGCCAATTATGGCTCCCTTTGCCATCCAGTTGAGCATGGCAAAGGCAAAAAACAAAGCGCCCATTATTTGTAACTGCAGCTGATAAATTTTGCTGAAGCCCAAGCCTGTAAAGGCGGTTATCTCTTGTGGCATAAACGTGAAGGCAAGGCCAATTACAGCTAAAAAAATGGCGCTTAACACCATTACCGGTTTAGTATTCATTCACCTAAGGTATCAATTAATGGCTGTATTGTTTGATGATTTCCTTACATCCTGCCTCTATTAGTTTAAATACCGGGGCAAACTGGGCATCGTCATAATATGGGTCGGGGACTATCTTATCATTCAGCAGCATCTTCACTTTATTGCGGTCTTCATCATTACGGGCCATGGCCAAAACATTGCTCAGGTTGCTTTTATCCATCACCAATATCAGGTCGAACTCATCAAAGTCACCGGTGCGGAACAAACGGCAAACTTGTTTGCTAATGTCTATCCCCTCATCACGTGCGGCTTTAACAGAACGTCTGTCGGGTGCGCTGCCGATGTGCCAGTCGCCGGTACCGGCGGAATCGACCTGCCAATCCAGGCCCGCCTTATCTGCAAGGTGCTGCATTATGCCCTCCGCCAGTGGCGAACGGCATATATTACCAAGGCAAACCATTAGTATTTTCATTTTTTGAGTGAGTGGTTGATTGGGTTGATTAAGTGAATGGTTATACTTTTGAAACCACTCACCTAACCAACTACTCTCCTAATTAACCAAACAATTGATTAAGTACGCCTGCTAATCTAACGCCACCTTTTACCAACTGGTTGTTAAGGGTACCTATGTAGTCAAAATTGTATTTATACACGTTTACCTTATCGCCGTCTTTTACGCCCGCGTAAATTTTAGTCGCTATCTGGCTCGATTCGAACAACCACTGGCTGATAGGTGCTTTTTGCCATTCGGTACGTTGCGCTGCAGTGGTGTGATTTATCCAGCTAACATATTCGGTATAACTTAACTGCTGAAAATCTATCAGCTGGCTATCCCAAACAGAGTGCAGGTTGGTTGGGGTATTAAACCAGGTTAGTTTAATGTCGTTACCGCCTTTATCCTCGGTATGCGCGGTGTGCATTGGCTGGTGAACATCCTCAACAATGTGGATCAGCATACGCAGGCAAAGCAGTTTATTGCTTTTGGTAAGTGTTTTCTTTTTTAATTCGCCTATCAAAAAGTTCAGTTTGGTATAGGCATTAGTCGCGGTATCTTGCTTTAAAAATGCCTGCATCTCCGGATAAGAATATTGCTTATCAAAATCTACATAGTGCCA
>NZ_JAQBOI010000295.1 GCF_028288105.1 Mucilaginibacter sp. | reverse complement strand
ATCGACTGGAACGTTGACCTGCTTGATATTAAAAAACGTTTACCCGAAGGCATAGCTGTACAGGGGAACCTTGACCCGCATATTTTGTATGCCGATAAAAAGGTGATTAAAGAACGGATCTACCGCTTGTTCGACAGGATGAAGGATGAAAAGGGCTTTATCTTTAACTTAGGTCATGGTATAATGCCGGATATTCCGTTTGATAACGTGAAGTATGCGGTGGAAGTTATAAAAGAATATGCCCCCTGACCTCCTAAGGGGGGAGCATTGGCGGCAGTATATTATAGATAATAATAAAACAATAGCCCACTTTAAAGGTCGGGGGCTTATAATTCCCCCTTTAGGGGGTTAGGGGGCTCAGCTTCATGTATAACTACATCCTTTCCATACATATCATTTTTGTAGTCTGCTGGATGGCGGGGCTGTTTTATATTGTGCGCCTGTTTATTTACCACAGGGAAGCTCAGGATAAACCTGAACCGGCCCGCACTATCCTATCAGATCAATTTGAGATCATAGAGAAAAAACTGTGGTGGATAATTGCTACGCCAAGCATGTATTTTGTGATCGGCGCAGGGGCAACCATGCTGCATCTTAACCCGGGCTTATGGAAAATGCCCTGGCTGCATGTAAAGCTCACTTTTGTGGTAGGGCTAATCGTTTACCACTTCATCTGCCAAAAAATAATGAAACAAATGGCCGGTGGCGTGTTCAAATGGACGTCCATTCAACTCCGTTTATGGAACGAACTGGCTACCATTATCCTCTTTGCTATTGTATTCCTGGTAGTACTTAAAAGCGCCCTTAACTGGATCTTTGGGGTGATTGGTATCATCCTTTTCAGTTTGATAATTATGTCGGCGGTGAAGCTTTATAAGTATTTTAGGGGGAAGCAATAAATCAGTATTAAATTGTAAAAAAACCTATTTCTGCAAATAAGCCACCCCTTCCTTCATCACCAGCCTTACTTGCTTTACCACTTTTATATCCTCAGTAGGGTTACCTTCAACTGCAACCAGATCTGCCAGGAAACCTGCCCTTATATTGCCCAGGTTTTTTAACTTAAAAACCTGGGCGTTTACAGATGTAGCAGAACGTAATACATCTATAGGTTTCATACCATACTCAACCATTAACAGCATCTCCCGCGCATTGTCGCCATGGGCAAATACACCAACATCACCGCCCATACAAATGGTTACCCCGGCTTTAAGTGCGTTCCTGAACATGGTACGTTTCGCCTTCACATTTTCCGGGTCAGCATCAATACCTTTTTTCCATCCGCGGTAAATATCATTGGCTTCCGTTGCCGCCAGCGTGGGGCATAAAGCGATCCCTTTGGCTTTCATCTGTTTAAACAATTCCGGCGTGCCGCCATCACCGTGCTCAATGGTGCTGGCCCCTGCCAATATCGCGCGGCGCATGCCTTCTTCAGAACCCGAATGCACAACCACTTGCCTGCCGCGGCTATTAGCCACTGCAACAGCAGCCTTTAGCTCATCAACCGTAAATGTGGGGGTGGCACCCTCGTCTGTAGCCCAGTAATCGGCGTAAAGCTTTACAACATCGGCCCCATAGCCTATCTGCGAACGCACCACTCTTGATACGCCTTCAACGCCGTCGGCTTCTTCGGCGCCAAGCAGCGGGTGCGATTCGGCAACGTTGCTCTTTGGCCCGTAAGCACCTGTGGTAACAATGGCGCGAGTAGCTACCAGCATCCTGGGGCCTGGTACAATCCCTTTATTGATAGCCGTTTTTAAACCAACATCGTCATATGCAGCCCCTTCGGTTCCCAGGTCGCGCACTGTGGTAAAGCCTGCCATTAAGGTAGCTCTTGCGTGTTCAACCGCACGGACCGTACGCTCTGCCCGGCTTTCGTTCATTACCTGGTCGTTCCAACTCGTTTCATTATAGGGGTGCAAAAATAAATGAGAATGACCTTCTATTAGCCCGGGCATTAAAGTCATGCCTTTTAGGTCCACTATTTTTGCAGAAGCCGGGGTCTTGATTGATGCAGGTTCTCCAACAGCCTCAATATGGTTGCCTTTTACTAAAACATACCAATTGATATGTATTTGCTGTCCGTCGAAAATACGATCGGGTTTAAGTAAAATATATTGGGCGGACGAATTAGGCTGGGCAACACCCTGCAGGCAGGATAAAAAGATACTGATAATTACAAGCTGAATAATTTTCATTATATATAAAGTTAACTTACTTTGACCGATGTAATGTATTCCCGAAATTTAGTTAAAATTATTTTACACCCCATGCAACCAATTCTATATAGAATACATCTTAGTTTAAAATGATGTTTTTGGAAGCTAAACCTACTATTGATGATCTGGTAAAATGCTGTAAGGCCGGGCAACGCAAGGCGCAGGAAATGCTGTATAAGCAATTTGCCTCAAAAATGCTGGGTGTTTGCATGCGCTACGCTACCGATAGAATGGAAGCTGAGGATATGCTACAGAACGGATTCATTAAAGTATTCCAAAAAATTGCTGATTACCGGGGCGACGGTTCATTTGAAGGTTGGGTGAGGCGTATTATGGTGCACAGCTCAATTGAATATTATCGCCGCCACCATAAAATGATGCAGGTAGTTGATATTGACAATGCCGGGCACGAGCCATCTGTTAATGCCGCGGCAGCCAGCAGCCTGGAAGCAAAAGATCTGCTGGTGCTAATAAAAGCCTTGTCGCCGGGTTACCGCATGGTGTTTAACTTATATGCCATTGATGGTTACTCGCATAAAGAAATAGCCGAAATTATGGGCATTAGCGAAGGTGCTTCAAAATCGCAGTTATCAAGGGCCCGGGCTATTTTAAAAGAACAGATATTAAAAATGGAGAATAAAAGATATGAATATGCAGGATAAAGAAATTGATCAACTATTCAGGTCTAAACTTGATGATTTTGAAATTGAGCCATCTGCCCAGCTTTGGGGCAACATCGCCTCCCGCATGGATGAAAGTAAGCGGTCGTTAAAAACCTATCTAAGCATAGCCGCGAGTTTACTGCTTATGCTATCAGCAGGTTTATATTTTGTATCGCAGATAAAAGATAATACCAAAAAACAGGTGCAATTGATTGCCGTTAAAAACAATAAGCCTGCAAAATCAATTATAACACCTGTAATTGCATCGTCAAAAATTGTACAGCCACAGTTAGAAAAGGCTCTCGCTGTAAATAATGTAGTAACATCGCGCAAGCAAAAAACAAAAGCGGTTAAAGTACTGCCTGTAAGAAATGAAGAAATACTATTACCGGCACAACAACTGGCGGAGGTGGTTCAACCTGCACAAGAAGTGAAGTTTGTAGTGCCTGATAGAGGAGTGCCCTTTAACGAAAAAATTGAAATGCCCGAAGATGTATCGTTTAAAGCTAATACTTTAGTGGCTCAACAACCGCCGGTTAATAAGACCATAGCTGCAGCGCCTGTTAAAAAACATCGCATACGCAACTTAGGAGATCTGATAAATGTAGTGGTAAGTAAGGTTGACAAACGCAAGGATAAGCTGATAGAATTTTCGAGCACAAACGATGAGGACGATTCTGTAGTATCCGGGCTTAACCTTGGCTTTATCAAAATAAAAAAACAAGATAAATAGAATAGTAATACACCAAAATATATGAAACGCCTGATTTTTACTACAATAATATGCCTGGCAGCAACCGTTGTGTTTGCACAAACGGATTCTGTTAAAACTGATACTACCAAAACCCGCCGTACAAAGATCAGACTTGGTTTTGGGGATGATGTTAGCCAGGTATCAATTAATGATACCTCATCTTATTCTTACACTACAAAGGCACCGGGGTTTTCCTTTGGGCTTACCTTTACCCGGTTTGATATTGGTTTAACCACCCTGGTTGATAACGGCAGCTTTACGTTATCGCCAACTAACCAGTTTTTAAATTATCGGTCGTGGAGAAGCAGCAATATTGGTTTTGATGTGTTGCAGCTGAGCTATAGGTTTAATAGTTCATTCAGGATATATACAGCGGGTGGGTTTGATTGGACAAACCTGCGCC
>NZ_JAQBOI010000290.1 GCF_028288105.1 Mucilaginibacter sp. | reverse complement strand
ATAGAATTATAAGAAAAATCAATTCACAAAAAAGCCTCCCGGTTAGCGGGAGGCTTTTTTGTTAGAAGAAGAATTACATTTTCATCCCGGTGTCTTTTTTAGTACTGTCTTTCTTAGTGCTGTCTTTCCACATTTTTTTGTCTTTCTTCATCTTCTTGTCTTTCTTCTTAGTGGAATCTTGCTGTGTTTGTTGTACTGGTGTGGTAGCAAATGCATTTACACAACCAAATGAGATGGCGGCAACCGCGATCATACAGATAGTCTTTTTCATAACAAGTTAATTTAAGTTTTTTAGTTTCTTCTTTATCTAACGCAAATTAACTGCCAATTATTCCACTATCCTTTAAATTAAATTACTGTGCCACTTGGAATTATCGCTCTTTTCTTCACAATAACAATCCCATCGGTAACTGTATAGGTTGGAAAATCGCCGTCAGGAAGCGGTTCACCACAGTTTATTTTTACATCATCGCCTATATAAGTATTTTTATCAATGATAGCATTTTTGATAGAACACCTGTCGCCAATGCCCATAATTGGCTCGTTGTTGGCTTTAGCAATTGCTATTTCTTCAAGCGTTTGGTAATTATCACTACCCATTACATAGGAGCTTTCAATTTCGCTGGCAACACCAATACGGGTACGGATACCAATAAGGGAATGAATAATATGGGCGGCATTAATAATACATCCATCAGCAATAATAGAACGATCTATCAATGTGCCCGATATTTTGGTAGGCGGCAGCATGCGCGCCCTGGTATATATGTGGTTTTTATCAAACAAGTTAAACATTGGTATATCATCAGTAAGACCAAGGTTGGCTTCAAAAAAAGATGAGATAGTACCAATATCTGTCCAGTACCCCTCGTATTGATAGCTTAATACTTTGTGGCCTATAATTGCCTGCGGGATGATCTCCTTCCCAAAGTCAGGATGATCGTTTCCTTCCAGCAGCTCAAATAACAGTTTGCGGTTAAACAAATATATACCCATTGATGCCAGATAAATGCGGCCTTCGGCTTTCATTTCATCACTTACATCAGATGCCCAACTCTCAAAATCCTTTTTAGGCTTTTCAATAAACGAGGTTATCATGCTATCCTCATCTGTTTTAAGGATGCCAAAGCCCGGCACATCGTTAGCATGTACTGGTATGGTAGCTATAGAGATATCGGCACCTGTATCGATATGCTTTTGGATCATTTCTTCAAAATCCATCTGATATAACTGGTCGCCCGATAGGATCAGCACGTACTCAAACTCGTGCGTAGCCAAATGGTGCAGGCTTTGCCTTACAGCATCTGCAGTACCTTGAAACCAGCCACCGCTTGTAGGCGTTTGCTCTGCGGCCAAAATATCAACAAAAGCAGTGCTGAACGTACTAAAGTGATAAGTGTTTTTAATGTGCTTGTTAAGCGATGCCGAGTTAAACTGCGTTAACACAAATATGCGACTGATCCCCGAATGCAAACAGTTGGAGATGGGAATATCCACCAAACGGTATTTACCCGCAATTGGCACTGCCGGTTTTGAACGGGTTAATGTAAGTGGTGCCAAACGGCTGCCCTGGCCGCCTCCAAGTACAATGCTGATTACTTTTGATGTCATATCTTAGGAATTAAACTTTCATACAAATTCATATATTCTTTCGCTGACCGGTCCCACGAAAAATCGAGGGCCATCATGCGTTTGCGGAGTGTTTGCATTTTGCGGCTATCTTTATACAGCACAGCCGCCCGGGTAACCGATACGCAAATATCATCAACACTTACGTTGGCAAAGCGTATGCCATACCCGCCTTCTTCACCAAAATCAATCACCGTGTCTTTTAAACCGCCGGTGCTTCTTACCATTGGCATTGTACCGTAACGCATTGCGTACATCTGGTTTAGCCCACAAGGCTCCACGCGCGATGGCATTAGCAGGAAATCGGCCCCACCATAAATAAGGTGTGCCAATGATTCGTCATAACCGATGAATACATTGCAGTTTTGAGGATGCAATTGTTTTAGCAAGCTTAAGGACAATTCTGTAGCACTATCGCCGGCACCCAGTATTAAAAAGTTAACATTATCGCCATGCTCCTTTATGCTTCTTTCAATAGCTGCGGGCAACACATCCGAGCCCTTTTCGCTAACCAAACGTCCAATAAAGGCTATCAATGGTTTATCGGCAGATAAGCCGAAGCGCTCGCATAATATCTCTTTATTTTTTTGCTTGCCTTTTGTAACCGTTGTGGTATTAAAGTGCTCGGGCAGCATGGGGTCGGTTTCGGGGTTCCATACCTCGATATCAATGCCGTTGATAATCCCCGTACCTTTATCCCGCTCTACATAGAACAAGTATTCCAGCCCGTTAGAGCTTATGCTTAATTCCTGCAAATAACTTGGCGATACGGTGGTAAACCTCCAGCAGCATTTCACCGCCGAAGCCAACGGGTTAATCGCTCCGTTCCAATCCAACAAACCGGTTTTATAAAAGTCAATTTCGGGCAGGTAATTTAATTTCTCCCAACCAAAGGCGCCATGATACTGGCCGTTATGTATGGTAAATATTGTTGGAATATGTGCCAGCCTGCGATATAATGCCGAGTTATACATCATAAACGGCACCAGGCCCGAATGATGATCATGGCAATGGATCAGATCCGGGGTTTGGCCGCTCCAGTTTATCCAGTCCAAAAACGCTATCTGGAACGCAATGAACTGTTCTTTTTCATCCGGGTAGCTATAAACATTTTCCCTATCCAGCAGGCCCGGTATTTTTATCAGGTATAGCTCAAAGCCCAGCTTATCTGTTTGTTCTTTTAAAATCTCAAAGTAGATCCTGCGTGTGCCTAACAATGTAGTCCCCTGAAAAACAATATCAAATGTGTTGTCGTGTACAAACTTACGGTTGTAATAAGGCATAACTACAGCGGCCTGCAACCCTGCCAAATTCTGATATTTGGGCAGCGCGCCAACCACATCGGCAAGGCCCCCAACTTTAGCAACAGGGTAACACTCGGCACTCAGGTGAAAAATTCTCATTCGGGATTATATAATGGTTTAAGGTACTAAACATTTCCCCAAATGAACAAACACATAATTGGAAAAATGTGTTTGAAAAAGTGATATTATTTAATCAAATAAGGCTGTTAATTACAATTAATGCATAAATGAGAATTGGGGTGTGGTATTTATTGTGAATTTGTCAATGATGTTTAAAGGCGGGATGGCGTCATCTTAAATGTCATTTCAATGAGTGGAGGATGGAGAGTTCGATAGGATGGTTGAAACTTGGGTGTACAATATTTCTCCACCTCGTTCGAAATGACAGGAGGGGTAATTGTCATAGTGAGCTTGTCGAACCTTTAACGATCGTGCATACCGCATAAGTCTTCGACAAGCTACCCATGACAAATTGTTAGTAAATGGCGTGAGAAGTGTTCACGTTCACGGCCGTGAACGCCATCATGAACATATAAATAACTGATAGCAAGGGATTTAAAAATTAAGCTACTGACGAAATAACGACACCATTAAATCCAAATCTGGCATAGGCAAAATGCACCAGTATAATCGGTCACGCGGCATGTCTTCGCAAAGATAAAGTCATTGCACCTACAAAGGCCTCACGGATTTTAAAACTCAGACTGACATATTTATCAGTCTGACGTACCTAATTAATGCGCCTCTAACCAATTCGATCCTGTACCAATCTCCACCATTATCGGCACTTCGGTTTTGATGGCGTTTTTCATTTTTTCCAGGATGATGGGCTTTACGATCTCTATCTCGTGGTTAGGCACATCAAACACCAACTCATCATGCACCTGCATGGTCATGCGGGCATCCAGGTTCAGGGCTTTAAACTCGCGATGGATGTTGATCATGGCAATCTTAATCATATCCGCCGCCGAACCTTGTATCGGCGCGTTAATAGCATTTCGTTCTGCAAAGCCACGTACGGTTTGGTTGGCCGAGTTGATATCGCGCAAGTAACGGCGACGGCCCATAAGGGTGCATACGTAACCGTTCTCGCGGGCAAAGTTCATGGTATCGGCCATGTATTGTTTTATGCCTGGGTACTGGGCAAAATAGTTTTCGATGATCTCGGCAGCCTCTTTACGCGGGATGCCCAAATTCTGTGATAAACCAAATGCCGACTGCCCATAAATAATACCAAAGTTTACCGCCTTAGCATTACGGCGCTGGGTGCCATCTACCTCTTCAATACTTACACCATACACTTTGGCTGCAGTAGCTGTGTGGATATCAATATTATCAATAAAGGCCTGGCGCATATTAGGGTCTTTGCTTATTTCGGCGATGATGCGCAGCTCTATCTGCGAATAATCGGCAGATACAATGCTGTGGTTTTCATCGCGAGGTATAAATGCTTTTCTTACCTCCCTGCCCCTTTCGGTACGGATAGGGATATTTTGCAGGTTGGGGTTATTAGAACTTAACCTGCCCGTAGCCGCTACCGCCTGGTTGTAGCTGGTATGTATGCGGCCGGTTTTAGCGTTCACCATGGTAGGTAAAGCATCTACATAGGTAGATTTCAACTTTTGCAGCTGGCGAAAATCCAATATATCCCTCACAATATCGCTTTTGGAAGCAAGGGATAACAACACATCTTCGCCGGTTTGGTATTGGCCGGTCTTAGTTTTTTTGGCTTTAGGATCGAGCAGTAATTTTTCGAACAATACCTCGCCCAGTTGTTTTGGCGATGCTATGTTGAACCGCACACCCGCTTTTTCAAATACGGTTTTTTCCAGTACGGCAATATCCGTTTCCAATAGTTTCGAGAACTCCTTTAGTGTTTCGTGGTCAATACGTACACCTTCATGCTCAATATCGGCCAATACATATATTAATGGATTCTCTATCTCGTGCAGTAGCTTTTCGGCTTCTACTTCTTTTATCTTAGGTTCGAAAACCGTTTTTAGCTGCAGGGTAACATCAGCATCCTCGGCAGCGTAGTCTTTTATTTTTTCTATTTCCACATCGCGCATATTACCTTGGTTTTTCCCTTTGGGACCAATTAGCTCGATAATGGAAACCGGTTTGTATTGCAGGTAGTTTTCTGACAGGATATCCATATTATGACGGGTATCCGGGTCAATAACGTAATGCGCCATCATGGTATCAAACAGGTCGCCCTTCATTTCTACATTGTACCATTTCAGCATCAATATATCAAACTTCAGGTTCTGCCCTATTTTGCCGATAGCGGCATCTTCAAATACCGGCTTAAACTCGGCCACTATCTTTATAATTTCCTGTTCATCAACCGGTACGGGCACATACCAGGCCTGGTAATGTTTCACCGCGAACGATAAGCCCACCAATTCGCATTGATTAGCATCGGTGCCGGTAGTTTCGGTATCAAAACAAAAGCTCTTTTGTTGTTTAAGGAGATTGATAAGTTCGGCACGTTTCTCAAAAGTATCGGCCAAAATATATTCGTGCTCAACGGTGTTAATGTTCTTAATGTCTACCGGCGTTGGTGCTTCGTAAATATCCTGTACATCAACTTCGAGGGTTGTACGGCCATCGGCAACGGGGTTGCCAAACAGATCGGTTTGTACAGATACCGCGCGGGTTTCGGTGATGCTGAAATCATCGCCAAACACTCGGCGGCCCAGCGTTCTAAATTCCAGTTCGGCAAACAATGGTTCCAGCAGGTCTTTACTTGGGGCGCACATTTCCAGTCCGGCTTCATCCAGTTCAACCGGGGAGTTTAGATTAATAGTGGCCAGTTTTTTCGACATCAGGCCCTGTTCTGCAAAGTTTTCCACGTTTTCGCGTAGCTTACCTTTTAGCTCGTGGCTGTGGGCTATGATCTCTTCAACCGAGCCGTATTGTTTAATTAATGTTTTGGCTGTTTTTTCGCCAACACCGGGGATGCCGGGGATACCGTCAACCGCGTCGCCCCAAAGACCAAGGATATCAATTACCTGTTCGGGGCGTTCAATTTCCCATTTCTCAAGTACTTCCTTTACACCCAAGATCTCCATCTCGTTACCCATGCGGGCAGGTTTATAAATGCGGATGTTTTCTGATACCAGCTGTGCGAAATCCTTATCGGGTGTCATACAGTAAACCTGGTAACCTTTTTGTTCGGCTTTTTTGGCAAGGGTGCCTATAATATCGTCGGCCTCGTAACCGTCAGATGTAATAAGCGGGATATTAAAGCCTAATACTACTTTAAATATATAAGGCAAAGCTTTGCTCAAATCCTCGGGCATTGTTTCGCGATGGGCCTTATATTTTTCATATTCGGTATGCCGCTCTGTTGGGGCATCGGTATCAAAAACCACAGCCATGTGGGTAGGTTTTTCTTTGCGCAGAACTTCCAGCAGGGTGTTTGTAAAACCCATAACTGCCGAGGTATTTAAGCCAGCCGAAGTAAAACGCGGGTTTTTACTTAAAGCAAAATGTGCCCGGTATATCAGGGCCATACCATCCAATAGAAAAAGCTTCTTCATATATTAAGATTACACCGATTGTTCTTTGATTACACCGATTATGGTGATTAGTTAAATAGTGTGTTTCAAAAATACGATTTATGTTGATGAGTAATCAATCGGTGAAATCGTTTTTTCAAAATCGGTGAAATCATCTAAAACTACACTCCGGGATATGATCGTTAACCATACCAGTTGCTTGCATATGGGCATAGCAAATAGTGGTACCAAAGAATTTGAAGCCACGCTTTTTCATGTCCTTACTTATCGCGTCAGATTCTGGTGTGCTTACATGCGACCCTGTATAGGTGGTTATAGGTTTCCCATCGGGCATAAAGCTGTACAGGTAATTATTGAACGAGCCAAACTCCTTTTGCACTTCGATAAACAGTTTGGCATTGTTAATAGCCGAGTTTATTTTTAAACGATTGCGGATGATTCCCTCGTCCTGCAATAAACGCTCCTGATCTTTCTCGGTAAATTTCGCCACTTTCTCCACATCAAAATTGGCGAATGCCTTGCGGTAGTTATCGCGCCTGCGCAAAATAGTTATCCAACTTAAACCGGCCTGGGCAGATTCCAGCGTTAAAAACTCGAACAGTACTTTGTCATCGTGCGTTACCTTGCCCCATTCTTCATCGTGATATTTCATGTAGAGCGGGTCGGTACCGCACCAGCGGCAGCGGGTTATTTGCTTTGTTGGCATAGGTAAATATATTAAACTTCTGTTATTCAATTAATAGTGAAGCCAGCGTTAAAACATGCTGGTTTGCTTGCCGCCTTTTGGTGTAAACAAGCTAAGATCGTACGGCGGCATTTCGCGGCCAGAAAGGAAACGAACGCAGGCCATGCGGTATAGCTGATGTATGGATTGCGCAACATGCCCGTCGCCACTCATTCGGCGACCAAAATCGCTGTCGTTTAACTGCCCGTTGTGGCAAGCCTTGATCATGTTCAGCACTTTATCGGCACGCTCCGGGAAAGCCTTGTGCACCCAATCTGTAAAGATCTCTGCAATGGAGCCGTTGAGCCTGACAATAGTGAAACCTGCCGATAGCGCCCCCCTATCTGCCGCGGCTTTTATAATATCGGGGATCTCGCTACTGTTTAGTCCGGGGATGATAGGCGCTACCATTACCCTGCAGGGTATCCCTTTCTCCGAAAGCTTTTGAATAACAGCCAACCGGCCCATACCTGTTACCGTACGTGGCTCCAGCTTTTGGCGAAGCGATTCATTTAGGGTGGTAATGGATATGTTTACATGCGCCAGGTTCATGCCAGCCATTTCGCTTAAAATGTCTATATCGCGCAACACCACATTGTTTTTGGTGATAATGCTTACCGGGTTGCGGTATTTCAGAAAAACCTCTAAAAGCCCACGGGTAATTTTCAGTTTACGCTCAATGGGCTGGTAACAATCTGTATTGCCCGATAGCACAATGGGGACGGGTTCGTAGCCTTTTTTGTTAAAATACTTTTCGAGCAGCTCGGGCGCGTTGCGCTTCACAATTATCTTGCGCTCAAAATCAAGCCCTGCGCTAAAACCGTAATACTCGTGGCTGTTGCGGGCATAACAGTATATACAACCATGCTCGCATCCCTGGTAGGGGTTTATAGAGAACATATGGCTAAGATCGGGGCTGTTAGATTCGCTTACTATCTTTTTGGGGTTCTCTTCAAAAAGCTGCGTATGCGTGTTTTCCAGCAATTGCTCATCTAAGCCTTCAATGTGCTCTAATACATACTTATTTTTAAGGAACTTATTATGGGTATTTACCTGTGCGCCGCGTCCCTTAAAAAACTCGGGGTTTTCTTCGTGTGACATAGAACAAATTTGCTAATTATTTTAGCAAATTACAACTCTATCATATTATTTTTTATGGCATACAACACAAGCCCTACACGGCTTTTTATCTGCAGTTTTTCAAAAAGCTGGTCGCGGTAACCATCAACGGTGCGGGCGCTGATGCACATCTGGTCGGCAATTTCTTTGTAAGTAAGTTCGGTGCCTGCCAATTTTAAAAACTCAATTTCGCGGCTATTTAGTTTAACCTGCTCGGCGTGTTTGTTAAAATTTTGTACCAGGTGGCGGGTAACAAATTCGGGGTAGTAGATCTCACCTTGTGTCACTTTCTTTAGCGCCAGCTCAAACTCATGCGGTTCGGCATCTTTAAGCAGATAGCCTTTAACCCCTATCCTAACCATGGTAAGTACCTTCTCGGCATCTTCAAACATCGATAGGATAATGATACTTATTTCCGGATAGGCTTTGCGTAACCATTGTGCTGTACTTATGCCGTCCATAACGGGCATATTTATATCCAGCAAAATAATATCGGGTTTAAATTTGGGGGATATTTTACGCGTAAGCTCTTCACCGTTGCCAGCTTCAAAAAGAATTTTATAGCCGGTAAAACTATGTATTAATGATACCATCCCGCTCCTGAACAGGCGGTGGTCATCAACCAGGGCTATTGTGGTTTCCGTTGGCATTTATGTTTTGTGTAAGGGGGTCTATAGCAATTTTTATACAACAACCCTTGCCTGGCGCGCTGTCAATAACAGCAACGGCACCAATTAAGGCAGCCCTGTTCACCATGTTTCTTAAGCCCGAGCCGCCATCTGGCAGCGCATTAACTAAGAAACCCACACCGTTGTCCCGAATGGTTAAATTAAACAAATGATCAAAATAATCCAAACTGATTTTTAGCTGTTTTGCGCCCGAGTGTTTAAGGGCATTATTAAGCGCTTCCTGAAAAATGCGGAACAGTACCAGTTCGCGCTGTTCGCCCAGGTTATGGGCATCGCCGCCGATGGCTAATTCAATAGCGATGATGCCGCTTTTATTTATCCGCCCGGCCTCTATTTCAATGGTTTTTACAAGGCCCAGCTGAACAATATGCTCATAACTAAGGCTTTTAGAAAGGTCGCGCAGGTCGTTTATTACCTGTGCCACCAGATTGCGGCTTTCGCTTATCTTTTGTTCGGCTTGCTCGCGTGTGGCTTTGGCCGGTATGGCCAGGTTTAGTTTTACAAAAGATAATACCTGTGTAATATTATCATGTATCTCGCGACTGATGTGGTTGAGTGTTTGCTCCTGCATCTCCACCTGTGTTTTTAGTAACTCCTGCTGGAAACGTGCTTGTAATTGTTCCTTATCTATCGCGTTCTGATTATGTTTTTTTTGGTAAAAAAACAAAAAACTGATAATGAATATCCCTAATAATAAAAGCATAATTGTGCCTGCAATTATTAAAACTATTAGTTCTTCGTCCTTATGCATAAAAACGAGATAGTTAAAAAGGAATATAAAATGGCATTCGCAATATTAGATAACACCATGTGTAAAAGAGCATACTCATAATTTTTTTTATATGCCATATAGGCAAAAGACGAGTAAAACAGAAACTGCCCAAGACAAAAAAACAGCACCCCCGTATTTAGCCAAAACCCGGGTATTTTTAAAACCTGCGGTTCTTTGCCCATAAAGTTCATCAACTCATAAAAATACAAGCAGGTAACTATAATTAAAACAGCAAACTGAAATAAAATGGTAATGGTATTCAAATTCCAAAGACCCTGAACAAAAACCATGTTTGCTGCAGAGCAAAGAATGGATAAAAAGATCAGCCTTTTTATCCATTCTTTGAATTTTTCTGTCTTGATGATACTACGTATAAAAACGCTGTAAAACAGAAAGAAGATGATGAGTGTGATATTTGATATCCATAGGTTGCTATGATTTATCACAAACCAGTTTTTTAAAGTCCCATATTCATAAATCAGCACTAAAAAAAGATAGGGTATAAAATAAACATATGGTGTATTTTTAAGCGCCCTGTATTTTATTACTGATATTATAAACGCAAGAAATTCAAAAAATAAGTAAGCGGATAAAAGCATATCAGATAATTATTAGCAACCTGGGTCTGGGGGGCAAAGCTTACCATTATCAAGGCCACCGCCG
>NZ_JAQBOI010000150.1 GCF_028288105.1 Mucilaginibacter sp. | reverse complement strand
TAGCTTTGTTATTCTTTTCTTTATTTTGAGGTTGCAAATATAGGCACACATTTTTTAATATGCAAGCCCATTTGTGTTATTTTTCAATTGTGGATAAATATTAGGAATGTTCATTAGTTCAGTGGTTTATTAGTTTATTGGTTTTTTGTCCACTTTGTCGCAATATGTCGGCAGTGGGAAACGGACGGACGAAGGTGTTTGGGCGTTGCCTTCGGCCCGGGCTATGCGCTCATACTGCACAGGCCTTTAGCCACAGGGCCGGTATCCACTCCTATCCCTAACGCGGGTTCTGAACCTTGATTCGCTTGATTATGCGATTGACAGGATTTGAGAACGGTAATGAACGAGCGGGTGGCCTGACAGAAAAGCGGGCCAAAAGGTAAAGGCCTGTGTGGGGAAGCTTTTTTCTGTCTTGATCTTTTGCTTCTTTTCTATCAAGAGAAAAGAAGGAGCCTCCGCGGCGGTGAGCGACGAATGTTTAGCGTACACTTATCATGAGAGATGTTGAAATAAATTTGGCATGACGGGTTGGTTGTTAAACTAAACCGTTGGCTAAAGCCAACGGCAATGAATTTGCTTTTCCAAATCATTGCCGTCCCATTTATGGGGCGGATAAACAGCCTGTGTTTTTGGCTTTAGCCACACCCCTACTGTCCGCCCCTGTCCACAACAACCGCACATCCGGACGGACGGCCACACAAAATAACACCCCATAAATCTGCGTTTAACTTACATGATTACCAACAACACAACCCGCTTTAGCAACCGGGTAAACGATTACGTAAAATACAGGCCCGGCTACCCCACCCAAATAATCGATTTTTTACAGCAACAATTTAACCTTAGCACCGATAAGCTTATTGCCGATATTGGTGCAGGCACAGGTATATCAACAGCATTGTTCTTGATGCCGGGTACCGGGTAATTGCGGTAGAGCCTAACCAGCCAATGAGGGAAAAATCAATTGAATTGCTGGGTAATTGGCCCGGCTTTAAAGCACAAAACGCCACTGCCGAAGATACCAGGCTGCCCAATGCCGGCATTGATGCCATTATTGCAGGGCAGGCTTTCCATTGGTTTGATGCCAAAAAAACAAGGGCCGAGTTTGAGCGCATTCTTAAACCGGGTGGCATCATCGCCCTGATATGGAACGAACGCAGAACCACTTCGGCCTTTGAAAAAGAGTACGACCAACTGATTATCAAACATGGTAAAGATTATGTACAAGTAGACCATCGTAACATCGACGCAGAACATATCGCGGCATTTCTTACCCCACAGCCCTATCAGCTTAAAACCTTTTACAACTAGCAGGTATTTGATTTTGATGGGCTTAAAGGGCGCTTATCGTCATCATCGTACATGCCCACTAAAGATGATGAAGGCTATCAGCCTATGATAACAGATCTGAAGTTATTATTTGACAAGTATCAGCATAACGGTACCATCACCATACAGTACGATACCAATGTTTATGTGGGGCAGGTTAATATTGCCTGATATACTGAATATTTGAGCATATTTACCCTATGAAACGGTGCCTGGCCTTAGTTTTATCGGGTTTATTTATGGTTACGCTTTGCACCTCATGGGGGTTCTTCGCGCATTACCGCATAAACAGGCTGGCGGTTTTTACGCTACCTAAGGGCATGGCAGGTTTTTACAGTGCCAACATTAGCTTCATAACCGAACACGCCGTAAGCGCCGATAAAAAGCGCTATGTAGACAGCACCGAAGCACCACACCATTTCTTCGACGCCGACCACTACGGCAAGCACCCTTTCAAGAATATGCCCCAACGTTGGATAGATGCCGCGGCGAAGTATTCGTCAGATACCTTGAACAAATACGGAACGGTGCCCTGGGCCATACAATCTAACTACTACTGGCTGGTAAAAGCTTTTAAGGCGCACGATACAACGGCTATCCTTATTGCATCGGCCAATTTAGCGCATTATATTTCTGATGCGCATACACCGCTGCATTTAACCCAGAATTACGACGGGCAACTCAGCAACCAAACAGGCATCCACTCCCTTTGGGAAAGCCGCCTGCCTGAGCTTTTCAGCAACAGTTACAACTACTATGTGGGCAAGGCTAAGTACGTCAGCAATCCGCTGGCAGAAGCCTTTAGAATAAGCCGCAACTCGTTTAAATGTGTGGATACCGTGTTGCGGATAGAAAGATCGTTAAACAGATCATTCCCGGCAGCTCAAAAATATGCTATAGAGCAACGCGGCAGCCGCAAGGTGAAGGTTTACTCGGTAGCCTACAGCAGGGCTTATCACAAACTGCTGAGGGGCATGGTGCAAAGGCAAATGCGTGCATCCATATTAAGCGTAGGCAGCTTCTGGTTTTCGGCATGGGTAGATGCAGGCCAGCCCGATCTGGATAAGTTGATCAAAACCCCGCTTACTCTTCAACAAAAGCAACGGATCAACAAGGAAGAGGTTTGGTACCGGGCAGGCAAAGTATATTTACCCGCTGCAAATTAACTACTGAACAGGCTGCTTCTTTTTGCTGAATTTGTTTTTTGCAATTGCAAATACCGGCGGCAGTATCGATACCAAAATAATGATAATGGCAACCAGCGAGAAGTTTTTTTCGATAAAAGGCACCTTGCCAAACCAAAATCCGCAGAACAAGAATATCAATATCCACGATACACCGCCAACAATATTATAGATGCTGTAACGTGTAAATGGCATATGCCCTACTCCCGCTACAAAAGGTGCTACAGTACGTATAATAGGTACAAACCTGCTAAATATAACGGCTTTGCCACCATGCTTATCAAAAAAGGCTTTGGTTTGCAGGTAATAACTTAGTTTTAAAATTTTGTTTTCTTCTTTAAATACCCTTGCCCCTAAAAACTTACCCAACATATAATTTACCGTATTACCGCTAATAGCAGCTATAATGAGGATAACGGTTAGCAAATAAATATCAAGGCCAGATTTACCACCGGCTATTAATGCGCCTGCAGCAAACAGCAACGAATCGCCGGGTAGGAATGGGGTTACTACAAAACCGGTTTCAGCAAAAATGATAATAAAAAGTATCAGATAGGTCCAGCTTTGGTATTCGCTGGTTATCTGCACTAAATGCTTATCAATGTGTAAAATAAAATCGATGATACTGTGTATAAATTCCAAGGCGTTTAAATTTTAGCAAAAATAGAAAGATAAAACAGATCCCCAACCTTAATATTTTGTACCCGGTGGTAAAGAGTTTAATAAAATATTGGCGCCATACTTAGCACTGTCGGCTGTGTTAGGTAAACCATAAAAATAGACAGTATAAAGCTTACCATCAAGCACTGTAAAGTTTGGGATACCAGCCAATACTGTTGATGGGGCACTGGTGGCAGTAACATTTAGGTTATAGCTGCCGGCTGTTACTTCAACAAAATTTGTTATACCCTTATAGGCTATATTTCTGAAGGCAACACTATCATTAGCTGTTAAACTTAACCTTGTAGTACCGGGCGATGTATTTACGAACCTTATTTTACCCCGGCCATTAGGCGGCACACTACCGGTATCCACAGTTAAAACAGAGGCAAGCGTACTATCTACCCTACTGCCGGTAACAAACCAGGTGTACGGTATATTAGGTTTCAATGAACCGGGTAAGGTTAACAGGTTAGTGGGGCTTACGCCATTTAGGTTTTGAGCAGTCCTTATCTGTAAGGGGGTATCAATACTGTTTATTAAAAAATACCCCGAAGCATTGGGGTAATAATAAGCACTTGTACTTTGCGGTATATAAAGTGCATATAAATTAAAAGGCTGTATATCCGGGCTTAAATTTACTATTTGCAACCTCGCATTTAAACCACTACTGGCACTTACCCCAGTCTTACCGCATGAAGCAAGCGTAGGTATAACCATAACCCCTGTTATAAATAAACACAAGCCCAGTAATATGTTGCTTTTATTGTTCTTAGCCATTGATATTATTCATTTATAATTAGCCCGGTGCCTGTTGATGCCGTACCACCTGTAGCCGTTAACCCACCTTTGGTAAAAAGCGTATATGCACGGTTTACCTGTAAGGTGCGTGTTTCATTAATAAGCACATTACCTGTCGCGACATCAATAACCTTTATATGTTTTTCGCCCGGGGGGATATGAGAATAGTCAGAAACCGACTTAAAGCTCTGGTTTGCAAACCAAACCGTATCGTTCATCTTAATCTCTAAATTAGCCAGCTTTGGCGATGTGTGCACAAAACGTACCATACTAAGCGTATCAACACTGGTTAAAGTATCAATAACTGTAAAAGTATTTTCGGGCGTATTATCCGTTGTAAAAACCGAATAAACCTTGCTTGTATCTAAATTCAAAGCTAAATTGAACAAAACACCCGGATTGCCATCTTTTTTAACTTGGTAATTTTGTTCGCCAAACGGTGTAGATAAATAACCAGTTGCCCCAAACGGATATAATGCGGATGCGTTATTTATACGGGTACCGTTAACGTAGTAGTTAAGGGTATCGGTTGTGGCGTTTATAAAATTAACATTAGTGGTTAATGTAGCTATTGCCGTGTCATCCCCCTTTTTGCAAGATTCGATGCCCAAAAGCGCTATAAAAGCAACAAAAACCGTTAAATAAATTCTCATCATATTATAAACCGATGCTATATAACTCAATTATAATAAGTTTTGTTATAAGGTGAACAAAAAAGTCCGGCTGAAGCCAGACTTTTTTTGAGTTTGAATGGTGAATAGTGCATTGATGAATGGTTCAAATTTACAACCCCTCTCTCTGTTCACAACTCACTAATTATGCATAACTGTTAAGCATTACCGGCATTACCAGCATTAGTACATCTTCGTTCTCGTCGCCGCCTTGTGGCAACAATATGCCTGCCCGGTTAGGGGTCGACATCTCTAACGATACTTCTTCACAGTTTAAATTTTTCAGCATTTCTATCAGGAAACGGGCGTTAAAGCCTATCTCCATATCGTCGCCTTCGTACTGGCAGCTTAAACGCTCGTGTGCCTCGTTAGCAAAATCAATATCTTCTGATGATATATTCAATTCGCTGCCGTTTATTTTTAACCTTACCTGGTGCGTGGTTTTGTTAGCGTAGATAGCAACACGACTAAGCGAGCCTAAAAACGCCAAACGATCAATAGCCAGTTTGTTAGGGTTTTCTTTAGGGATAACCGCTTCATAATCTGGGTAACGCTCGTCTATTAAACGGCATACCAGGTTAATATTACCAAATTTGAAGAATGCGCTTGTGCTGTTATATTCAACAGATACATTCACATCATCGGCAGGTAAAGCAGATTTAAGCAGCGTTAAAGCCTTTTTAGGCAATATAAACGATGTTGTGCTATCTGCTTTCGCATCTTTACGGCGGTAGCGAACCAGCTTGTGAGCATCCGTGGCTACAAAGGTAAGGTGCTGACTGCTTAGCTGACAGAATACACCCGTCATAGCAGGGCGCAGTTCATCGTTGCTAACAGCAAAAATGGTTTTATTTATAGCCTCGCCCAATACTGAAGCAGGCAGGTTTACTGACGATGCATTTTCAACAACCGGTATTTTTGGGAAATCTTCACCGTTTTCGCCGCTAAGTTTGTATTTACCGTCGCCGGCGCTTATCTCAATGGCAAAAGTGCTATCGTCTACAGAGAAAGCAACAGGTTGCTCTGGTAACGATTTTAATGTATCCAGCAATATACGCGATGGTATAGCAATACGGCCATTCTCTTTAGCTTCAACAGGTAATGAGGTGGTCATGCTGGTTTGCAGGTCGGTAGCAGAAATGGTTAAGTTCCCGTCTTTAATCTCGAACAAAAAGTTTTCCAGTATAGGCAATACGGTGCTGTTGCTTAATGCGCCGCTTACAGACTGCAATTGCTTGAGTAGTGTTGATGTGGAAACAATAAATCTCATGATGTTATTAACGTTTATCTACCAAAAGTATAAAATTTAATGAGCATACTTTCGCCTGCGGAAATAATGTTGAAAAATAGCAAATATTAACACTATCCCTATAGGGGCAATATTGTTTAATAATTGCCAAAACAACTTCTCTTCGCGTATGCGGGCACGGTTAAGCAGGCGTATTTGTATCTCTTTGCTCCGCAACGATATCAGCCCAGAATCGTCGGCCATATAGTCGGCAATGTTTAGCAACAGGTTTTTGTTTCCATAGCTTTGCTGGCTGTAATGATCATACCCTAACGGATACGGCGATCCATCGGCACCTACCTGGTTGCGCAGTATATCGCCATCGCTTAGCACTATCATTTTTGTGGGTTTGCTTTGTGGCAGTATGGTTATCTTCTCGTTCAATCCTTCGGGTAGTGGCCTGTTCCTAAAATCGGATACAAAGTTACCTTCCAGTAATACACCGGTAATTTTTGGCGCGCTTTGAAAATCTTTCGGTTTTGGCTCCTCCTCTAATGCCTGTAACGATAACATGTGCGGCGTGCTCATCTTTTTATTGTACGGCGATGAAGTAAGCAGAATGGTTTTTTCTATATTTTTTGTATTCAACAGATCAATAGTACTGGCAAACTGACTGGTAATACCATCCAGGTTTTTCACTATTGGGTGTTTGGATAAAGGCAGGTAAACCGGGTTGTACAACCATGGCAGCATCTGGATCTGCGCCTGCCCACCGGCGTTACCCGTAGTAACCGGGATGGGCGAACAATTCATGTCGGCTATCAGATCATAATTGATCCGCACCCCATAACGGAAAAGCTGATCATCCAGGTTCAGTTGTTTATTAAAGGCCAGTTGCTCGCCGCCATGCCCGCGCAGGCTATCCAGCTCGGCGCTTACCTGGTCAATAGCCCAAAGCACCCGCCCACCACGCATAATATACTGGTCGAGCTTAAATTTTTCCAGTTCGTTAAAAGCCTTATCTGGCTTAGCTATTACCAGCATACTCACTTTAGCCAGGCTGTCAAACGGAATGTTTTTTAAGTTTATGCGGCCAACTAAGTAGCCATCGCTTAATGATCGCATGGCATCGTTTAGCTGCAGGTCGCTTAGTTCGTTATGGCCCTCGGTAAAGCCTATGCGTTGCTTACCGCCGCTGGTTATTTTTTTTATGGCCGATGTAAATGCGTATTCCAGGTTTTGGATGGAGTTATTCAGGATCTCATCCGGCGATAGGTTCATGTTACTTTGCGATTGCAATAGCTTAACAGGTATGCTTTTATCGCCAAAAACTACTAATGCAAAAGGGAATATTATTTTTTGAGATACGCCGTCGTCCGTTTTAACACTTAGGTTTTGTGCCTCAACGCCTTTGGCAGCCAACTCTTCATAGGCCTGTTTCTGCTGATCGTTGGAAAGACCTTTTAGTGGGTCTATAAACTCATACTGCAACTTACTATGGCTGTAAGCCTGCAGATCGGCCAGCATATCTTTTACCGATGTTTGCAACCTTTTCATCCCTCCGGGGAAATTATCGCCCTGTAAATAAACGGTAACCCTAACTGTTTGCGGTAAGCCATCCATCACCTTGCGGCTAATGGGCGATATGGTAAAGCGTTTCTCTTTAGTAAAATCGAACCGGGTAAATAACTTGCCCGACAATATACTTAAAGACAACATAATACCCAGTACGCTCAGGAAAACGGTATTAATAAATTTCTTTCCGGCCTGCCTGTTCAGCACAAACAGTGTAAGCCAAATAAACAAAGTAGCTAAAACAATAAAATATATAAGGTCGCGGGTATCTAACACGCCTCTGCTTATTGATTGATAATGTTCTGTGATACCCAAACTTTGCAAGCCAAGGTTTTGCAGGGATAGAATGGAACTTAACGAATCGAACCCGCTATAGAAGAAGAAACACAGGAAAACCGCTATAGTAAATGCGATAACCTGGTTCTTACTTACCGATGAAGCAAACAAACCAATAGCCGCGAACGACGACCCTAATAAAAACAAACCGATATAGGAGCCTATAACCGCACCTGTATCTATGTTGCCTTGCGGCGTGCCCAATGTATGAACACTAAAATAATACACAAGCGTTGGCATCAGTGCAAATAGCACTATAACCACACCGGCAAAGTATTTACCAAGTGCTATTTGTATATCGGTTAACGGGCGGGTAAGTAAAAGCTCGAATGTGCCTTCTCTCCTCTCCTCGGCCAGTGAGCGCATGGTAATGGCAGGTACCAAAAACATGAACAGGTATGGCGCGGTACTAAACAGGCTATCTAAACCGGCATAGCCATAGGCTAATATACTGGTATCTGGGAATACCCATAAAAATAGCCCTAAAACCAGCAGGAAAACCCCAATAGTGATATAAGCCACCAGCGAACGGAGGTAGGTTGGTATTTCTTTCTTGAGTAT
>NZ_JAQBOI010000247.1 GCF_028288105.1 Mucilaginibacter sp. | reverse complement strand
TGACCAGACGGCTGCCCTGCGCTGGGTACAAAAAAATATTGCAGCCTTCGGCGGTGACCCCAATAGGGTGACCATTGCGGGCGAATCTGCAGGCTCTATAGCGGTATCGGCACAAATGGTATCGCCATTGTATAAAAACCTGATAGCTGGCGCCATTGGCGAAAGCGGTGCTATGATAAAACCAACACTTGCCCCTGTTTCACTGGTCGATGGTGAAAAGAATGGACTGAAATTTGCGGGAATGGCGGGCGCAAAATCATTGCAGGAACTGCGTGACATACCGGCAGACAAACTACTTGATGAAGCCGCTAAACCCGGTGTACCATCCATGCAATCGGCTACTATTGATGGTTATTTTTTAACCAAAAGCGCGGCTGAATCATTTGCGGCCGGCGAACAGGCAAAAGTGCCGTTGTTAGTCGGTTGGAATTCGGCAGAGATACCATACCAGGCGCTAATGGGCGGCGATGCCCCAACGCCAGAAAATTATACCAAAAAGTTAAAAGCCTTGTATGGCGAAAAAGCCGAAGAGGCTTTGAAGCTGTATCCCGGCAATACAGAGGAGGAAGTTATTAAATCGGCTACTGAATTAGCGAGCGATCGCTTTATAGTATACAGTACCTGGAAATGGGCAGATGCACATGCACTTACAAGTGGCAAGCCTGTTTACCGTTACCTTTTCTCGAAACCACGGCCGCCAATGACGGCCAAGATGGGGAACGCAAAAGCGGGCCTTGCGGGCGGTGTAATAAAAGGAGATGATAATGCTAAGCCGGAAGCTAACAAAAAGCCAAAGCCTTATATTGGTGCATCTCACGCATCAGAAATTGAATATGCGATGGGTAATTTGGCAACGAACACCACCTACGCCTGGACACCTGACGACTATAAAGTATCTGCCACTATGGAAAGCTATTTTGCCAATTTTGTAAAAACCGGTAACCCGAATGGGACATCTTTACCAAAATGGAACGCTAATATAAAAGGCGGCCCGGTAAGCTTTATAAATATAGATGTGAAAACGGCCTTAGAAAAGGAAAGTGCACAGCTAAGAGGCAGATATGTGTTTTTGGATAAAGAGTAGATAAAGAGTATATGAAGTAAGGCTTGGCGGTGATTTTAACCACAGAGACCACAAAGGAATGATATGTTTGTAAATCACAGAGTGCACAAAGATTTTTTATCTCTGTGCACTCTGTGTAAAACCTCAGTGTACTCTGTGGTTAACTAATAACCACCTAACTAATATCAACCTTTTGCAGATCCTTTCTTGGTGGGCCGGTGAGTACTTTACCATCCGTATCAAACCTGCCGCCATGACAGGGGCAATCCCAGCTTTTTTCGGCGTGATTGAAGGCTACAATACAATGGGCATGGGTGCAAACCGGGTTTAAGGCGGTTACCTTACCTTCAGCATCTTTGTATATAGCCAGCTTTTCGCCGTTATATTTTACTATTATGCCATCATCAGCCTTTAAATCTTTTAATGAATGAATATCTTCGGACGAAAACCTGTCGGCAATGAAATGATAAGCTACGTCGGCGTTCTCTTTTACAAATTCCATAAAGCCCGCAACGGGTTTTACGCGTGAAGGATTAAATAACTTACTATAGGCGTTCTCTCTGCCCAAAATGTTATCACTCATTATTTTACCTGCTATGGTTCCAAACATCATCCCGTTGCCATTATAACCGGTGGCAATGTAAAGGTGACCTTCGCCGGCAGGCATTTGGCCAATGTAGGGCAACCCATCTGCTGGGATATAGTATTGTGATGACCATTTAAAAGTAACATCAGCTACATCGTAATATTCCCGGGCATATTTTTCTAATGCCTCAAACGCAGCGTCTGGATCAGCATGGCCGGTTTTATGATCTTCGCCGCCCAGTAGCAAGTATTTTTGGCCATTGATGCTATGGGTACGAAAATAATGGTAGGGGTCTTTAGAATCGTACGATAGGGCATTGGGATAACCTGCTTCGTCGTTTAGCTTAATGCCCAAAACATAACTGCGATAGGGCGCGCACTTAAAATCGAACACATTAATGCCCGGCGGCAGGTGAGTAGCATAAACCAGGTTTTTAGCTTTAATAGTTACCGTATCAGCCCTGGCAGAATGTACACCATCTTCGTAAGAAGTTTCGCGGATGAACGTATTTTCTATGATAACCCCGCCAGCCTCTACAAAAGCTTTAGCTAAACCAAAAATATATTTTAAAGGATGGAATTGCCCCTGTTTTTTGAACAGGAGAGATTTTTTAAACGGAACACTCACCCCATTCTCTTTAGCCTCGGTAACGTCAATACCTGCCCTTTGTGATGCTGCTAAGATCTCGTCTAAAGCTTTTACCTCATCGTCGGTTTCGGCATATAAATAAGCGTTCTTGTATTCCAGGTCGCAGTCAATATTGTATTCTTTAGCAAACGCTTCTATCATCGCGAAAGATTCTTTACCGCAGTTTGCTAATTGTTTGGCCGCTTCTTGGCTAAAATCGCTTTCAACATCGGCATAGGTGGCATCAAAAAATGTGTTGAGATGGGCGCTTGTGCCGCCGGTAGTACCAAAGCCAATAGTATAGGCTTCGGCAAGTATGGTTTGCCTGCCTTGTTTTTGAAGCAGCAGGGCAGTTGTTAAACCTGTGATACCGCCGCCTACTATCAAGGCATCATATAAAGTGCCTTCGGCGAATATGTCGGCCGCGTTGTCAAGTGTGAACGACTCCTTTTGCCAGGGGCTAAGTGATGTGCTATCGCGTAAGGGGTGCTTGCGGGTGTTGTTTATGTTTTCCATAGGTATACAAGTAAATAAAAAAGCCGTCCCGATATTATCGGAACGGCCTTGATATGTAAGGCATCAATTGATAAACAAATGTGATGCCACCCTTATACTATGGGTTATAAAATTCTACTAATATTATAAGTGGATCACTTCACCATATGCATCAGCAGCAGCTTCCATAACAGCCTCGCTCATAGTAGGGTGAGGGTGTACTGATTTTATAATTTCATGACCGGTAGCTTCCAGTTTACGCGCGGTAACCACTTCTGCTATCATTTCGGTAACATTATGGCCCAACATGTGTGCACCTAAAAATTCGCCGTATTTAGCATCGAAAATGAGTTTAACAAAACCATCTTTAGCGCCGGCAGCACTTGCTTTACCAGATGCAGAGAATGGGAATTTACCAACTTTAACTTCGTAACCGGCTTCTTTAGCGGCTTTTTCGGTATAACCAACAGAAGCAACTTCGGGCATGCAATAAGTACAGCCCGGTATGTTGTTATAATCTAATGGTTCGGGGCTTTTACCTGCAATTTTTTCAACACAGATAATGCCTTCGGCAGATGCAACGTGTGCTAATGCCTGGCCTTTAACAATATCGCCGATGGCGTAAACCCCATCAACGTTTGTTTTATAAAAATCATCAACTAATACCTTGCCTTTATCGGTTTTAACACCGTTCTCTTCAAGGCCAATACCTTCAATATTGGTAGAAATACCTATTGCAGATAATACAACATCAGCCTCAAGAACCAGGTTGCCGTTAGCCGTTTTAACGTTTACCCTGCAGCCTTCGCCGTTGGTATCAACAGATTCAACGGTAGAGCTGGTCATGATATTGATGCCTTGTTTTTTAAGGCTCCGTAAAAGGCCTTTTGATATTTCTTCGTCCTCAAGCGGAACAATATTATCTAAAAACTCAACCACGGTAACTTTTGTACCTATAGCGTTATAAAAATAAGCGAACTCGATACCAATAGCGCCCGAACCTACCACGATCATTGATTTAGGCTGCTGAGGTAATACCATGGCCTGGCGGTAACCAATTACTTTTTTACCATCCTGTTTAAGGTTAGGTAACTCGCGCGAGCGGCCACCTGTAGCCAGTATAATATGTTTAGCTGTAAAATCTTTAGTAGTACTATCATCGATCTTAACAGATACAGTGCCTTTAGTTTTAAGCGAGCCGTAACCTATAATAACATCAATTTTGTTCTTCTTCATTAAAAATTGAACGCCTTTGCTCATGCCATCGGCTACGCCGCGGCTGCGTTTTACAACACTTTCAAAATCAACTTCGCCACCACTGGTTTTAATACCATAATCTGCAGCGTGGTTTAAATATTCAAAAACCTGGGCGCTTTTTAACAAAGCTTTGGTAGGGATACAACCCCAGTTAAGGCAAATGCCTCCAAGTGATTCTTTTTCAATAATAGCGGTTTTTAAACCCAATTGCGCCGCACGAATAGCGGCAACATAGCCGCCCGGGCCCGAACCAATAACAATTAAATCGTAATCCATATAGTATGTATCTTTATGATTTTTGGAATGCCAAAGCTAATTAAAAAGCAGTGGAAATGAAAAACAGGGAATGATTTAGAATTTAGCCTGAAAATTTAACTATAAATAGCAAATATCCACAATGTTAAGGTGAAAAATGACAATCATAATGTAAATTTTATACTAAATATTCATCTAAATTTCATTTTTGGTTAAAGAACATGTAAAGTGTTGAAAAGTATATAAATATTATTAACATTAACTTAATATAGGGAATATCTCTATTCTATATCTTTGCAGCATAATTTACTTAACGATAATTCACTTAACAGTTAACAAAAAAGACAAACATGAGAAAACATTTACTTCTCTTAATTATTTCCCTGTTTACTGCTGTTGTTTCCTTTGCACAGGTAACATCAAGTAGCATGACAGGAACCATTAAAGATGCCAAGGGTATTACTTTACCCGGAGCAACTATAAAGGCAACTCACATTCCATCAGGAACTGTGTATTCTGCTGCCTCAAACAAAGACGGTTTGTTCAACATTCCAGGTATGCGTGTTGGCGGTCCGTACACTGTTGAGGTTAGCTTTATTGGGTTTAATAAAGCTACAATTAGCGATATTACCTTACAATTGGGCCAGCCTTACATTTTTAACACAACCTTATCAGAAACAGGATTGGAGTTACAAGCTGTCACGGTTACATCAAGCAGGCGCGTTGTAACTGCTAAAGCTGGTGCAAGTACAAACGTAAACAGAACAGCACTTTCTACTTTACCTACTTTTTCAAGAAGTATTACAGATTTTACGCGTTTAACGCCACAGTCTACAGGTACAAGTTTTGCAGGCCGTGATGCACGTTTAAATAGTGTGACTGTTGATGGTGCTAACCTTAACAATACTTTTGGTACATCATCAGCCCTTTTACCGGGTGGTGATGCACAGCCTATCTCTATCGAAACTTATGACGAGCTATCGATAAACATTGCTCCATTTGATGTGAGGCAGTCGGGCTTTACCGGTGCCGGTATCTACGCTACAACAAAAAGTGGCACCAACACATTCCATGGTTCTGCTTATACCTACTACAAAGACCAATCTTTTAACGGCCAGTATATCCGCGATAACTTTATTGGTGCTAACGTAGCTAAAGCAAGTACCAAAACTTACGGTGCTACTTTTGGCGGTCCTATCATCAAAAACAAATTATTCTTCTTCGCCAACTTTGAAAAAGAAACTTCAACCTCTCCGGGTATTGCTTTTTCGCCAACAGGTGGCTCTGGTTTAGGTACCGTAGCTGCTACACCTAAGGGAGATTTAGAAGCAGTACAGAAATATCTTAGAGATAAGTATTCTTATGATCCGGGTAAATTTGACAATTTTGATGCTTTTACACCTAAAAACACCAAATATTTATTAAAGTTAGACTGGAATATTAACGATAAAAATAAGTTAACTGTTAAATACAGCTACTTAAAAGCTACCAGTGATCAAACTGTTAACGGTACAAGTACACCTAATAACGCTGCATACTCTGTAACAAACGGAAATGGTGGCTTTATTAACCGTGGTAGCGGTGGTTTGGTTAACGCTCGTTACAGCAACCAGTCAATTGCTTTTGAAAACTCTAACTATGGTTTCTTAAATAAAGTAACAACCGGTACTGTTGAGTTAAACAGCAGCATTAGCTCTAAATTCTCTAACCAGTTATTAGCTACATTTAAGAAATATGGTAACCCACGTACCACTAAAGGCGAAACTTTCCCAACCATAGATATCTATGATGGTAAAGGTAATAACTACATTACTGCAGGTTCTGACCCGTACACTAAATACAACGAGGTTATTGACGATACCTATAGCATTTACGATAACTTAACCTATTACGCGGGTAAACATACTATCACCGGTGGTATCAATTACGAGTACCAAAGAGTAGGTAATGCGTTCATGCCGGGTGCAGCAGGTTCGTACATCTATAATTCTTTAAGCGATTTCTTAGCTGATGCCCCTCCGGTACAGTTTACTTACAACTACTCGTTAATTCCGGGTGTTGATAAAGTATACTCTGCCAACTTAAAAGTTGGTACAATAAGCTTATATGCACAGGATGAATATGCTGTTAGCCCTAATTTTAAATTGACTTACGGCTTACGTGCTGATAAGAGCATTTATTTAGAGAACCCGGTGGAAAACCCGCAAATGACTGCATTGTTATTGCCTGATGCTAATGGTGCCTTAAAATCATACAACTCTGGCTTATGGCCAAAATCGCCAATTTTGCTTTCACCAAGAATGGGTTTCAGATGGAGCCTGCTTGAGGATAACTCATTGGTAATACGTGGCGGTACCGGTATCTTCACAGGTAAAATACCTTACGTTTTCTTAACTAACAACCCAAGTAACAGCGCAATGTATAACTTTGGTGGTGTTGCCACAGCGGATCAGCTTGCCGGCATCCACTTAAATGCAGACCCAAGCACTTACGCTGGTTTATTCCCACAAGCTGCCGGTACATCAATCCAATCTGCAACTGTTTTAATTGACCGCAACTTTAAGTTCCCACAAGTATTCAGAACTAACTTAGCAGTTGAGAAAAACCTTGGTAATGGCTTCACAGCTACATTAGAAGGTTTATATACCAAAGATATCAACGCGGTTAGAATGCGTAACGCTAACTTAAAATCGCCTACCGGTATATTGGTTGAAGGCGACCTGACAAGACCTCGTTACACAGGTTCATCTGCTGACAGGAATATATACCCGGCACTTAACTCTGCAATTGTTTTAGAAAACACTAACCAGGGTTATGCAACTTCTTTAACAGCACAAATTGCTAAAACCTTCACAGGTGGTTTCTCTGCAACAGCGGCATATACTTATACACAAGCTAAAGAAGCTTTCTCTACCTCTGGTACAACTGCTACAAACGTTTGGTCGTCAACAGCTAATGTTGGTACTACTAATGATGTAGAGAGTGGTTACACTAGCTTTTACGTGCCTCACCGTATAGTTGCTTCTGCATCATATAAGTTTAACTACCTAAACCATGCTGCTACTACTATCGGTTTATTTTACCAGGGCCAGGCAGGTGGACTTAACCCGATCAGCTACACTGTTAACGGCGATTTAAACAATGATGGTGTTAGTGCAGATTTGATGTACATCCCTAAAAAAGCAAGCGAGTTAACTTTCACTCAGTACAATGCCACTGTTAACGGTGTTGTTACTACTTACACTCCGGCACAACAAGCTGCTGCTTTAGAGCAATTCATCAAAAACACTCCATACCTAAACAGCCACAGAGGCCAATACGCACAACGTAATGCTGCTTTCTTGCCATGGTACAACCGTATCGATGCAAACATCTTACAAGATTTTTACATCATGGCAGGCGGCCAGAAACATACATTACAGCTTAGTGCTGTAGTTATTAACTTGCCAAACTTGTTAAACAAGAACTGGGGTATACAAAAACAAATTACTTATACCAACCCGCTAAGCTATGTTAGTACGGATGCTAATACCAACGTAGCAACTTATCAAATGCGTCAGCTTAACGGTAAATTAGTTACTACACCGTATGTAGATGCTACAACAGCAGCTACCACCTGGAGTTTATTAATTGGTGCTAAATACATATTCTAATTAGCAGTTGATATTGTTAAACATTTAAAATAAAAAAAATGAGAAAATATATAAATATCGTATTAGCTGCCCTGGTTACATTAACCATGTTTAGCTGTACAAAAGAAGCCGATGTTGCAGGTATTGAGCCAAAATTACCGGCTATACAATTAAGCAGCCTTGGTTACCAGCAGGTAGGCCCGTTTGTGATATCTGGTAATACCGCCAATACTTTATTATTAAACTTTGGTGCTACACTTACTAACCAGGAAACCGGTGCTTTTAAGTTAGAGATATTAGATGGTACTACCGCTGCGTCTGCTGTGTTAACAACTGTTAACTTTGCTTCATGGAATGGTAATGATGCTACATCTACACCAGCAATACCGGCTACAGAAACCACACCGGCTAAACCAGCAGTTGTAGTGCATACTATTACGGCTACTCCGCAAGAAACTACCTATCCAAATACAACAGTAATGGCCGGTACTATCTTGTTGAAATTGAATTCATTAGGCTTAACCGCAGGTAAAACTTACAGTGTTAAGGCAACTGCCTACAATAAAGATGGCAGCAAAAATTCAGTTTTTACGGCACTTTCATTCTTTAAAACAATATAATCGTTTTAAGGTATAACAAGAAAGCCTCCCAAATTGGGAGGCTTTCTTTGTTATAAAGAGTTTTTAAAATTAGTTGTAAACAAACTCCCCGTAAGGTGAAGTAACTGTTACCTGCTTTTTATCAGCGGCTTCTACACTGCCTATTATCTGAGCATCTACATCAAAGCTTTCTGATATGGCGATGATATCCTCAGCAATCTCCTGGGGCACATAAAGCTCCATACGGTGGCCCATGTTAAACACTTTGTACATTTCTTGCCAGCTGGTGTTTGATTCTTCCTGTATCAGCTTAAACAGCGGTGGAATAGGGAACAGGTTATCTTTAATAATGTGCAGATTTTCTATAAAGTGTAGTACTTTGGTTTGCGCGCCGCCGCTGCAATGTACCATACCATTTACCTGGCTGCGGTATTTATCTAAAATGGTTTTAATAATAGGGGCATAGGTGCGTGTTGCAGATAGTACCAGCTTACCCGCGGTTATGCTTTCACCATTGCCTATATCAATTTTATCGGTGAGGGTTTTGCTGCCGCTAAACACCAGGTCTTGCGGTACTGCGGGGTCAAAGCTCTCGCTGTATTTATGGGCGATGGTTTTGTTAAACACGTCATGGCGGGCAGATGTTAATCCGTTAGATCCCATGCCACCATTGTATTCTTTCTCGTAAGTTGCTTGTCCGTACGATGCAAGGCCTACTATCACATCACCGGGTTTAATGCGGTCGTTTGATATCACATCGGCACGTTTCATGCGGCAGGTTACGGTAGAATCTACTA
>NZ_JAQBOI010000246.1 GCF_028288105.1 Mucilaginibacter sp. | reverse complement strand
AAGCCGCACTATCCGATATTAGACGGCCTTCGTGGTGTTGCAGCCATCATCGTTGTAACCTTTCACCTATGCGAGCCATTATCTACCAGCAATTTAGATAAACTTGTTAATCACGGTTATCTGGCTGTAGACTTTTTCTTTTTATTGTCGGGCTTTGTGATGGGCTACGCTTATGACGACAGATGGAATAAAATGACGGTCGGCGGTTTCTTCAAACGCCGTATCGAACGTCTTCAGCCAATGGTGGTTTTGGGGATGACCCTCGGCGCTATCGGATTCTATTTCACAGATTCTACGCTTTGGCCGCTCATTCATACTATTCCTGTCTGGAAGATGCTGCTGGTGATGCTGATAGGTTACACTATCCTACCCGTACCATTATCGCTTGATATACGTGGCTGGCAAGAGATGCATCCCCTGAATAGCGTGGGATGGTCATTGTTCTTTGAATACATTGCCAATATTCTTTATGCTATTTGGATCAGGAAATTTTCCAAAACGGCATTAAGTATTTTAGTGGGCATCGCTGCTATCGCACTCGCACACCTGGCAATCACGAACGGCGACGTAAGTGGTGGCTGGACACTGAATGTGGAACAGGTACGCATTGGGCTAACCCGTACCATGTATCCCTTCTTTGCCGGGCTGTTACTTTCACGTGTAGCGAAACCCACTCAAATTAAAAATGCCTTTTTATGGTGCAGCCTTTTGGTAGCTATCGTACTTTATATGCCACGCATTGGCGGTGCTGAGCATCTTTGGATGAACGGGATCTATGAATCTGTTTGCATCATCATCGTTTTCCCGCTTATCGTATACCTTGGCGCCAGCGGTGTGATGCAAACTCAAACAGAGAACAAGATATGCAAATTCTTGGGTGGTATATCTTATCCGCTTTACATGGTGCATTATCCGCTGGTTTATTTTTATGTTGCCTGGATCAGCAACCATAAAGGCGTTACAATTGTACAGGCATGGCCTTATGCGCTACTTATTTTAACAGGTGGGATTGCTTTGGCCTATGCCGCATTGAAATGGTATGATGAGCCGGTTCGCAAATGGTTGCGGAAAAAGCTTGCGTAGGATCTCAGATCCTTTCGTACCCTTACAGCAATGACGGTTATTTATTAACTTGCTTCCTTACTACATCACCATGCTCTACATCATTATCGCGATCATTATAATTATTGCCATATACTTTGCTAAACGCTCCAAAAAGCCAGCGGTGCAATGGCCTACCCAGCAATTAAAGGGATTGTTTACCCAGCATGTAGACTATTATAACAAGTTAAGCGATACTGATAAAACAGTATTTGAGCAAAAGATACAAACGTTTTTGAATACCGTACGGATAGAAGGCGTAGGCCTGGTGATAACAGATACCGACCGTATTATGGTAGCATCCAGTGCGGTGATACCCATTTTTGCTTTTAAAGACTGGACCTACCGCAATGTAACCAACGTGCTTTTGTATCCAGATACCTTTGATAAAGATTTCCAGTTTGAAGGGAACGAGGGTGAAGGTCGTAATATTATGGGCATGGTAGGTAGCGGTTTCATGAACGGACAAATGATATTATCGCGCAATGCACTCGTAAAAGGTTTCTCTAAAAATACCGGCATGGAAAATACCGGCATCCACGAATTTGTGCACCTGTTGGATAAAGCAGATGGCGCTACAGATGGCATCCCCGAGGGTTTTCTGTCGCATGAATACATTGAGCCCTGGGTACGGATGATGCACCAGGAGATCCACAAAATAGAAAGCGGGCATTCGGATATCGACATGTATGCCACCACAAACGAAGCAGAGTTTTTCGCCGTGGTATCCGAATACTTTTTTGAAAAACCCGACCAGTTTCAAACCAAACACCCCGAGCTTTATGATATGCTGAGTAAGGTATTTGGGCAAGATCCTGCAAAAGAATAACCACGATGACATTCGCCGATAAAGTGATCAATTTTAACCAGCGGCTGGAATACACCGGCCCGCCATTACCCAATGGTATCCGTATCATGAACCCATACAGGGAAGAAGAAAATGCCCTACGGATCTCTTCAGAATTTTATCGCAAATACTATAACGACGATAATAAGCGCCACCTTATTCTTGGTATTAACCCCGGCAGGTTTGGCGGCGGATTAACAGGGGTCCCATTTACCGACCCCAAGCGCCTGATATCTGAATGTGGCATTGCTTATGAGGGTAAGTTAACTCACGAGCCATCATCTGTTTATGTTTACGAAATGATAAACGCTTATGGCGGCGTGGAAGCGTTCTATAATAAGCTTTATATCAATTCGCTTTGTCCGCTGGGTTTTACGGCGATGGATAATAAGGGCAGGGAAAAGAATTACAACTACTATGATAGCCGGGAACTTAGTACTACAGTAACCCCTTTTATGATCGATAACATAAAAAAGCAAATTGCTTTGGGCTGCCATACCGATGTGGCATTTTGTTTTGGCACCGGCCAAAATGAGAAGTTTTTGAAGAAGCTGAATAACGAGCATGGGTTTTTCAAAAAGATAGTAGCGCTGGAACATCCCCGGTTTATTATGCAATATAAAAGCAAAACCAAACAGGCTTATATTGATAAGTATCTGGAAGCGTTTAGCGGGATATAAACTTACCTACCCCAATCGTCATTGCGAGGTACGAAGCAATCTCTTTAGGATAGTTGTACACCTTGCATGGTGGATTTGCTTAAAGAGATTGCTTCGTACCTCGCAATGACGCGTGGTGGGGACATATCGGTTTTACTACTTACTCATCATCACCAACCTTAGCCAATTCAGTGCCTTTGCTCAGCAGCTTCGCGCTTTCGGCCAGGCGGATAAACTCTGATCGGTAGCCTTCGCCATCGTCGCCTTTGCCGGCACGGGCGGTAGCAATAGCATGCGCAAAGCTGGCTTTTTGTTTGAACTTAGAATCGCGCAGCAGCATACCCACTTCAGCTACTGCAGATGCAAATTGGAAATCGGTTGAAGTAAGTTTAAAGTCTACAGGCTTATCATAAACAACCGCCTGGCTCATTTTACTTACTGATGAAACCGGCTCTTTGTACCTGAATTTTATGGTCATCATTTCTGATGAACCCGAAGCAGCAACCTTAACTTCGTTCTTCTGATACTTCAACGGGTCAACACTAACCATGTAATCATCTTTTATCCCGGCAGGTACAATCTCATAAAAGGCGGTAACGGTGTGGCCGCTGCCCATATCGCCGGCATCCTTTTTATCATCGTTAAAATCTTCCTTGTTTAAAATACGGTTCTCGTAACCCAGCAGGCGGTAAGCCTGTACTTTGGCCGGGTTAAACTCTATCTGCAGCTTTACATCTTTAGCAACAGTGAATAATGTGCCGCCAAACTCGCTCACCAATGTTTTACGGGCTTCGGTAATGTTATCAATGTAGGCATAGTTGCCATTGCCTTTATCGGCCAGGGTTTCCATTTTGCTGTCTTTATAATTACCCATACCATAACCCAAAACAGAAAGGAAAATGCCGCTTTCGCGTTTCTTCTCAATCAGCTTTTCCATATCATCATCGCTTGATGCGCCAACGTTAAAGTCGCCATCGGTAGCCAGTATAATACGGTTGTTGCCGGTTTTTATCAGGTTTTCGGCAGCAATTTTATAAGCCAGTTTAATACCCTCGCCACCAGCGGTAGATCCGCCTGCACTTAGGTTATCTATAGCATTTTTAATAGTCTCTTTTTTATCGCCGCTGGTTGATGGCAGCACCACACCCGCGGCACCTGCATAAACTACAAGGGCAACTTTATCTTGCGGGCGCAGCTGGTCTACCAGCATTTTTAGAGACGATTGTACCAGCGGCAGTTTATTGGCACTGTTCATAGAGCCCGATACATCTATCAAAAACACCAGGTTTGATGCAGGCAAATTTTTAGTAGCGATAGTTTTTGCCTTTAAGCCAATGCGTAGCAGGCGGTGTTTGGTATTCCACGGTGCCGACGAAAGCTCGGTATGTATGGCAACCGGACTATTATCCGTTGGGCCTGCAAGGTTGTAGTTGAAATAGTTTATCATTTCCTCCACACGCACAGCATCTGCAGGGGGCAATTGCCCGTTATTGATAAATCGCCTTACATTACTGTATGATGCCGCATCAACATCAACAGAAAAGGTTGATAGTGGAGTGGTACCGGCATTGGTGAAGCTATTTTCGGTGATGCCTTTGTAGCTTTCATTATCTTCTGCAGGGGCGGGGCTTACATACCCATAGCTGTTTACTCCCCTTATCATCATTTTTTGGGCAGATCCCGGGGCTCCGTTAACGACAATCCCCGATACCCGGCCCTGAAGCCTTTGTGGGGTACTTTTTAAGGCGTCTTTGTTATTTATCTGAGCAACACTGCCGGTTACATCTTTCCTTTTCTGAACTCCATAGGCGGTCACCACCACTTCGTTTAACGAGCTTGATGCCACTTTTAAGTACACATCAATTTTAGTTTTACTACCGATGGTGATATACTGCGGTTGAAAGCCAATAAAATTGAAGATCAGGGTTGCGTTATTATCGGACACGGTTATAGAATAGGTACCTTTAGCGTTTGTTTGCGTACCGGTACTTGTCCCTTTTAGTAAAACTGTTACGCCGGGTAATGGCAATTTGTCATCAGCAGAATATACAGTTCCGCTAATGGTGTGTGTTGTGCCACGTTTAAACCCGGTAAGTGCGGCAAACATCATGATAATTAATAAAAACCTTTTCATAATCTGTTACGTTTTTTATTACAGGATGCATTGCAGATAAGATTTCCATAAGCGGTTAAAAAAAATTATTTTGCACTCCGCTTGATGAAGTTTTTTACCAGACCAATTAAACCAGACGATACCGCAGACGAAGCTTTGCTTAACAGTTACCATAAAAACCGCGATTTAGAGGTTTTGGGTAAGCTGTATGAAAAGTATATGCCGCTTGTTTATGGTGTTGGCTTAAAGTATTTAAAAGATGAAGCAGCGGCGCAGGATGCCGTAATGGCCATATTTGAAGAGCTGGCACAAAAGGTACATCAGCATGAAATAAAACAGTTTAGGAGTTGGTTATATGTATTAAGCCGTAACCATTGCCTGATGCAGTTACGGGCCGGTAAAAAAATGGAGACCGTGGCTTTAGATGAGTTTATGGAATTTACGCCGGTTTTGCATCCTGATACTGAGAACCGCGAAGAAGCCATGCAAGCTTTGGAACGATGTATGGATAAGTTAATAGCAGCACAAAAAGAAAGCGTAAAGTTATTTTACCTTGACGAGAAGTGCTATAAAGAGATTGCCGATATAACCGGCTTTACCATGAACGAGGTAAAAAGTTATATACAAAACGGAAAGCGCAACCTTAAAATTTGCCTTGAGAAGAATAGTGAATAAACGGGACTACATATCGCAAATACAGAAGTATCTTAACGGAGAGCTTGATGCCCTTGCTATGCATAAATTAGAACGCGAGGCACAAAACGATCCGTTTTTAATGGATGCGCTGGAGGGATACGGTACTGTGGGCAGTCAGCAGGATAGCCTGAGTGCCTTGCAGCAGCGCTTACAAGCCCGCACAGCTACTAAAACCCGGCGCATAGTACCTTGGGCGGTAATATCTATTGCGGCCAGTGTAATAGGCTTTGTGGTGGTTGTTGGTGTGCTTTATCAGGGCAACGAAAAACCGCAGGCGCCTAAGGTGGCTATGAACCAGCCGCTGAAAGCCGGGCAATCAGATACAACACAGGTTTTAAAAGAAGAAAAGATCCAACCTGTTATTTCACAACCAGAAGGCAAAGTATATGCAAATGCAAAGGTACCGGCAGATAAAAACAAGGCTACCGTTTCAGTACGCAGATTACCAAATCCATCGCCGGGTGGGGCGTCTGAGGTGAATAACGAGTCGATGGATGCCGCAAAGAAGCTGCCGGATAGCTCGCATGTGGAGGATATGATAGTAGATTACATGGCTAACCAAAAGCAGGATACCGTTTTAGGTAGCGGCTATGTAGCCATAAATAAAGATAAGTCATCGTCATTGTCTGTATTAAAAAGTAAAGCCGATGGTGTTGCCGCAACAATGCAGCCCCGTAAACAGAGCGATAATAATCCATCTGCTTTAATGAG
>NZ_JAQBOI010000242.1 GCF_028288105.1 Mucilaginibacter sp. | reverse complement strand
TGGCAGCCAGGGACATTCGCGAAACCTTTGGCCGCATGGCCATGAACGATGAGGAAACAGTTGCCCTGATAGCCGGTGGCCACAGCTTTGGCAAAACCCATGGTGCAGCTCCTTCAGACAATGTAGGCAAAGAACCCGAGGCTGTTGATGTTGAAATGCAGGGCTTTGGCTGGCGCAATAGTTATGGCTCCGGTAAAGGCGCTGATACCATTACCAGCGGGCTGGAAGTAACATGGACAAAAACGCCAACCCAATGGAGCAATAATTTTTTGGAGAATTTGTTTGGCTTTGAGTGGGAACTTTCTAAAAGCCCGGGCGGCGCACATCAGTGGGTAGCTAAAAATGCAGAAGCTATCATTCCCGATGCGTACGATAGTTCTAAAAAGCATCTGCCAACCATGCTTACTACCGATCTTTCTTTAAAGCTTGACCCGGCTTACGAAAAAATATCGAGGCGCTTTTTAGAAGATCATGAAGCATTTGCAGATGCTTTCGCACGTGCATGGTTCAAATTAACACACCGTGATATGGGACCCCGCGAACGTTACCTGGGACCCGATGTACCACAAGAAGAACTGCTTTGGCAGGACCCTATCCCCACAGTTGACCATGTGTTGATAGGGGAGAGTGATATTGCTGCCCTCAAAGCAAAAGTATTAGCAGCTGGCTTAAGCGTGTCGGAACTGGTTTCTACAGCGTGGGCTTCAGCTTCTACCTTCCGTGGTTCTGATAAACGCGGTGGCGCCAATGGTGCCCGCATTCGTTTAGCCCCGCAAAGATACTGGCAGGTAAACAACCCGGCGCAGCTGCAAAAGGTGTTAAACGTACTGGAAGGGGTTCAGCAAGAATTTAATGGTGCGCAGGGGAGTGGTAAAAAAGTTTCGCTGGCAGATCTGATCGTACTGGCGGGTTGCGCGGGTGTTGAAAAAGCGGCTAAGGATGCAGGTCATGTTATTACGGTTCCGTTCACGCCCGGTCGTATGGATGCCGCACAGGAGCAGACCGATGTGGAATCATTTGGCTATTTGGAGCCTGCTGCCGATGGTTTTCGTAATTACCGCAAATCAAAAATCCCGGTAGCTACCGAAGAGTTGCTGATAGATAAGGCCCAGTTGCTCACATTGACAGCGCCGGAGTTGGCGGTGTTGGTAGGTGGCCTGCGCGTATTAAATACAAATTTTGATGGATCTAAGCATGGCGTTTTCACATCTCGCCCGGGCCAGCTAACTAACGATTTCTTTGTAAACCTGCTTGATATGCGCACTGCCTGGAAAGCGGTGGCTGACACCAAGGAGCTTTATGAAGGCAGCGACCGTGCTACCGGTGAGATAAAGTGGACAGGTACCCGGGCCGATCTGGTGTTTGGGTCTAACTCCGAACTGAGGGCTGTTGCTGAAGTGTATGCAAGCACAGATGCACAAGACAAGTTTGTAAAAGACTTTGTAGCCACCTGGAATAAAGTGATGAACCTGGACAGGTTTGATTTATAATAGGTTCATAGCCATGAGTCACTTTTGATTCTCTCTTTTGAGGTATAAGTTGATCATATATCCTAAGAACAGTATAAAAAGGCACCATAATAGGGTGCCTTTTTTTGTTACTCTAAATCAACTATCCGGTTGGGTATGTTTTGTTGTATAAAATTATAACATCAAAGTACTTTGAAATAAAAAGTAAATTATTATTTTTGCCTTATATATGATTACAGCGACAGTTGCCAAACTGGAACGTAGTCTCCAATTCATTAAGTGACGTTAGTATAATTTAGATGATTTAAGATGAGTAAACAAACGGATCACTTTTACAATAAATTCTCATTCTTATATCCGTTGGTGGATGTCTTTCTCAAACCACAAAAGAAAGTTTTATTTAACGAGATCAATAGGTTGCCTGATGGGAATTTGCTTGAGATCGGTGTTGGTAACGGTGCTCATTTCCAACTTTATAAAAAGCATAAGATAGTTGGTATCGATACTTCTGCAGCAATGCTTGAAATAGCCCGGAAAAAATGTTGTGGAAATATCAAGGTTTTTAAAATGGATGGTAAGTCACTTTTGTTTTATGATGAAGAATTTGATTACGTTGTTCTCTCGCATGTTATTGCCGTAGTAGATAATCCAGAGCAATTATTGGAAGAAGTATTAAGGGTATTAAAACCGCAAGGACAAGTTTTTATTCTTAATCACTTTAGCCCAATAACTGGCTTAAATATGTTGATCGTTCATTTATGACCATTTCAAAAATATTTCACTTTAAGTCAGTTTTTTACATCGATGAGATAACCACGATCAAGAAGTTTAGGCTTCTAAAAGAAGTTCATTTTGGCTTAACATCATATTTTAAACTTTTGATTTACCAGAAAAAGTGAGGAGGAAGTATATTTTTATTTGCGTATCGTTGTTCATAAGCTTGTTTATTTATTTATTTTATCGGACAGGCAGGACAGTCGTGAACGAGATCTTCATTCGTATGATTTCATTCGAGACATACACAATGTTAAAGGCACATATCGTTAAGGTATTACCATTGAACGATATTGTGATTTATTCTTTACCTGAGGGGCTATGGGTATTTTGCATTACGCTTACTTCAAAACCGTATTATATTAGGCTAAATAACTGGCGGATTGACTGCATATTTATTCCACTTATATTTAGTTTTACATTGGAAATACTTCAGTTCGTTCATATTACCAATGGACGATTTGACTTTATGGACATGGGATTTTCTGTTTTATTTTGGATATTAGGTAGCTGCTTTTTTAGTGATAAGTCTGACAAGCAGAATATTTTAGCTTCGCTGAATACAAAAACGATAGTTTGTCTCGCCACTTATTGCATTGTTTATCTATCACATGTTTTAAAATAGCATAAAATATCGAAAGAGCATGAACAGAATCAAGAAACACCTGACCAGCTATCAATACTCCATTCGTGGAATATGGTTAGCATTTAGATTCGAACATAACATGATCTTTCATCTTGCCGCTGCTATTGCCGTCTTCGTGGTAAACAGCCTGCTGAAAGTCAATCAGACAGAGTGGCTCATTACGCTGATGCTGATTGGCCTGGCATGGATGGCAGAGATCTTCAATACAGCCATTGAAAAGTTAGCGGACCGGGTTACTAAAGAACAAGACCCATTGATTGGCCAGGTAAAAGATTTGGCTGCTGGAGCTGTGCTTATAATATGTTTTTTCGCAGTTGTATGCGCCGTCATCATTTACTTGCCCTATTTGTTGGAATTGAAGTATTAAGCTGCCTTAGTGAAGCGGGAGGGATACAAGTCGGATACCTAATATCGCTTTTAACGTTATTGAGTGATCTTAATAAATAGAGCAAGATCTACTTCTAATATCTGGTCATTCTTTTTTATCATTTAAAAATCCTCTGCAACTTCAAAACTAAGTTTTTCTTTAGTTATGGGGTGTACAAACTCAAGATAAGAAGCGTGGAGATATAATCTTTCAGAAACGGTACCATACAGGTCATCTCCAACAATAGGTGCATTAAGCCCCTCCTCGTGAGCCGAATGGACGCGCAATTGATGGGTACGCCCGGTTAGTGGCCAAAAATGAACTTTAGTGGTTGTTTCATTAGCTGTAATAACTTTCCACTTGGTTATACTTTTTTTTCCGAATTCAGAACATACCAGTTGCCTTGGCCTGTTATGTAAGTCGCCACGCAATGGGAGTACGATCTCGCCTTCCGCTGCTGGGACCATCACTTTAGAAATCAAGGCAGTGTAACGTTTGTTTACAGTTCGTTTAAGAAATTGCCTTTGAATAGACTTATGTGCTTCTTTTGTTTTTGCTACAACCAACAATCCGGAGGTTGACATATCTAGCCGGTGAATCATCAAAGGTTCAATATTTACAAATGCTGATTTAAGCCGTGTATAAACCGAATCCTGGATGTGGATACCCGGAACAGAAAGTAATTCGGCGGGTTTATTAACTATTACAAAAGCGTCATCCTCGTAAATAATCGTAAGTTCGCGGTTTTCTCCCGGGTTTTTTAGAAGTGGGTCTTCATCTAAAGTGATCCCTTCAAGCATATGTTTAAGGATGGGTTTGCACTTTCCTGTGCAGGCCGGATAAAATTGTTTGTGTTTCCTGATCTCGGACTTTGGGGAAGCACCCCACCAAAATTCTGCCATTGCAACTGGCTTGTATCCGTTCAAAAAAGCATATTGTAATAATTTGGGCGTCGCGCACTCTCCGGCAGCCGAAGGTGGCTTTCCAAAAGTGGTGTCGTTAAATATAGACTGTAAACTTTTCTTGTCACCGTCTTTATTCAAGAATTCATATTGTTCAAATAGTTGCTTTTGTAAAGCAGCAGATCTTTCCTTACGCTCATTTTTTAGAACTTCGATCTCGGCTTCGGATCTTTCCATCCCAGACCTTATTTCTCTTAAAACCTGCCCCCATTTATTCAATAACACATTAAGCAAATGTTTATCATGTAAACTTTGTTTAATCAAATCTGCTTCAAAATAGATGTAAGCATCTTCACTTAACCTGTTCTTTTGTTCTTCCCTGAGTTTTTTCCGGGCCGCTTTATTGATCTTTAATTGTTTTTTAAGATCAGATATTTCCTGAATGGATAAGGCATTTGAACGCTCAAGATCCTGTTTTAAGTTTTTGTAATTATCATCCGATTCTATTTTTCTGATCTGCAGATTAATAGTGTGAATGGTCTCTTGCTCTTTTAAAAAAAAGCTGTTTTCGATAAGCATATCAAAAACCGGTGGGACAAATTTAGGATGGTCATTTGAGCCGGCCAGTTTCCCCGAAAATGCTGATAGGTAGCCTAAGTTTCCTTCCTTGTCCTGAACCACTAAAACACCAAACATTTTTCCGATTACCAGCCCCTGCTGATCTTTTGTAAGGCCGAAATTATGATGCAGGTCCGTTTGGGTTTCCAGATAACATTGAAGTTCGGCAGCTGCTATTTTTGTAAGTGGATGGGGTTCATAGTAAAAAGGGAAGGTAAAGCACGTAGGTAACTCAATCCCTTTGACCGAACTATCAGAAAAGTAAATAATATTATTTTGGATGTTATTTACCGGATGCTTTGTTTTCGTGTTGTCCAATTGTTGTTATTAAAGAATAAAGCCTAACCAATTAGAAATAATTGGTTAGGCTTTTGAGTGTGGAGCCGGAGGGATTCGAACCCTCGTCCAAACATGGTATAAGTAAAGCTTTCTACATGCATAGCAGTTATTTAATTGTAGGGATTAAGGAAGGTTAACCGCTTACCTGTACCGAAATCCTTAGGTGCTTTGTTTCGCTTGCTTACCACACCTTAAGCAGGCTATTCTCATTTTTCGATGCCCCGGTTGCCGA
>NZ_JAQBOI010000163.1 GCF_028288105.1 Mucilaginibacter sp. | reverse complement strand
ACGTTAAACAACCCGTTGCGTTCCTGCTCCTGGTAGTTTTGTACCGTTTCAATAGCATTGCTTATTACATCGCTTAAGGCGGTGATGAACGAACCCGGTTGGGCCAGGCTCATGGCATGTTTAATAGCATCAATCTCTTTTGGTATCACTTCATATTTTTTATTGGGATCTGCCGATTTGATACCATCGATAAGTAAACTCAAAATATTTTCGGCTGTTCGGCCACGAAGATGTTTTTCCTGGCGTAGTATAATGTAATCGAACATCTCTGCAGCTATTTTACCAAGCTCGCGGATATCGTCGTCGCGCCTGTCACCTGTGCCGGCTATAATGCCAATTTTCAGCGGAGAATCTATATGGCTTAAAAATTCTTTGATACCGTTATAACCATCGGGGTTATGCGCAAAATCGATCATAAAGCGGAAGTCTTTAAATTCAAAGACATTCATACGCCCCGGTGTTTGTGCTGCCGATGGGATAAAGGTTTCCAGCGAGATCTTGATATCCTCGGTTTTAAAGCCATGTACGAAGGTAGCCAGTGTGGCCGCCATTACATTGTCAATCATAAATGGCACAGTACCTCCAAATGTTAACGGGATCTGGATGGTGCGTTGTACACGTATCTTCCAGTCGCCTTTCATTATGGTGATAAAGCCATTCTCGCATACGCAGGCAATGCCGCCTTTTTTGCAATGTGCTACAATAACCGGGTTTTTTTCGTCCCTGCTAAAATAGGCAACGTTGCAATCTGCCTTTTTACCAACCTGTACACAATATTTGTTATCGGCATTTAAAACCGCCCAGCCACTTTTTTTAACCGAGTTAATTACCACGCTTTTTACACGGGTAAGGTCTTCAAGGGTATGTATGTCTGAAAGGCCTAAATGATCTTCCTGAATGTTGGTTATTACACCAATATCGCACGAGCTAAAGCCCAGGCCCGACCGCAATATGCCACCGCGGGCGGTTTCTAAAACGGCAAAATCAACTGTGGGGTCTTTTAGTATAAACTCGCTGCTTACCGGGCCGGTGGTATCGCCCTTTAGCATCATATTGTTTTGTATATAAATACCATCGCTGGTGGTAAACCCTACACGGTGGCCATTGTTTTTTACAATGTGCGCAATTAAACGGGTAGTGGTGGTTTTGCCATTGGTACCGGTTATGGCAATAATAGGGATCCGTGCCGATTTACCTGCCGGGTAAAGCATGTCAATAACATGCCCCGCCACGTTGCGCGCCAGGCCTTCGCTTGGTGCAATATGCATGCGGAAACCAGGTGCGGCGTTTACTTCCAACACCACGCCACCGTTATCGGTAAGGGGTTCGGTAAGGTTTTTGGCCATTATATCAATACCGCATATATCCAAGCCTATAATTTTAGAGATGCGTTCGCAGATGAATATATTTTGTGGGTGCACATGGTCGGTAACATCAACAGATGTACCGCCGGTGCTTAAGTTAGCGGTCGATTTTACAAACACCTTTTCGCCTGCTTCAGGGATGGTATCTAAAGTATAACCCTTCTTTTCCAGCAGGTCGAGGGTATCGCGGTCGACGTCAATAAGGGTTAATACATTCTCGTGCCCGTAACCACGGCGCGGGTCGGTGTTTTCTTTGTCTATCAGTTCCTGAATAGTTAGTTTGCCATCGCCTTTAACATGGGCCGGGTCGCGCAATGCAGCGGCAACCATTTTATTATCGATCACTAAAACCCTAAAATCGTAACCGGTTACAAAACGCTCTACAATTACCCTGCGTGATATTTTGGCGGCAAATTCATACGCCGCTATAGCATCTTCAGTAGTATTTATATTGATGCTGATGCCACGGCCGTGGTTACCGTCAAGCGGTTTAAATACCAGCGGGAAACCTATCTTATCAATGGCCTCAATTACCTGCTCGGTTTTGCTGATGGTGACGCCCTTGGCTACGGGGATAGCCTGCTCCTGTAAAATGCGCTTGGTTTCGTCCTTATTACCGGCAATATCAACGGCAATGCAGCTGGTTTTCTCCGTCATGGTAGCGCGGAAACGTACCTGATTTTTACCGTAACCCAGTTGTACTAACGACTGATTATTTAATCTTATCCATGGTATTTTACGGGAAATAGCCTCTTGTACAATAGCACCTGTACTTGGGCCAAGGCGAGTATTCTCGCGAATTTCGCGCATGGTTTGGATATCTTTCTCCAGGTCGTAATCTGTGCCGTCAATTAAGGCTTGGACAATATTCACAGCAGCTTCGGCGGCAAATACGCCTACTTTCTCTTCCAGATAGGCAAATACAACATTGTAAGTACCCGGTGTTTTGGTTTCGCGGGTGCGGCCAAAGCCGGTATCCATGCCTGCAAGGGTTTGTATCTCTAAAGCGATATGCTCTATAACATGCCCCATCCAGGTGCCTGCAACAACACGCTCAAAAAAGCCGCCTGGTACACCCGGCGAGCAACGGTGGCTATGCAGGCTGGGCATTAGTGCCTTCATCCGTTCGTAAAAGCCATCAATGGTATTAGATGGGCGGTCTTCCATTTCCTCCAGGTTCAGTCGCATTTGAATTAATTTCTTGCGGCTAACGCTCCAAAGGTTTGGGCCACGTAGTACTTGTATATTCTCGATCTTCATAGATGCTTTCCGAAATTGGGTGGGATAATAATAGTTCTAAAGCTAAAAAACTTATGAATGTTATGAAATGTTTTAGCCAAAAAATGCATTTTTATTAATTAATACATTAGTTTTTAATCAATTTTATTTTAATTTGTATAAATTGATATAAAGATTATGGATGTCCCGAAAGGAAAACTTGTAATAATTGGAGGCGCTGTGGATATGGGCAGTAACGTGAGTGTGTTGGAACATATAATGCAGCCTAACTATATTAAATTTTTTGAAAAGGGCATACTTAAGCGCATCATTAACGAGTCGGACAAGCACGAAGCTTCTGTTATTGAGGTAATTACCACAGCATCGCAAATACCCGAGCTGGTAGGCAACGAATACATTAAAGCTTTTAACCAGTTAAACGTTACACATGTAAATGTTTTACATATAAAAAGCCGGGAGGACGCTTCAAACCCCGAGTATTTAGAGCGCATTAGCAAAGCCGATGTAGTAATGTTTAGCGGTGGCGACCAATTACGCTTAACCGCGATTTTTGGTGGTACGCAATTCCTGCAGATCTTAAAACAACGTTACCAGGACGAAAACTTTGTTATTGCCGGTACATCTGCTGGTGCAGCTGCTGCATCAACCCATATGATATACCGCGGGCAAAGCAACGAGGCCCTTATAAAAGGTGAAGTGCAAATAACCGCCGGCCTTGGGTTTATTGATTCGGTAATTGTTGATACGCATTTTGTACAGCGTGGCCGTATTGGCCGTTTGCTTTACGCGGTGGCTACTAACCCGGGCATATTAGGTATAGGCCTTGGCGAAGACGCGGGTTTGCTGATCACCGAAGGCAGTATGATGGAAGCCATAGGCTCGGGGTTAATAATGCTTGTTGATGGCAAGAATATTGTAGAAACTAACGTTTATGATGTAGAGATAGGCAGCCCTGTTTCTATTGAGAACTTAAAGGTGCATGTAATGTCGATATTTGATAAGTACGACCTGCAACAGCACCGCATGATCATTAAAAAGGTGGTTAAGGTAGAGGAGGGTGTTTATGTGAGTGCCCAGGATAATAATGACTTATTACAATGAAGCTGATCATACACGGAGGTTTTTTTAGCGAATCGTTAACAAACCAGGAGGTTAAAAAAGCGAAGCAAGATGCCCTGCGTGAAATTGTTATGCTTGGCCACAAATACCTGGAAAACCATACAGCCGCCCAAACCGCCGTGTATACTGTTTGCCTGCTGGAAGACTGCGACCTGTTTAACGCGGGTACCGGTTCCCAGATCCAAAGCGACGGAAAAATAAGATTAAGCGCCGCCCTGATGGATGGCAAAACACAAAAATTTAGTGGGGTGATAAATATTGAGGATGTAAAAAATCCCATCTGCATCGCCGAAAAATTAATGGACTATGACGACCGTGTTTTAAGCGGACATGGTGCAATTAGCTTTGCCATTAATAACGGCGTAGCCTATTACAACCCCGAAACACCTCAACGCCGTAAGGAATACGAAAAAAAGCTAAGCGATTCTATCCGGTTAGGTACTGTTGGCTGCGTAGCGCTCGATTTTTATGGCAATATAGCTGCGGCAACTTCAACTGGTGGCAAAGGCTTTGAGATACCGGGTCGCGTAAGCGATTCGGCAACTACAGCGGGTAACTATGCTAATGCTTATGCGGGTATATCATGCACAGGTGTGGGCGAGGATATTGTAAGCGGGTCTGTAGCGTCAAAAATTGTTACCCGTGTAACCGATGGTATGCCGCTATCTACCGCGACAGAAATAACGCTCGACGAAATGAAGCCTTACAATGGCTTTGCCGGGGTAGTTGGAATTACCAATAACGGCGATATTTACCATGCCGATACCCACCCCTACATGGTTTGGGCTCTGCATGATGGCGAAGTTGAGGTGTTTGAATAGGGTTTTTCTTAGATAAGACGCAAAATTGCAGTTATAGCATCAGGTTAATTTTGCGGCAGTGCAATATTTTCGCATTTCCCACGTTTAGGTGTTTGGTTTTTATTGTGCTGACACTGAGGTAAATCACCTTTCTTAAGCTATTGTAAATCGGAAAAGTAATTTTTATATTTGTTACAAGTTAAAATAATTAACTTAATATTCCCCGCGAAAGATTTAAATGCGATACATTATTTTAGTAATTCTTTGTGCTCTTAACCTTTCGGCATCAGCCCAATGGTGGCGCGGCGATTTTAAAAAGCACAAAAGATATCCGCAAATTGCGCAGGTTAAAGATCATTCTTTAAAAAAGTTTTTTGAAGCAAAACCCCCTCTTTCTAAACCAAAAGTTACGTTAGTAGCTATTGCACGCAGTCAGTTTAGTCTGGAAATTAACGAACGCATTGTAATGCGGGCGGCACAGCATAATATGCGTTTCCGCGAGTACGCTTTAGCCAGCTATAAGTTTAGCGAACTGGCACAGATCTATGTTAAAGAGAACCGCCTGTCTGAAGCTAAATGGTATTACCTGCAAAGCATTTTGATCTCTAAACAGCAAAACGATCATCAGCATACTATAAATAACCTGGTTAGCCTGGCCATGATAAAAGCCGATCTGGGCGATTTAACCCAGGCCCAGCAGGACCTTGCCGAAGCACGCGACCTTGCGCGCACTACCGGCCGTAACAATGATGTTAAAATGATTGATGGTAAGATCAAATTTGTGCAAAGCAATAAAGTGTGGCTGCCTAAATCTGAACTGCGCTACGCTGAGGCTGTTGATGTTACGGGTAAGTCAAAATAACCCTGCTTTTGTAACATTTACGTAAAATGGGACTCTTATAATTAAATAAATCAAACATTATTGTAATATTGTTATTCAATATATGTTAATCTATATATTAGCGGGACGGCTTTGTGGCTGTCTCTTTTTTTATAATGCAAAGTTAAAAACAGGCACAAGTATTGATGTTTCACACAGGTCCCGATTTAAATAGTGTAAAAGATATGTTCAAGAAATTATATTTATTGCTGGTTTTAGCGACTGCGCTTGCCTGCAACGCAGCCCCAACGAAACCAAACTACAAACACGCAGGCCCTAATGACCTGCAACCCGATGAACAGCAAAGTGTTGTTTTAAAATATGTAGCGACCCTTGTTTCAGATTATAACTATAAGAAAGTTCCGTTGAATGATTCTATATCGGCTATTATATATGACCGTTACCTTAAAAAGCTTGATGAGAACCATAACTACCTTTTAGCATCTGATGTAAAGGAATTTGATCAGTTTAAAAATACGTTTGATGATGATATTAAAGCCGGTAACCTGGCCAATGTGTTTTATATCTTCAACGTTTTTCAAAAAAGATATACCGAGTATGTGAACTTTTCGGTAGCGCAGTTGGGCAAGAATTTTGATTTCTCTCAAAATGAAACCTATACTTATGACCGTGATAAGTTGCCCTGGGTATCCTCAGAAACCGAGCTGCACAACCTTTGGGCGCAACGCGTAAAGTATGATCTGCTTAACCTGAAACTTACCGGTAAAGAACTGGCGGCTAATAAAGAAACGTTAAGAAAGCGTTACACAAATATCCTGTCGCAATCAAACAAGCTTTCAAATCAGGACGTATTCCAGGCGTTTATGGATGCCTTTACAGAGGCTATTGATCCACACACCAACTACTTTAACCCGGCACTTGCGGCAAACTTTAATATTGATATGTCGCGTTCTATAGAAGGTATTGGCGCATCGCTGCTTAGCGAAAACGAGTATGTAACCATTAAAAGTGTTACAGCCGGTGGCCCAGCCGATAAAAGTAAACAAGTGCATGTTGATGACCGCATAGTAGGTGTGGCACAAGGCAAAACCGGCGAATTTCAGGATATCGTGGGCTGGAGGATAGATAATGCTATCGCCCTGATACGTGGTGCAAAAGGTACAACTGTACGTTTGCAATTGCTTGCCAAAGGTAGCGCTGTTGCAGCTAAACCAAGAGTAGTTGAGCTGGTTCGCGAAAAAATTATCCTGAAAGATATTTCTGCTCAAAAAACTATCCGTACCTATAACAATAATGGAAAAACCGTTAGAATAGGCGTTATTTCTATACCGGCATTTTACCTTGATTTTGCCGATTATAAAGCAGGTAACCCTAATTACAAAAGCACCACCCGCGATGTGAAGCTGATATTAGACAGCCTGAAACGCGAAAACGTTGATGGTGTAGTTGTTGACCTTCGCCAAAATGGTGGTGGTTCATTAATTGAAGCGGTTGAACTTACCGGCCTGTTCATTAAAACCGGTCCTGTTGTACAGGTAAGGGATTCGCGTAACCAAGTTGAGGTTGATAAAGATGAAGATCCATCTGTAACCTATTCTGGCCCGTTGGCTATAATGGTTGACCGTTTCAGTGCTTCGGCATCAGAGATCTTCTCGGGCGCTATACAAGATTATGGCCGCGGCTTAATATTGGGCACCCCAACTTATGGTAAAGGCTCGGTACAAAACGCTATCGACCTTGATAAAGTTATCAAACCTACCTTAAAAGATAAATTAGTAGCGCTTACCGGTAAAACAAAAGCGGTAGCTACCGGCAGCCAAAATAAATTTGGACAGTTAAATTTAACAATAGCCAAATTCTATCGCATTAGTGGTAGCTCAACACAGCATAAAGGCGTGTTGCCAGATATCGATTTCCCATCAATAATTCCGTTGGATAAATATGGTGAGGATACCGAGCCATCTGCAATGCCATTTGATGTAATAGATAAAAGCGATTATACAACCACCGGCAGTTTCGCCACGGTTCTCCCTCAGC
>NZ_JAQBOI010000134.1 GCF_028288105.1 Mucilaginibacter sp. | reverse complement strand
GCCGGAGATACCTGGACACCTACCAAAATAAATTTATTTACGTTCTGGTTATTCCAGATCCCTTTTGCTTATTTATTGGCCAAGTATTTTGAAATGGGGCCAACCGGTGTCTTTATTTCTATCCCGGTTGCCGAAGTTGGACTGAGCGTAGCCGCTTATATCTTGTTTAAGAAGGGCAAGTGGAAAAAAACATTGGTTTAAGAATATTCTCTAATTGAGCCATTCCCCTCTTGAGAGGGGTTAGGGGTGTGTTAGCAAAGCGGCAAGTATCTCATGCAAAGGCGTGAGCTGCCAACTGCCAACTAATAACTGCCAACTGTCCAAGGGCGTTGCCTGCGGCCCGGGCTATGCGCTTATACTGCACAGGCATTAGCCACAGGCCGGTATCCGCTCCTATCCCTAACGCGGAAGCTTGTGCCCCCTTTGTCTTTCGTCCTTCCCTTCTTTATTTTTTACCACTCAATATTATCTCTTTCGCCTTATCCAATAACTCATCCTTACCTGCTTTTATACCTGCAATTGTTGGTTTAATAACCAGATCAATTTTAACACCTTTACGCTGTGTTTCGGTACCATCAGGGTAATAAATACCGATACCCGATATCATGGTTGATATACCACCCGGTAAAGTAATAGCTGATACATTACCATCTGCCCCGGCTGTTTGGCTACCAATTACAGTAACGTTGGGCGAACTTTGAAACGCCATGGTTGTATACTCTGCCTGGCTTTGCGATTGCTCATTTACAATAACTACTATCATGCCTGTATAGGGTTCGATTGCCGGTGGTATGGTTACCGGCATATTATAGGTGAATAAGCCGGGCAGATAAATACTACCGCTACTGAATTTCACAAAAGCCGACATATTGGTTTTAATATAAGGGCCAAATGTATAAGGCATAAATTCCGACGGATAGCACCGCATATCAATAACAATCCCCTTTGTGTTATTAAAAAGCTGTTTTATTTCAGGCAGGTCGCTGTTATGGTACTTACCCGGGTACAGGTAACCTATGTTATTATCTAAAAGGTAAAACCCTTTCTTAGCTTGCTCTCCACTGTAATTTACTTTGTTGAAAGGCATCGACGGTACTATTATCTTTTTTGCTTTGCCATTGCGCAGGATGCCCAATTGAAATTCTGCCGTATTCCCTCTTAATAAATTAGCAAAAGGCAAGTCCCTTAACTGTGTTGAATAGTTTGATGCTGGGGTATAAGGCAGATATTTTTTCACAAGGGCGGATACCGACTGGCCGTTAATGCTTTCAATTACATCGCCCGGTTTAACCAGTTGTTTTACCTTTAGGGTATCATTATAATAGCTGGCTACCACCAGCTTATCTTCTATAAATTCTGCTTTAAGAGGTACAGTATTTTTGCCTCTGTAATTATTTAGAGTAGTATTATTACCCCAGATGTTAGCATGGGTATCGTGTACGCGTGCTATTAACGCAAGGCTGTTAAGGGTGTACTCGGTTGCGTTTTTAGCATCCGCAAACTTGGGAATACAGTCTGCAAGTACATTATTCCAGTCCTCACCAATTAAATACTTATACGGAAAAAAGTATTGTATCATGTTCCAATACCTGTATAGCGAAAGCAACCTATAACCGGCATCCGGGTATTTCATACCTACGTAAGCAAGTTCGTTAGTAAACCGCGGGTTGCCTACTCCGGGCTCCATAGTTATGTAGTAGCTGTCGGTGAAGGTATTTTTATATAAAATACTATGCAGCTTTCCTGTTAATGTTTTATTCAACACATTGCCTGTAAACAACATTCCGTACGATGGAGATAGCTTTATATCATCGCCATTATAAGGTGTGCAATCGTCGCACTTTTGTACAGCGCCAAATTTATCAAACCATTCCTCAAGCGTGTTGCTTAACTCGGCGTTGTTTTTTGCTTTTAATACAGCGGGCATTACTCTGAATAGCTGCGCATCCATATTAAAACCACCTTTAATAATCCCGGGGTGATAATATTTTATAAATCCCCACAGCTGCCCTAAAGCCGTCAAATTAGTTAACTGTTGTTTATTTAAAACAACAGTATCTATTTTTGATCCCGAAAGGAACGCCGTATCTGCCTGCGCCCCGGTAAGCTTTTTTTGTATTACGGTGGCCTTTTCTATAGGCTTTCCATCAATAAATAATTTTAGGTTATCTACCCATATTTTCCCTGCACCTACAAGTAGTGCACCCGCGTTTATGTTTGTAGCCTTGCCCTCATCATAGGGTAATTCAATTATGTATTCCTGCCAATCGGTAGTACCTTTAATCCCGCGGGCTTGCATATTATCAAATGCTGTAGTGCCATCAATCCGCATCCAAATGCCGGCATAGCCATCTCTTACATCCTGCGTTTTTATATATCCTCTCAGTTCAACTTTATTCCCTTTAAATGTTTTTGGGATAATAAAATTAATCACACCAAATTGCGCGTCGTCGGCTATTTTTTCAATAGACAGGGAATATTTGCCTTCTTGCTTAACCACACTATCAACCTTAACAGGATATGCCTTTAGTTGCTCGGGCTGAGATGAGGTCCTCCACCCCGCCGCCCTACTTTTATCAGCAGTAAGCTGTTCCATATCGCCGTTAAAATTTGTTTGTGATGTTGCCGTTCTGCAGCTTGATAAACTAAGCAGCATAAGCAATAGTGGAAAGTGTTTCATAATTGTGATTGGTGATAGTTATTATTGGTTGTTGAGCTTAATAACGGAAGTATTTATCTTTTAATATTGGTTGGATATCTTTTCTCGTAAAGACGCTGAGATGTGATGCATTTTTATTGCTTTTAGCTGTGAGAATTAAAACATAATAATCGATTTTAACTTTTACTTTTGAATTTTAACTTTCAACCCCATGCCCTACTCCACCTTTGAAACCGAACTGCGCGTACGCCCCGATGATATAGACATGTTTCAGCATGTGCATAACAGCAAGTATTTTGATTATGTATTGGCTGCCCGTTACGACCAGATGGAACGCTGTTACGGCATGGCTATGGAGAAATTTATGGAGCGCGGTTTTGGCTGGGTGATAAGCACCGCCCATGTAAATTATAAACGAGCCCTTACCATGGGCGACTACTTCATTGTTAAAACAGGCATAGAAACCATAAACGATAAAGGTTGCCGGGTAAAGTTCACCCTAACAAACAAAGCCACCAATAAGGTTTGCTGCGATGGTTACTTCGATTATGTAATGATAGATATGACAACCGGCCGTGGGGTAAAAGTGCCCGATGATGTGATAGAACATTACGGGATATAAACACAATATAATACAACGCGTCATTGCTTCCTACCTCACAGCAAGCGGGGAATATTTAAGAGTTTGTAAACCGTCGCGCAAAAGTTAGTGAGAGGTCTTCTCTATTTTTTTATGCGTTTCCAGGTAAACAGGCAGCGCGGCCGAGCCGTACCAAGGGTATAATTCGGCATCTAATAGTTTTGATTTAACGGCCGGATCGGTAGCTAATAACCCTTTGGCTTCCTCAACAGTTTTGGCATTGAAGATAAATATACCCCGGTAATTTTTGTCGTTTTTACCAATAGGGCCGGCTACTACCAGTTTGCCATTAGCAGCTAAACGGCCAATATTAGCCATATGCCCTTTAAACAAACTATCAATTGTAGTCTTATCGGTTGTTTTGTTTTCGCCTGTTTTAAGGATCACCAGAACATACATTTTCATACCGTATTCATCGGCGCCAAGCGAGTCTGCTAAAGCTTTATTGTATTGGGTTGTACCTTGGGCTTTTGCACCTGCCGCTAAAATGCCAAGCAGCGCAAATAGGAATATCTTTTTCATCGCAGGGGTAATTTATACCCAACTAAGATAAGTATTAATTTGGATGTCTTAAAAATCCACACTGTAACGTGTGGATACACGCAGATATGGGTAGCGCTTATTAACATCTGGATGCTCGTCATACTTGCCGCGTAAAAAGAAATAGCCCGGCTCGGCGGCCAGTGAAAGGGATTTGGAAAACGCATACCTTATCTCGCTGGTTACAGTATGTAAAAAGTAATGAGATTTATTGCCGTTTACTGTATAGAGCCATCCCCCGCGATAATCAATACTCGCAAAAAAACGTTCGGCGAATTTCAAACCAGCCCCGCCATTTATACCAAAGCCCGAGGTATAATCGTAATTACGGCCATTGGAATTATAGGTATTGGGCACCGCGGCCAATAGTACCGGGCCAAAACCAATATTGGTGTTAAAGGTGAATTTTTTGCTCACATCATACGTCGAGAAAAGGTTTGCCTTAACACTTTGCCCCCCATAAAAAAATGCCTCGTTACTAATGTAATCGTAATTTGCCGACAGGATGACCAGGTGCTTAAGGTCGCGGTTAGAGCGCAACTCCCAGCCCGCCAGCGAACCATACACGCTAAGCAGGTTCACCATAGAGCTATCATCCCTTCCCATTTCTATATTGATATAAATATTACTAAACGGTGTGCGATAATCCTTATAGCGGTTACCATACATTAGTTTAGCCCTGCCGAATATGCCTGTTTTGCCCTTGGTACCAACTGTACCGGTAATACTGTTAAAAGCGCGGGCGCCCAGGTCAAACTCTGCCGATACCTGCGATGAGTCGCGGTCTTTTGGGTTGCCATAAACCTTGCCCCACCTACCATCAAGCAGGCGGTTAAGGCCATTCATGGGGTTAGCTAAAAAAGCGGTTATTTCTTCCAATTGCCTGCCAAAACCCCGGTGGCGGTTATTCACAATTTTGCTTGACAACCGGTAGCTCATCTCGCCCAGCACTATACCGCCAAAGCTGGTATTAATAAAATCATTAGGCGATGGGTGTTCATTTTCTCCAAAGGTTTCCCATACGTAGCTTCCGGCTAATGCAGCCGGTGCCGATTGCCAGAAACTGTAACCGTTTGAGCGAAACGAGCTAAAGTAAAGGCTGCCCTGGTATGGGTGGCCAAACTGGTTGGTTCTAAATATGTCCTTGTCCCACTGCCAACTCCCCGGGTTTAAATTGCGGGTTATTGTTGCGCCGGTTACCCTCGAATAAATTGCATTGGCTACAAACCTGTTATAACTAAAAGGTATTGCCTGTGCCAGGCCCCACTCGGCGGCAGCACGCCCAAAACGTTTAGTATCTGGCGGGGTGGGGCCAAAAAATGATGTGCGTTGCCTTTTGGGCTTTGGTACGCTATCTACAATAAGTTTTTCGGCATCTTGCGCGGTTTGGGAATAAACAAAGGCAGGGGCTAATAACAAAACTATTACAAGCGCTACTATAAACTGGCGTGGTAAAAACTTCAATATATTATGCTTTGATCAAGGTTAAGTAATTAACAACCATACGTTATCGTATTGTTATTAGTATTTACACCTAACAATGCATTTTGCCCCTAAATGTTTTGGAAAGTTGTTATTGATATTTATTCTGCACAATCTGCTCCTGTATCTGTTCGCCTTCAAGCGCAAGGCCAATATTTACCAGAAATTCTGCATCAACACGGTGGTCATCTGCAGATTGCCACTTGCCCAGGCGGTTTATGACCAAAAAGCTTGAACCATTTTCATGCATTATACGAAAACCATGTAAACCATTAATATTCTCGGGCTTTACCTGCAAGTACAATAATGCCCCTGTAGTTGGATCTTTCACTCCTATTTTCATGGCATTTAATTTTTAGTGTTATCGTTTCCCCTGTTTTTTAACTCAGCTGCTATGGCTGCTTCGTTTGAATTATCTGAGTTCTGTGCGTTTTGTTCGGCCTGCTTTAGCGTGTTTTTATCAGGCAAAGCTTCAATGTTTACCTCTTTATTTTTTTTGCTTGTTTTTACCTGTTTCATTGGCTTATCTCCTTTTCAATAGCCAGCCCAAGCGCATCTACGTCGTCAGGCTCCAGGCACGGCGACCCTGGCCTCTCCAATTGCCATTTATTATCTTTTTTGGATATAATAATTGGGCTGGCAGTTCCTGTTATTGTTTCGGCTATGAAACGGTCAGTGCCCAACGCTTTTATTATAAAGCCAACAGACAAACCACGCACGTCGCTTTTTACGGTGAAAACATTCATATTAACAAATCTTTACTTTTAATACCGGCAATTACGTAACCGATATTAAAGAGCAGCTATACCGCTGCCGCTTATATAACAATATTGAACGTAAGGAGTTTACATTATTTTGCTTTTGTTAAAACCAAGCCTGGCAATTTATGTTTTGGGTGTTATTAATTAATGTCATAGCTATTCCATGTATGGGAAAGTTTTTTATTTTTGTTATGAGATAATTATTTAATCTGTAAAACACTTTTACACAGTTGGATCCTATAGAAAGCACATTTCGCGATATTGTTGAAATATCGCCCTTTCCTGTTTATGTATGTACCGGCGATGATATGATCATCTCCGTAGCCAATAACGCTACGCTTAAAGCCTGGGATAGGGATTCATCCGTAATAGGCAAACCATTTTTTGAAGCATTGCCCGAGCTGGAAGACCAGCCTTTTCTTGGCTATCTGCAAAGTGTGTACCGTACCGGCAAACCTTTTTACAGCAATAACGAACGTGTTGATCTGCTGATAGGCGGAAAACTGCAAACCTTTTACTATAAATTTACCTATCAGCCCATGTACAATGGCGATGGAAAGGTGTATGGGGTAGCTGCTTTTAATACCGATGTTACCGAGTTGGAGCGGGCCAAACAAGCGGTTGAGGAAAGCGAAATGATATTGTATAACATGGTTAGGCAGGCACCTGTAGGCATATGCATTATTAGGGCCGAAGATCTGATGATAGAGGTTGTAAATGATTCGTACCTGAAGCTGGTGGGCAAAAAGCGTAAGGAAATGGAGAACCGTACCATTTGGGATGCCATACCCGAAGCAGCAGCAGCATATGCGCCTGTTATGAATAATGTTATCCATTCCGGAGTATCATTTTCTGCCAGTGAACACGAAGTTATATTGATTCGCGACGGTAAGCCCGAAACAGTGTTTATTGATTTTGTATATGAACCTGTACGGCATTTTGACGGTACTATAAATACAATTATGGTTATTGGCATTGAAGTTACCGATAAGGTTATTGCCCGCCGTAGTATTGAGGATGCCGAAGAACGTGGCAGACTGGCCATTGAGGCCGCCGAAATAGGCACATTCGACTTAGATTTGACCACCGATAAAATGGTTACATCGGCCAGGTTCAATGCAATTTTTGGTTTTGATGGTGAAGTATCAAGAAAGAAGCTTGCAAATGTTATTCATGTTGATGATCGCCAGCACCGTATGCTGGCACATGAAATGGCCCTTAAAAGCGGCAACCTGTTTTACGAGGCCCGGGTAATACACCCCGATGATTCCATCCGTTGGATACGTGCGCAGGCTAAACTTTATCATGATAACAATAATACACCGGTACGTATGCTAGGTACCATCTTAGATATTACAGAATTTAAGCGGCTGCAACAACAAAAAGACGATTTTATAAGTGTAGCCAGCCACGAGCTTAAAACGCCCATGACATCGCTAAAAGCATCTATACAAATATTGGATAAGCTGATTAAAACAAACAATAACCCCGAAAAAGTATCTGCCTTTATTGACAAGGCAAATACCAGCTTAGCCAAAATGCAGCACCTGGTAGAAAGCTTACTAAACGTATCAAAAATAACCGCAGGCCAGCTGGCGCTCAATAAAACTCATTTTAAAATTGACGAAATGGTAAATGATAGCTGCGATCATTTACGCCTTGCCGGTGATCATGAACTGATATTGAGTGGCGATACAGGCCTGGAGGTTTTTGCCGATCGTAGTAAAATAGAACAGATAATAGTTAACCTGGTAAACAATGCTGTGAAATATGCCCCACAATCAAAGAAGATAATTGTAGATATAACCAAGCGAAACAAATCTGCTAAAATAGCTGTACAGGATTTTGGTGACGGAATTTCGCAGGATAAAATACCCCATCTGTTCGAGCGCTATTACCGGGTAGATTCTACCGGCCTGCAGTACTCCGGCTTGGGCCTGGGTTTATATATCAGTGCCGAAATTGTAGAGCGCCATGGCGGCAAAATAGGCGTAATAAGCGAAGCAGGTATAGGCAGCACCTTCTGGTTCACTATACCCATACAGGAATAATATATTTATTGCATATCAAGCTCAAAATAAAAGGTCGAACCTTCGTTTTCACGGCTCTCTACTTCAATTTTGCTATGATGATAACGCAAAATTTCTGAAACAAGATAAAGCCCTATGCCAAACCCTGATACAGTTTTTATCTTTTCGTTTTTTACACGGTAAAATTTACCAAATAATTTTTTTTGATCTGCCGGGCTTATGCCAACCCCATGGTCTTTTACAAAGATCTTTACTTTGCCTTCGCCCTTTTCGCATCCAATAATAATTATACCGCCTTTAGGTGAATATTTTATTGCATTACTTAACAGGTTCATCAACACCTGCCCTATCTTATCCTTATCGGCATAAATTACAACATTTTCACAATCTTGTAACCTAACGGTATGGTTTGTTGTTAAAAATTGTGCATCACCAGCAATTTCTTCAATTATTGTATGTAGCCCAAATAATTCTTTATGCAGTTGTATTTTTCCTTCTTCTAACCGCGACAGGCTCAAAAAATCATGTATCATCGTGGTCATTTTTCTGGTTTGTACTTCGGCCCTGGTTAAGGCGTTTATCTTAAAACTATCGCCCTCTTTTTTCTCTTTTGCCAGCAATATTTGTATATATGATCTTACGGCTGTTAACGGTGTTTTTAGCTCGTGGCTTACCATTGCTATAAAATCATTTTTCCGGAGTTCTTCCTGCTTTTTCTCGGTAATATCACGGGCTATTTTTGATAAACCTATAATATTGCCCTGGGCATCCCTAACCGGCGAAATAGTTAAAGAAACATTCAATAGTTTTCTGTCTTTAGTGATGCGTACCGTTTCAAAATGCTCTACCCGCTCGCCACCCCTTAAGCGGGATAGTATCATAGGCTCTTCTTCCTGCCTGTCATCCGGGATAAGTTTTAAAATAGACTGCCCTACAATTTCAGCAGATGTATAACCAAACGTACGCTCTGCCGAGTCATTCCAACTGGTAATTATACCCTCCAGTGTTTTACTGATAATAGCATCATCAGATGATTCAACTATGGCGGCCAGTTTCGCGCTTTTTTCTTCCGCTAGCCTGCTTTCTGTTATATCTACTACCGTACCTATAAAACGTTCTACCTGCTCATCTGTATTAAAATACACCTTACCCTGGGCCCTCACCCATCGGGTGCTGTTATCATCAAACCGAATAATGCGCAGGGTAATATCATACTCGCCGGAAGAGCCGAACATCATAACGCTTTGAATATGCGCTAATACCCGTTCCCTATCCTCCGGATGGATCTGTTCTGCATACATTTTAAAGTTTACCTGGCTATCCAAAGGCAAACCGTATATTTTTTTGCACTCGTCAGACCATGTTAGCTTATCTATTTTAGGTTCATAATCCCACGTGCCTAAGTTTACCGAGGCCACTACCATTCTTAGCCTTGCTTCGCTTTGTTCCAGTTCAATTAACAGTTTTTCTTTTTGTGCCTGCTCATCTTTAATTCCTGTAATATCCCTGGTAAAGCACCTGGTATGTATAAACTGGCCATCTTTTATTAAAACATTGGAGTTTATCAGCACATGCTTTATACTGCCATCTTTACACTTAAGCCTTGCCGGAAAATTTTGCAGTGTTTCGTTTTGTGTTAAACGGCTTAAAATATTATTTATAACATTTTCATCTGCATGAAAATTACTTACAGGTTGTTCTAAGTACTCTTCTTTTGTATAACCTAATAGATCCAGTTCGGCCTGGTTAACCCATTTAATAATACCCTCACCATCTACCCAATGCAATGGGGTCAATCCATTCTCAACAAAATCGGTCAGTTCATCTAACCGGCGTTGCATTTCCTTCTCTTTTTCCTCGTATTGGGCAAGTTTTATATACGGATCTTCCAGATTTCCCATTATTTAATAAGCCCTCTAAATTATCCTATTATTAAAAAATTTCATTTCGAAATATACCTTATTATTACCACTTATAAGAATGCTCACTTATAAGAAACATTAATTTAACAGTTGATCACCTCATTAAAGGGTGCGATATATTATCACTATTACTGATGGCTATAAATTACCCTTTACTTAAGGGCATTTTAAAAGTAAACTTAGTTTCCTGCTTGCCAGAGTCTACCCCCAGGGTACCATCATGGGCACGTGCAATTTCTGCGGCTATAGAAAGGCCAAGACCAAGCCCCTGCTGTTTTGGAGTAACCTCGCCGCGATAAAACGGCTGAAAAAGCCTGTCGCGTATAGCATCGGGAATTTGCTTGCCGGCGTTTGTTACCGATATAATAAACTCATTATTTTGGCAAAACGCCTCAACTTTTACCGGCTCGTCTTTTTTACCGTGTGTGAGTGCGTTTCCTAATAAATTAGAAAGCAACTGGGCTATGCGTTTACCATCACAATCAACAGCCGAGTTTAAATCGAACCATGCTTCAATGGTTTTATCGGGCCATATAATACCCAATTCAATTATTACCTGGCTTAATATTTTTTCAATGGGCTCATTAGCATTGCGTTCTAATACAATGCCCTCGCCAAGGCGGCCACGCGCAAAATCCAGAATATTCTCAATTAATGCTTTCATCCGATAGGACGAATCCTGCAGTATGTTGGCCAACCGTTTTATCCGGTCATCAAGCGGCATGCGTAATAACATTTGGGCAACATTTAGTACGGCCCCTACCGGGTTACGTAAATCGTGCCCTAAAATAGCAATGAACTGGTCGCGCAATTCAGAAGTTTTTTTCTCTTCTAAAAGTTGCGATTCTGTTATGGCCAGTTTATCAGCAGCATCCAGGTGAAAAGATATCAGATCGGCAAAAAGATTGAACATGCCAATAGTTTTGGCATTATTCAACAAAGCCGGGTTAGGGTCTATAGCGCAAAGCGTACCAAAAAAATTGCCGTTCTTAAGCGTAATAGGTATAGATATATAGCTTTGAAAGCCATACATAGCCGGCGTATGGTGATTAGCAAAAAGCTCGTCGTGGGCAACATGGTCTATCACAACAGGGTTGTGATGCTGGCGTATTTCATTACAAATGGTAGTTTCCAATACCAATTCACCGCCTGGCTCCAGTCCAAATTTTATTTCATCGCGAACAGCGCAGGCAACCCATTTATCATCGGTAACGCGTGCAACAGCAGCAAAACCCATCCCGGTGGTACGGCAAATTACTTCTAATATTGATGTTACCGCGTCTATACGACCTATAGCCTCTACATCTGCCTGAATATTTGTCAAATTATATTATTATGATAAATCTATCGTACAAATTAAATCCTTTTTAGCACTTCTACAACCATTATTTTAATTTTTAAATTAAGCATCGCCACCTGGTGCAGAAAGCGTACCTTTGCAAAATTATTTTCTTTGAATAAAGTTTTCACAAGACAATAACATTACACTATTAATACAATGAAAAAAATTGTCGATTACAGAAAACTTTTAGGTGTTGCCGAAGCTACCGAATTGCAGGAACTTAAATCTACTTACCGTGGTTTAATGAAAGCCTGGCACCCTGATAAATTTCAGGAGAGCGAAGAAAGTAAGCTGGAAGCCGAGGAAAAAAGTAAGACCATTATTGAAGCTTATCACTTTTTAGTGAGTATTGCGCCAGAAACCCGTGCACAATCATTAGCCGAGTACACTACAACAACCACAACCGCGGCTATTGTTGATTTTGAATACAAATCGCAGGTGTTGCGTGTTGATTTTACCGACGGTAACTCTTATGAGTACTTTGATGTACCAAGAGCGGTTTACGTTAAATTGGTAAATGCCGATTCGCCGGGTAGGTTTGCGCGCAGGCACATTTATAATGAGTTTGTTTATCGCAGCACAAGCAAGTTAGTAGCTACCGCCTAAGAATTTTAATTTGTGTTGAACCTATGACACGCAGTTTACCCGGGATAATTAGATTTGTCGGGTAATTTTTGCTGCTTTATGTTCAATAAACTACTTTTCTTTGTACTGCTGCTTATCACCACATCGTTAACCGCGTCGGCCCAATACAACTGGGCGCTGAAAAGCGATAAAGATGGTATTAAAATATACACCAGCACTGTTGCAAATTCAAAATTTAAAGCCTTAAGGATAGAGTGCAATTACCAATCTACGCTAACGCAGATGGTAGCTACGCTGCTTGATCTTAAAACACGCCCCGAGTGGATCTATCATACTAAATCTATCCGCCTGGTTAAACAAGTGTCCCCTTCCGAACTTTTTTATTATTCTGAAATAAACCTACCCTGGCCCGCCCAAAACCGCGACTTTGTGGCACACCTGATAACCACCCAAGATGAAAACACCAAAGTGGTAACTATGCATGGCCCGGTAGCGCCAACAATGGTACCCGAAAGGGATGGTATTGTAAGAGTAAAAAGCTCGTTAAGTAAATGGCTTATCTTCCCGCTAAGTAAAAACGAGGTTAAGGTAGAGTATACCATACAGCTCGATCCGGGTGGCGCCATACCCGCATGGCTCACCAATTTGTTTGCATCTGAAGGGCCCACGCAAAGTTTTAAAGCACTTAGGCTGCAATTAAAAAAGCCCGAATACAGATCGGCCAGCGTACCGTTCATTAAGAATTATTAAGTAAGATATTTCAATACAAAAAGCCCTTTTAACGAATGTTAAAAGGGCTTTTGCTTTTACGCTGTTCAGTAATTATTGTTTGGGTTTACCATCGCTGTCTACCTCAATAATTGGATAACCTAATTTTTGCAGACCGGGCAGGATGCGTGCCTTATCGCCCACAACCAATATGATCATGTTATCGGTATTCAGGTATTTTGCCGATAGCTGGTTAAGCTCGGCCGGGGTAATGGTTGATAAGATCTTGTTCTGCTCATCGGCATAAGTAGGTTTCAAATTATACTCCTGTATGCGCGATAGGAACGCTGCTTTCTGTCCATTAGTTTCATACTTGCGGGCATCGCTTTGGCCTATTGATGTTTGCGTGAACTTTAACTCGTCAGCGGTAATGCCTGCTTTTTGATAATCTTTTATCTCTTTAATAAACTCATATACCGAGCTATCGGTTGCAGTAGCCAGCACGCCGGCAGAGGCAGTAAAATCGCCACCGTATTTGCCCGAGCTAAAGCCGGAACGTGCACCGTAGGTCCAGCCCCTTTTTTCGCGCAGGTTAAGGTTAATGTGGCTGTTGAACGCACCGCCTAAAATATAGTTAGCTATACCTAATTTATAGTAATCGCCGGTTGCATCGTAGTTCAGTTTATCAAGGTATCCTATCCTTATCTCTGACTGTGCAGCGCCCGGGATATCAACCAGGTATAAAGTTGTTTTATCAAAGGTTTTCCCTTCTGCAGGTGTTGGGATGGTTACTGTTTTATCTTTCCAGGCATTAAGGAAAGCCAGGTTGCCTTTTGCAGTACCTTCGTTAACATCGCCCACAACAACAATTTGTGTTTGCGATGGTGTAAAGTAATTATCATAATAATCCTGAACATCCTGCAGGGTAATTGCAGCTACCGTTTCTTCGTTACCACCTGTTGAATAGGTACGCACGTTATCGGTTCCGTAAAGTAATTTACTGTACACCGTTGATGCCACACCGGCAGGCTGTGTTTTAGCTTGCTTAAGGCCCTCAATAGTTTGCTTTTTGATCCGGTCTAAAGCATCCTGTGTAAATTTTGGATTAAACAATTTCTCTTGCAGCAAAGTCATTGTTTTTGGCAGGTTTTTAGTTAATGACGAAACACTAATGAATATTTCCTCGCTGCCTGCAAATACGCTGATGTTACTACCCAGTTTATCCAGCTCGGAGTTAAACTCCTCTGCAGTAAAACTTTTTGTTTCCTCGTTCATCATACGGGCCACAACGCCGGCTAAACCTGCCTTTGCAGGATTATTAATCGCGTATAAACCGCCGCCTTTTATAGACATAGAGATAGATACTGATGGGATCTCGGTATTTTGAGTACCTATCATTTTGATACCATTTGGCGTGGTACCAGTCCATATAGCCGGAACCTTAATAGCCGGGTTTGCACCTATGCCAGGTTTAGCCGCGCGGTCAAAATTATCTGTCGCTTTTTTGTAGGTTAAGCCGTTGTATCCGTAATCAGGGGCTTTGTAATTTGCAGTATTTACGGTGTAGTTATCGGGTGCAGCAGCTGTAATGGTGCCACCTTTTGGCAATACGCTTAATATAACGGCGGGCTTACCTTTTATGTATTTGTTATAAACACGCATTACATCCTCTTTGGTTATCGCCCGTATATCGGCCAGTTCGCGGCCAATTTGATTAGGATTGCCTGTTAAATATTGCGACTGTGCCAGCTCAGATACTTTACCGCTAACGCTTGATAAACCATTGATAGCATTTGCCTCGGCACTTGCTTTAAAACGTACCAGTGCGTCGTCAGTTACACCTGTCTTTTCAAACTCGGCCAATGACTCGTCTATCAGCTTTTTAGCATCGGCTAAAGTTTGCCCTGGGAACGGAACCACTCGCATGGTGATCTCGCCGGCCAACTCTGTATTTGACGAACTCATGGATGCCTGTGCTGCCTTACGCGTTTTTACAAAATTCTTGTAAAATATAGAGTTACGGCCCTGGCCAATTATCTCTGACAATGCATCTAAGGCCGACATATCTTTGTCGTAAACCTTAACACCCGGATATGTGACAGATAATAATGGAAGCTTAGCATAGTTATCCGTATATGACACGTAACGATCCGCCGTTAAAACCGGTGCCGGGAATGAAGCATTTTTAACAACCGGCCCGCGTGGTATGCTGCCGAAATACTTACTTACCCACGCCAATGTTTGCTTAGGATTAAGATCGCCGCCTATTGTAATAGTGGCGTTATTTGGGCCATACCATCTTAAAAAGAAGTTTTTAAGATCGTTTACACCTACTTTATTCAATTCTTCGATATAGCCAATGGTTAACCATGAATATGGATGCCCATATGGATAAAGGTTTTTAGAGGTGTATTCGCTGGCCAAACCGTAAGGGCGGTTATCGTAATTTTGGCCGCGCTCATTCTTTACTGTAGCACGCTGCACCTCAAATTTTTGTTGGGTAACCGCATCAAGCAAAAAGCCCATACGGTCGCTTTCCAGCCAAAGCATTTTTTCCAGTTGATTGGCCGGAACAGTTTCGTAATAGTTGGTGCGGTCGCGGTTTGTTGAACCGTTTAGGGTACCACCAGCTTCGGTTATAATTTTGAAGTGGTCGCCATTGGCAACGTGATCGCTTCCCTGAAACATCATATGCTCAAAGAAGTGGGCGAAGCCCGATTTACCGATCTCCTCGCGGGCCGAACCAACGTGGTAAGTTATATCCACATGTACCAGGGGATCAGAGTGGTCTTCAGCCAAAATTATGGTCAACCCGTTTGGGAGCACATACTTTTCGTAGGGTATAACCAGTTCTGTACCCTTCCTGGCTACCTTCTCAATCAGCTTGGGTTGTACTGTTTGGGCGCCGGCAGTTAGTGCCATCACCAGAATGGATTGTGCTAATAATGCACATTTTAAAGTTTTGTTCATATAATTAATTTAGTCAGTAATTTTTTTCCGGAGATTAGCTTATGCATTCGCCCTGCAAAAACATAATATTAAGGAATTAACTTATGAGTTACAATTACATATTATAAATCTGTGTAACAGGTTTGTGACCAAGTGCTTACAGACTTATCATTCGCTTTTTTCCAGCTTCCTGATAACTACCGCCGGGTTACCCACAGCAAGCGAATCATCCGGTATATTTTTAGTGACCACTGCCCCCGCGCCTATTACGCAACGGTTGCCTATGGTTACCCCCGGGCAGATCACCGCACCGCCCCCTATCCAACAATCATCGCCAATAATAACGGGTTTGGCGTTTTCCCTGCTGCGGCGTAAAACCGCGTCTAAGGGATGTGTAGCGGTGTAAATTTGTACGCCGGGTGCGCAGAACACGTTATTACCCAGCTTAACTTCCATAACATCAAGCACAACACAGTTTACATTGAAATATACATTTTCGCCGCAGGTGATATTGTAGCCATAATCGCAATGGAAGGGCGGTTCTATATAGAGACTTTTTGGCGCGTTGGGTATAAGCTGCAGCAAGATGGCATCGGTACGGTCAGATACTACATACTCATCAATATTCAGCTGCTTTAGCAACTGTTTGCAGTGTTGCCTTTCCTGCGCCAGGGTTTCATCGGTGGCGATATAATACTCGCCTGATAACATTTTTTCTTTTTCTGTTTTCATAGGTCTATCTTGAATAGCAATATCACTAAAAGATAGGGTTTCTCAAAATACAGTGACACATGGCATGTAACAATTTATAGTTTTGAACCGTATGTACTATTCCATGATACACAGCGTTGCATAATAAGTTTTGGCTTGCTATTTGTAACATACAAGGCATCTATAAAATCACTATGAAAAAGAATCTATTACTACTCGCTATACTTACCTTTTTGAGCATCCCTACATTTGCACAAAAGTCGGTTTTGGCTATGGCCAGCGTGGATAAAGGTTTAGTGACTAAAAATCAAAAAACAACCGATACTGGCAAATCGCCTTATTGGATCATCGTGTCAAACGAAAAGGAATTTCAGATAGATACCTTAAACGCAATTAAATACCTCGACCCACAATGGATGTCGGCCATTGATTTCCCGGATAATGACGTGGCTAAAGCAAAATATGGCAGCATAGCCCCGCAAGGCCTGGTTGTTGTTACCATCAACGATAAAAAGTTCCCTAATGCTTTTGAGGAATTAAAAGATCATATGGCCTTTATAGACGAGCATGAAGAATTGCCTTTTTATGATTTTACAACATTACCGTAAGGTGATGTAGTGATAACACCATAGGTGTTCGGAAGATTCAAAATAACGCCTAAACTCCGAATTTTGGCTAAAGCCTTATAAGTTTTGTTTGTGATCCGTTGGCTAAAGCCAACGGCAATGATAAATGCAAGTTATTTTTACAATTTCTCATTCATTGCCGTCCCATTTATGGGACGGATAGAGAAACCAGAAAGCGGGCTTTAGCCCAAACTCTACTCTTCCGAACAGCTATGATGATAACACCGATCATAGGCTAAACTTTAATGATCGTTCTGCGGAAATATGCGAATGGTTTTCATATAACGACTTTTGTAGTAAGAATTAAAAGGCGTTTCGGTGACACCGTCGGCCTTGCCCGATGTGGAATGCACAAATGATAGCGGCTGGCCCGGCGAAGCTATGATTATCCCCATATGCCCCACCACTCTTTCCGTACTATCGGTACCTGTAAAAAGTATCAGATCGCCGGTTTTGGCATTTTGCAGGTTTATTTGCTTGTTCATAAACGTAAAATCGACCGAACGCCTGGGTACCGGGATCTTAAAATGATTAAACACAAATGTTATAAATCCGGAACAATCAAAGCCCTCTGTAGGATCGGTAGAGGCATATTTATAGGGAATGCCTTTTAAGCTATTGGCAAATGCAACCAATTCGGCTGGTGTGGTACTGCCTGTTTCAATTTTAGTGAAATAACCGGCGCTATCCGGTTCGGGTGGCGGCAGGGTGTCTTGCTTTGCTACAATTACGGTATCGCCTTTTCCTGTAATTATATAAGTGGGTTTGCGATCTTTACAAGAAAAAATGAGAACTGCTAAAACTAAAAGCAACGGGTTGTAACGCATATATAACACTACAGCATATTCAGTATTAAGTTTTATGGCGCGGAATAACAGGCGAAAATAAAGCCCGGTTCCTATACAGAACTTTTTGCTTGCCCGTACCTATGCCGCATTAAAACAATGGGCAATGCTATACAAATTATCAGTATCAGTATATTTTTTATTGCCCCTGTAAGGGTAATAGTATTGGCAACCTGTGTCAACGGTAATACAAGCAAGTTCATAACCACCCACACAAAAATGCCGTAAATAATGGCAACCAAAAACGCCCTTTTTCTTATTACCGGGACAAGATCATATAAAATGAAAAACAGCACGGTAAATATGGCAGCTATTAAATAATGAAGGGCCACCCCCGTCCAAATCATCTCCGAACCGCCTGCAAAAGCTTGCTTGCCATATACCGCGCTGGCAATATATTTAAATACCATAGCTGCCTGCCCCTTAGCCAGTATAAAAACCGCAGCCAGGCCATCCAGGGTACCGGCAATTAACGAGGTAAGTAAAATGGTTAGTAATAATGCTTTAGTGTTTTTAGGTTGCATAATAATATTTAGGTAATGTAAATATTATTATGCAATAGTGATACTTAACAATACCCTTAAAACCAATCATTTAAGCCATGTTGTTATAAATGCGAGATATACAGGGGATAATAACTGGGAATTTTGGAGAGTGGTGGCTATCGTTTTAATTTAACTTTTACGCCTGAAAGCCCACTAAATATCCCGCAATTCAATAAGTTCTTGCTCGCTTAAATTGGCCTTAGATATAAAATTAGCGGTTTGCTTACTCTGATAGATCAGGAACCATTGCTTTAGTTCTTCAATTTTAAAGGTTTCGTTTAAACCTAACTCAGAACTGAAACTATTCCCCCTAACCATCATTTTGTCGTCGGTAAATTCGTATTCAATCTCCCCCTGCAATCTCTTATTTGAGGTGAAATTCTTTTTAGCAGAAAAGTAAATAGAAATTGGCAACACAAATATCACGAACGACCCAAACATAAGCGCGAATGTGGGATCTGATTCAAAATCAGAAACATGCATTAAGGTAAGAATACCACCGATAAACATAACAATACCTATTATAGACACATAAATAGTCCACCCTTTTCTGTAAGTAAGGAGGTACATTAATTTTAGGTATTCTTTAAACGAGATTTGGGTTTTAAATGTTATATGGCTTAGGTACTTGGTGCAAAAATATAAATATTCGACGCATAAAAAAGGCGGATAACCCTTCACAGGTTACCCGCCTTAATATTAAGTTATTCCTTCTTACAGCGTTGCTATATCAATAACAAAACGGTAACGCACATCGCCTTTCTCCATACGCTCGTATGATTTGGTGATATCTTTAATATCTATCATTTCTATATCTGAAACGATATTGTTTTCGGCGCAGAAATCAAGCATTTCCTGAGTTTCGGCAATACCGCCTATACCAGAACCAGCCAAACTTTTACGGCCGCCTAATAAACTGAATGCGGCTACTTTTGCCGGTTCAGATGGCACGCCCACGCAGATCATGGTACCGTCAGTCCTTAACAGGCTTAGATACATGTTAAAATCGTGCTCGGCAGATACCGTATCCAATATAAAATCGAACGTACCGGTTGCTGCTTTTATTTGTTCAGGATCACTGGTAACCACAAAGTGATGAGCACCTAATCTTTTAGCATCTTCTTCTTTTTTAGGGGAAGTACTTAATACAGTAACCTCGGCGCCAAAAGCAACACCAAATTTAACAGCCATGTGGCCAAGGCCGCCTAAGCCTAAAACAGCCAGTTTGTGGCCCTTGCAACTTTCCAGTGCCTAAGTGGCGAGTAGGTAGTGATACCTGCGCATAATAACGGCGCGGTAGCGGCAAGGTCAAGCTTATCTGAAATGTGCAATACAAACTCTTCCCTAACCACAATAGTGTTGCTGTAGCCACCATAAGTTGGTGTTTTGCCATCGCGCTCGTAGCTGTTATAAGTTTGTGTACTTCCTCCGTCAAGGCAGTATTGCTCCAGGTCCTTCTTACAGTTTTCGCAAACCTGGCAAGAATCAACCATACAGCCTGTACCGGCCAAATCGCCAACTTTAAAGTTTTTTACGTGGTCGCCTACTTTGGTAACACGGCCAACAATTTCATGACCGGGCACCATCGGGAAGATCCCAGGGAACCAGTCGTTCTTTATCTGGTGCAGATCGGAGTGGCAAACACCACAAAATAGTATTTCAAATTGCACATCATAAGGGCCAACTTCGCGGCGCTCAAAATTCCATGGTGCAAGGTCTGTTTGCGGGTCTTGTGCCGCGTATCCTTTTACTGGTATCATGTTTTTTGGTTTTTGTTAGTTTTCGTTATGCTAATATGGGTACTTTCTGCACCTCATTGTGTAATATTCCTGTAATAAATGTAATTCTTAAATTTCACGCAAAGACGCTAAGACGCAATTATGTTTAAAAGAATTAGCGTCCGGCATCCTTACATGATTTATACTAATATTTAAAATCCTGTTGA
>NZ_JAQBOI010000126.1 GCF_028288105.1 Mucilaginibacter sp. | reverse complement strand
CCCGGAAAGTAATTGCGTTCTTTGGCAATTTTCTTCCCGTCGCGCATCTGGTAATATTTTTCAGTAGGTATCAATACCTGCGGAACTAAGTGAGCTATACCTAACCGTGCTATTTCCGCATCAACATATTGTTTTACCTTCTTTTCTTTACCACTGATGGCACGCACAACATACCATTTTAGTTGATCACTCATCTATATAATAATTAGGCTAGTGAAGTATAAAACTTATTAAGAACAAAACCAATAATCTGGTCCATTCCAAATATTACCAAAGCAATAATAATTGCGGCAACCAACACTAATACAGCGCTGTTTTGTAATTCGCGCCAAGTTGGCCATGTTACCTTTTGGGTCAACTCAATGTATGATTCCTTTATATATTCAGTTACGCTTGCCATCTTTAATTATTACTTGTGCACGGGAACAAGGATTCGAACCCTGATCAAAGGTTTTGGAGACCTCTATTCTACCGTTGAACTATTCCCGTGTATATATCCCAAAAAAGGGAAATTATATTGTTTTGCTTATTGTGAATAAAGTACCGAGACAAATGTCCCGGTACTTTACACAAAAATTAACCGTTTGCTACCCATTTAAGGGTAAGAAATTATTTTAAAATTTCAGTTACCTGACCAGCACCTACTGTTCTGCCACCTTCACGGATAGCGAAACGTAAGCCTTTTTCCATAGCAATAGCGTTGATCAACTTAACAGTGATTGTAACGTTATCACCTGGCATAACCATTTCTACACCTTCTGCCAATGAAATTTCACCGGTTACGTCAGTTGTACGGAAATAGAATTGCGGACGGTATTTGTTGAAGAATGGAGTGTGACGGCCACCTTCTGCTTTTGACAATACGTAAACTTCTGCTTTAAAGTCAGTGTGTGGAGTTACTGAACCTGGTTTGCAAATAACCATACCCCTGCGGATATCAGTTTTTTCAATACCACGTAACAATAAACCTACGTTATCACCAGCTTCACCCCTGTCAAGGATCTTGCGGAACATTTCCACACCTGTAACAGTTGATTTTAAGTTTTCAGCACCCATACCAAGGATGTCTACTTGCTCACCTGAGTTAATAACACCACGCTCGATACGACCAGTTGCAACAGTACCACGACCAGTGATCGAGAATACATCTTCAACAGGCATCAAGAAAGGAAGCTCAGTTAAACGTGGAGGGATAGGGATCTGTGTATCTACAGCATCCATAAGCTCCATAATTTTATCTACCCATTTAGGCTCGCCGTTAAGGCCACCTAATGCAGAACCTTGAATTACAGCGATATCATCACCTGGGTAATCGTAGAATGATAATAATTCACGGATTTCCATTTCAACAAGTTCTAACAATTCTGGATCATCAACCATGTCAACTTTGTTCATAAACACAACTAATGAAGGCACACCAACCTGGCGGGCTAACAAGATGTGCTCACGGGTTTGAGGCATTGGACCATCAGTAGCGGCAACAACAATAATTGCACCGTCCATTTGAGCCGCACCTGTAACCATGTTTTTCACATAATCCGCGTGACCTGGACAGTCAACGTGTGCATAGTGACGGTTTTGTGTTGAATACTCAACGTGCGCTGTATTGATTGTAATACCACGCTCTTTTTCTTCAGGAGCTGAGTCAATCGAATCGAATGAACGAGCTTCTGAAAAACCTTTGTCAGCTAATACTTTAGTGATAGCTGCGGTAAGGGTTGTTTTACCGTGGTCAACGTGACCGATTGTACCGATGTTTAAGTGCGGTTTGCTACGGTCAAATTTTTCTTTTGCCATGATTTATATTTGTTTGTAGGTTAATTTATTATTAATTATAATTTGTATTAAAAATTATGAGCCAACAATGGGATTTGAACCCATGACCTCTTCCTTACCAAGGAAGTGCTCTACCCCTGAGCTACGTCGGCTTATTTAGTTTGCAGTTGGTAGTTATCAGTTTGCAGTTAACTGCTTACCGCGAACCGCACACTGCCCACTTTTTAAAAGAGCGGAAGACGAGGTTCGAACTCGCGACCTATAGCTTGGAAGGCTATCGCTCTACCAACTGAGCTACTTCCGCTTATTCAGCTTGCGGTTAGCAGTTTTCAGTTAGCAGTTATGCCTGGCCGATATTGCGTTTCCGAAAACCTTTTAATCGAGTTAGCAGCTTATCGTTTTCAGAAAGCTTACTGCTAACTGCCAACTATAAACTGCCAACTAAAAAAAGTGGGGGGAGAAGGATTCGAACCTTCGTAGCCGAAGCAGCGGATTTACAGTCCGCCCCATTTGACCGCTCTGGTATCCCCCCATTGTTGATTTCGGATTTATGATGTTCAAAGTTGAAGCTAAACATCACTCTTCCGAAATAAACAGAGCCTCCTATCGGGATCGAACCAATGACCTACTGATTACAAGTCAGTCGCTCTACCAGCTGAGCTAAGGAGGCTTAAATTGTTACCATAATCTTGTTACCTTTACAGGTCTTTCTAGCTTTTGGTTGCAAAATAATATTGCGCTATTTTTTTTCTTTTTAAAGAACCACCCTTTTAATAAACCAGAGATGATTAAACCCTCTCTGAAAGGGATTGCAAATCTACAAAAATTTAAACCCGTACAAAATATTTTTGCAAAAAAAATCGGCAGGCTTTAAACCTGCCGATCCGGGCTTCATTTTTGCCCTCGTATATGCTTAAAAATCATCTGTTTCCGCAATTAGCGCCGCTTTTTTCACGGCTTCGGCAGCAATAGATTTTTTTGTTTTGTGTTTTTCTATCTGTTTACGAAGGCTCTCTACCACCAAATCTGTAGCCTCTTCAAACGTTTTACACTTTTCTTTTGCAAAAATTTGGTTCCCAGGCAGCATAAGCTTTATCTCCGATATCTTATTTGCTTCATCCTCTACGTTCTCCAGTTTTAAATATACTTCACCGCTTATTATGTGATCAAAAAACGTTTCCAGCTTGTCTACTTTCTTTTGGATAAAATCCAACAATTTCTGGTCTGCACTAAAGTGAATAGATTGCACTGTAATTTTCATTTTTCCTCCTTTTTATGCCTTTGGATGGGCTTGTTTATAAATAGATTTAAGTCGTTCTACTGAATTGTGCGTGTAAATTTGAGTAGCGCTAAGGTTAGCGTGGCCCAGCAATTCTTTGATTGCGTTTAAATCGGCACCCTTATTTAGTAAGCTGGTTGCAAACGTGTGCCTTAACACGTGGGGGCTTTTTTTATCTTGGGTTGATATGTGTGAAAGATATTTCTGCACTATTAAATATATAAGCTTCGGATACACACTTGCTCCTTTATGTGTAACGAGAAACGTTACGGAATTGTTATGAAAATTTTCACTTTTCTTTGCCTCGATGTACCGCTTTAGCAGTTGAACAAGCTCGCTATTAAGGGGTATTATCCTCTGTTTGTTGCGTTTACCTAAAACTTTAATGGTATTCTCATATAAATTAATATCTTCCTCTTTTATGCCAATAATTTCGGCAAGGCGCATGCCAGTGCCAAACAGCATCTCAATAACCAGTTTATCGCGCAAGCCGTGAAAGTCATTTGTAAAAATAGGCTCTTCGCCGGCATCCATCCTGCCGTCAAGCATACCGGTTAGCTTATCGCTATCAACTACAGTGGGCAGGTTCTTTGGCACCTTAGGCGCGTTTATACGCGATGTTGGATTGATAGTTATCTCGCCCTCTTGTAATAAAAACTTGAAATATTTGCGAAGTGTGGCAATTTTACGGTTAACCGAGCGTGCAAGCAGCTTGTTATCCATTAGCTGAACCATCCAGTTGCGGATGTGCTGATGGCTGATTTCTGATGGGTGCGAAACCGATGGTGTTGTATTGGGTGGGTTTAAAAAGAGCAGAAATTGCTCCATGTCCGATTGATAAGCGGATACCGTATGGGGTGAGTATCTTTTCTCGAACCTGATGTACTGTATGAACTTATCTAAAAACATAAAAACTATTTGAACACCCAATAAATTGAATGTACAAATAGCTTTTTATAGTGACAAGAAATATGTAAAATTCTTTTTAACAAGAATTAAACAGTAGTTTCTAAATTCATATTTTGCTTGTAGATAGCATGTTTAATTTCATGCCTGCGGGTAATTGATTTCTTTTCAAAAGCCTGGCGACTGCGCAGTTCTCTTAAAACACCCGTTTTTTCAAATTTCTTTTTAAAGCGTTTTAATGCTTTGTCTAATGATTCGCCGTCTTTTACGTTAATGATGATCATAATTCCAAATACCTCCTTTCAGGGACGTCAAAGGTAGGAAAATAGTTTTAATTCTGAAATACAATATTTTATAATTTTTCATGCTGATTCCCGCGCTGTAAGGCCGTTATATAATTTGCTCAAAAAAACCTTTAATATTGGCCGCAAGTAGTTGTGGTTGCTCCATGGCCGCGAAGTGGCCACCCATTGGCATCTCTGTCCATTGTATGATATTGAATGACTTTTCTACAAACGAGCGTGGAGGTGTGGGCAATTCATTAGGGAAACGTGTAAATGCTACCGGAGTGTTAATGCGGTCGTCCCTGCCAAATTTAAGCGGGGCTTTCCTGCTTTCCTTATAAAGCCTTATGGATGACGGCAGGCTTTGGGTAAACCAGTATAAAGATACATTGGCAAGCAGTTCGTCGTAACTGATAACACTTTCCGGATTACCGTCGCTATCCGTCCAACTTTGGAATTTTTCTATGATCCATCCGCATAAACCAGCCGGCGAATCATTAAGACCATAGGCGAGTGTTTGTGGTTTGGTACTTTGTATACTGCCATAAGCCCCTTCTTCAGCATACCATTCGGCTATCTGCTGTTTATAGATAGTTTCTTCCGCGGTCAAATTATCACCTGGCTTCATATAAGGCTGGTATGAACCGGGTATAAAATTCAGGTGCAGGCCAATTACATTATCAGGATGTTTCAGGCTAAGCCAACTGCTTATCCCGGCGCCAATATCGCCGCCTTGTGCGCCATACTTTGTGTAGCCTAAGCCTAACATCAATTTATGCCACAGATCAGCTATAACTGCACTATTGCATCCGGGCGAAGTAGGTTTTGATGAAAAGCCAAAACCTATAACCGAGGGTATCACCAGGTCAAATGTGAACCCCGTTCCTTCGGTTAAGTAAGGTATCATCTTCATCATTTCCAGGAAAGAACCTGGCCAACCATGTGTGATTATTAACGGCACCGACTTGCTGCCTTTACCTTTTACATGTATAAAATGTATTTGATATCCATCAACCCCTGCAATAAAATTATCATAGGAGTTTATATCATTTTCGGTTTTACGCCACGAGTAATCATTTGTCCAGTAAGTGCACAAATTTTTAAGATAACTTAAGTTGGTACCATAAGTCCATCCTGCCCCGTCTATCTCATCGGGCCAGCGGGTGTTTAGCAGCCTGTTGTTAAGATCGGTTATTTGTTGCCCGGGAATGGCAACTTTAAATGGACTTATCTCCATTGCTTTATTGCTTAAGTGCCTGCGGGGCCCTTTTTTCGGGCGGCAGGGCCATAAACTTCTTATAGCTATCATTAACATAGGCCACTATTGATTCGGCATTGTTGCTGCGCAGAAATTCATAGCTTGGCCTAAACATGGTCATGAAGTTTTCCAGATCGTTTCCACGAAGTGGTATCAGGCTGGTTACATAAGCCGGGCTAAATGCTGCATCAATACTACGTTCTTCGGCTTCGCGCTGAAAATAGCGTTTTAACCTGCGGGCTTTTTTCCCTTCGCCGCTAAACCAGGTTGATGGCGAAAATACATACACCTTACTTTTCTCGTAAACCTCCGGGTACTCTTCTCTCGGGTTAAACGCTGTACGGGTTGCCGTAATGTTTACTGCCCTTAAAGATATCATTGATGTGCTCATCATTATCTTTTTGGGAGTAAGATCAACCAGGTAAAGGGTATCTGAATTGTACCCCGGCGAATTAAATATAAGCGTTTGGCCTACTGCTGCTCTTATGGAAAAGTTTCCATTTTTATCGGTAATACTTACCTGCCTGTTATTTATATCTTTTATAAAAACATCCGGCAACCTTGTATTGGTACCATTCTCGTAAACGGTACCTTTAAATACGCTTTGCGCATTAGCTAATGAGGTTATAAATAATAGTGTAACGGCGGCGAAAAGTATTTTTTTCATGGCTGATGTATTAGCTAATAGCTTAAACTTGTTTAGGCTGGTAAAGGTTTCAATTTTAACATTTCAAACCAATAAAAAACCCGGTTAAACCGGGTTTTTTATTAATTATTACTTTTTCCAAACATTGTTGTCCGGGTTGTAATCAGGTAACACCTTATCAGGGTCATAAGTTACCGATTCAATTTCTTCTGTTGATGGGTATTTTACAACAAAGCTGGTATTGCGTTCCCATATTTCGACAGGTAGTTTAAGGCGTTCAACCTTACCGCTAACTGTTTTAATTTCTAATATAGCAGGCATAGCCAGTTTATCAAGGTTATCAAGGGTTATTAAAGCGCCTTTGCTTGCATCACCGTTTACATATTTAACCTCGCGCACACCAACATCCAGGCGCCAGTTGTTTACAAACCAGCCTCTCCAGAACCATTGCAGGCTCTCGCCGCTTGCATTCTCCATCGTCCTGAAAAAGTCATCAGGAGTTGGGTGTTTAAATGCCCAGCGGGCAACATATGTCCTAAATGCAAAGTCGAAACGCTCGGGGCCTAAGATCTGCTCGCGCAATAAGGTTAAACCTGTACCTGGTTTAAAGTACAGCAATAAGCCGGTATTCGCTTCTTTAAGGTTATCTGGCTGGCTTAATACAGTTTCCAGCTCGGGGCGGGTAAGGTAAGCACCCACTTTTTGCATATCCTGTTTTTTACCTGCATACTCGCCTTTGTTAAAATCGGCAGTAGATAAAGTATTAATGAAAGTATTAAAACCTTCGTCCATCCAGCCGTATAAGCGCTCGTTCGATCCAACTATCATCGGGAACCAGGTATGGCCAAACTCATGATCGTTAACACCCCATAGCGAGCCTTTTTTAGCCCTCCAGCTGCAAAATACAATACCCGGATATTCCATACCACCTACAACACCCGCAACAGCGGTAGCGGCAGGATAAGGGTACTCGAACCATTTTTGTGAGTTATACTCTATAGATTTTTTTACATACTCGGTAGAGCGGCCCCATGCATCGTTGCCATCACTTTCAACCGGGTAAGCAGATATTGCTGTTGATTTTTTTCCGCTTGGCAGATCCATTTTAGCGGCATCAACAATAAACGCGGCTGATGAACCCCATGAAACGTCGCGGGCGTTCTTTATTTTAAAGCGCCAGGTAAGTTCTTTTTTACCTGCCGGGCGAGATGCCGCATCAGTAACTTCACTTGCTGAACGGATAACTACAGTTTGCTCGCTTTTTTCAGCTAATGCCCAACGTTTTAATTGCTCTGATGTATAAACATCCTGTGGGTTTTGTAACTCGCCCGATGCTACTACAATATGGTTTGCCGGGGCAGTAATGCTCAGTTCAAAATCACCATACTCCAGGTAAAACTCGCCCGGGCCGGTGTATGGCAAAGCATTCCAGCCCATAATATCATCATACACATACATGCGCGGGTACCATTGCGCAACGGTGAATATTTTACCGTTTTTTGTGTTTTGGATACCTGTACGGTCAGATCCATACTCAGGCACTACAAAAGAATACTCGATATTCAGTTTTACCTGGCCGCCATTAGGGTTTACGGCTGTAGGCAAGAACACCTGCATACGGGTATCGTTTATTAAAAACTTAACCGGGGTATCGCCAATTTTTACCGATTTAATATTATAACCAGCATTAGGATTTGCTGCACGCCCACCGGTACCATTACGGCTGCCGCTTGGAGGTATGATAGCACTACCGCGAGAATCTGATTTAAATAAGTTTTGGTCTAATTGCATCCACAGGAAATCTAATTTCTGCGGGCTGTTGTTTGTATAATTTAGAACTTCGGAACCTGTAACCTCATTGGTTTGATCGTTAAGGGTTGCCGATAACTGGTAATCGGCACGGTTTTGCCAATATTTTGGCCCCTGTTGCCCATCTGCAGCGCGAAATTCCGAACCATTTTTGGTGTAAAAGAAGGGCGCAAAAGCGTCGTGATAGTTATAAGCGCTAACCGGTGGCTGCTGCTGCTGTGCTTGTACAATGCCACTAACGGTCATAATAGCCAGCGTACAACCGGCAATCAGTCTCAATTTCATAATTTTTATAATGATTTAGTAAAAACAAAACACAATAATACAAATTATTGAATAACCTGCTTACATAATTACGTAGTTGTAATGAGGAAGTTACCTTTTTGTTAATAACCAAACCAAATCCGGGCCTATTGACTTTCGAACTCTGCTGTGTAAATAGATACCAGTTTGCCGGCGGTAAAATTTAGTGTAACATAAACATACCTTTTAGCAGATATTGTTGAAACAAAGTACCATTGCGGCGAAGCGCTCATTTGCGGGTCATACGGTTTGTTGTTATCCTTAAAAAATATAGATAGGCGTTCGAGTTTTTTTGCTGATGACGGGTTCTTCTTAATATTTACCAGCTTTTGATAAATACCATCAACCGGGTCGCCTATGGCGATGGTGTTATTTTGGGCGAAATTAACCGGCCAGTGCGTAAGCTTGGTACCGTTGTTAAGGAAAATGGCTTTCACTTTATTATTTTCGAAACTTAGCTGCACGCCGGTTGATGTACCACTCTCCTCATCCATAAAAATGCCGGTGTATAAAGGCAACCTGGTTTTAAGGCTATCAATGCTGGTGTATACATTGTTAACAATGCTTAAACCCCCTATTTTTTCGGCAACCTGTACTTGCTGAAGTTTAGCGTATAGATCCGCACTTGTTTGCCCAATGGTTAGTCCAAAAAGCTGCCCGCTGGTAAGTGTATCACTGGAGATTAGTTTTTGATAGGGTGGCTCAACTATTATTCTGTTGTCGGTATCTGCTTTCTTACATGCAGTAAACAGCACTGCAGCTAACAAAAAAATGTATATTTTTTTCATAAGGTGGTTTTATTTAGTTACGCTCCCCATGGCAAAAGTGCTACAACAATTATTAACTAAGTTTTATGCTTTTGAAAGGCAACGTACTTAACTACAGCAACTCTTTGCTGTACACCGCCTCGTCAAACCCGAAGAATAGGAAATCTTCTTTTTCAATAACCGGGCGTTTGATCATGCTGGTTTTTTGCTGCAGTAAATGCAGGGCATCATTTTTGGTTTTAATGCTTTCTTTAACTGCGGGGTCAAGCTGTTTCCAGGTAAGGCCCTGCTTGTTCATAAACTTTTCGTAACCTGCTTTTTCATCCCATTCATTCAATTTTTCGGTACTTACGCCCAGTTTTTTAAAATCGTGGAATTCGTAGGGTACGTTATTGGCTTTAAACCAATCGAGCGCTTTTTTTACTGTATTGCAATTAGTGATGCCGTAAACTTTCATGTTATAATCTGATTTATTCTCGCCCACCGCCGCTGGTATCATCGTTGTTAATACCCCGCTGATTTTTTTTGATGGAGCTGTTAAGTTTGCCAAATTTATAACTTATGTTAATACCAAATGACCGGTAGTAATTAAAATTGTAGGAATAGGTTTGAAAATCGGGTGTCCGGGTGTAAAAATCAAGCTTGTTAAACTTCTTGAAAGGGCTTTGCGCGTTTACTGACACCGATAACTTTTTATCCAAAAATTCTTTAGATACGTTTGCGCCGTAGCCAAAATACCAGTTATCGGTACCCTGCAGCAGCACGTAACGGCTATCGTAACCAATATTAAGCCCAATGCGGTAACCATTGTCAAACTTATAACTGCTGTTGGTAAACATGTGGCCCTGCTGCCCGCTATTAGTAAAAAACTGCCCGTTATAAGTGCCTTTAAGCCAAATGCGTAATAATTCGGCATTAACGTTCACATTTAGTTTTTTTGTTATTGGGTAGTTAAGGTTTATATCGAGCCCCAGGGTTTTATTTTTGCCCACATTGGCATAGGTGGTAGTAGTTACATCATCCTTAACCGATGCAAGGCTTTGGATGGTGTTATTAGCGAATGAATAACTACCGCTTATATTGATAGATCCTTTTGCAAAATTGCCATAGCTTAACTCAAAGTTGTTATTTATAGCCGGGCGAAGCTCCGGGTTGCCCTGCGTTATATAATTAGGGTTCGATCTATCCACAAATGGGTTTAGCTGGAATATACCGGGCCTTTGTATGCGCTGCGTAAACCCAAAGGTAAGGCTGCTGTTTTTTAAACTGCGTTGTAAGGATATGGATGGTACCAGGTTATTAAACTGCTGATTTAAAGTACTGCCTTTTGAAAACACAGCATCGTTGGTAGTGCGTTCAAACCTTGCCCCTGCTTTAACCGTCCACTTGGTAAATTTTAATTGATACGAGTTATACACACTATATATATCCTGTTTATAGGTAAAATTATTCACCTGAGCAGTATCGGTAAAATATTGATCACCAACCAGCGCATCACTATGAAAATTACTGAAGTTGTTGCGGGCAATAAGCTTTCCCCCTGCTTCTATGGTAACTACTTTAAAAGGCTGTATATAATCCAGCTGCGTGGTATGTTCTTTTGAACCGGAACTATTGTACTGGCGATAACTTGGAGCGTTAGTACCTATAATATCGTTAAACTGGTTATTTGTAAAATCACTGTATTTGTAAGATGCGGTTAGTAACTGGTCTTTATTGTTTTTAAAACCCAGCTGATAGTTTATCCCTACATCATACCTATTCCAATCTCTTGCACCATTGTTTAAGATATTAGAGTTGGTAACCACCCCGTCACTATCCCGCTGCATGGTATACTGATTATTGCCCGAGTTATTATTCCCATTATAAATATTGAATGTACCGGTAAGCAGGTTCAGGCTATCCGCCTCGAAACTTAGTTCGGCACTGCCATATTTATTAATGCCTTTATTAAACTGGGTACCGTTTTGTATTAAGGTAGACCGGGTGCCAAAAAAATCTGTCTGGTTAAAAAATTCCGCGTCGCGCCTTGGCCTTTGCCCATAACCACCGTAACCGTTAAAACCAAACTTACCTTGCTTAACAGTGGCGTTAAGATTTGTACGATAGCCAAAAACACTGTTATAGTTTGCATTTATAGATCCGTTATACCCTTGGTCGGCTTTTTTAACGGTGATAATATTAATGATACCGGCTAATCCTTCGGCATCGTACTTAGCCGGCGGCGTTGTTATCACTTCTATCTTTACAATATTACTGCCCGGCATAGCCTTTAAAATATCCGAAGGATTGCTCGACATTAAAGCCGATTCTTTTCCATTCAATAAGATTTTATAATTACCGCTCCCACGCAGTTTGATATTATCTGTACCATCAACCGAAAGCAAAGGCACCTTCCTGATCATATCCAGCGCGGTTAGCTGTTTGCTTTCCGGATCGGCCTGCACATCATAGCTTATCCGGTCAACCTCTTGTTTCATTAGGGGCCTGGCAGCAGTAACAGACACCTCTTTAAGCTGATTACTAGAAGGCGACAACAGCATTTTGCCGGTATTAACATCAGCCGTCGCCGTTATATTAATAGCCTTTGTTTTGTAGCCTACGTAAATGAATGATAGCTTATAAGCTTTGGGGGCGAGTTTAGTGACCTCGAAGCTGCCGTCATCTTTAGTAAGGGTACTTTTTACGGGAAGGTTGGTAACAGCATCTGTTATGGCAACTGTTGCATAACCCAACGGCTTATTTATGGCAGAATCAATTAATATACCTTTAACAGATGTTGTTTGAGGGGCATTTTGCGCGAATATAAATACAGAGATATAGCAGCAAAATGTAGTTAGTAGAATTTTTTTCATGCAATAGTGTATAGGTCATAAGACACGCAAAGCTACCTTAACGTTGCAGAAAGAATGGGGGTTTTAACACCCTTTAACTAAATAGTTAAGTAACAAAATGGTTACTTGTTAAATTTGGTCATGGTGAGTTCGGTACCAATAGTGGCGAAGCTTTTTATCATTTCAATTGAACGATCTATCAGTGCAGGCAGTTCGGGCTTTTCATCCTCGTCGAAACCACTTAATACGTAATCAACCTGGCGGCCTTTGGGGAAGTCGTCGCCAACACCAAATCTTAAACGGGCATATTCGTTGTTACCTAAAGTTGCTTCGATATGCTTAAGTCCGTTATGCCCCGCGGCGCTGCCCTTCGGCTTTAAACGCAGGGTGCCCAATGGCAGGGCAATATCATCTACTATTACCAGCACATTTTCAATAGGAACTTTCAATTCGCGCATCCAGTGGTTTAGCGCTTTACCGCTAAGGTTCATGTAGGTGGTTGGTTTTATTAAGCACAGGGTGCGGCTTTTGTGGGTTACCTCGGTATAATAAGCCAGGCGCATGCTGTAAAACTTTGCGCCTTCCTGCTTAGCCATTTCATCCAGTACCATAAAACCTATGTTATGCCTTGTATCGGCATATTCCGGCCCAATATTTCCTAAACCAACAATTAAATATTTCATATTCCTGGAGCAAAGATAAAAGACAGAAAGACAAAAGACGAAGCGATTATGGACAAGGGTCAAGAAATAGTGTTGGCAAAAGACGCTAATATCTTTTGTCCTTTGTCTTTCCGTCTTTTATCAAAAAAAAACAGCGATGGGAAATCCCATCGCTGTTTTTTTTACAATCTCGAAGAGATTACTTTTTACCAGCTTCTTGTTCAGCCTGGCGTAATGCACGTGAAGTAGTTACAGATACAATTGTATCTTCCTGTGCATTGGTAATAGTAAGGTTAGGCAATTTAATCTCATTAACTTTTACTGATTTACCAACCTCAAGCGCTTCTATGCTTACTTCGATGTTATCCAGGTGATCTTTAGGCAATGCCTTAACACGCAGTTTCCTTAGTTTTTGAACTAATTTACCACCCACTTTAACACCTGGTGAAGTTCCTGTTAATTTTACAGGGATCTCGATAGTAACAGGTTTCTTTTCATCTAACAATAAAAAGTCGATGTGGATAAGTTGTTCCGTTAACGGGTGGAACTGCATATCTTTAATAATAGCTTTTGATTTAACACCAGCTACTTCAATTTCGATGAAATGAACAACCGGAGTATAAACTACGGCTCTCAAATCAGCTGCGGACACTGCAAAGTGGGTTTGGGTTGCACCACCGTAAAGTACTGCAGGCACTAAGCCTTGGTAACGCAGTTCTTTAGCGTCTCTTTTCCCTACGTTCTCTCTTGGAGAACCGCTAATAGCAATTGATTTCATTATTTATTTATTATTCAAAGCCACACCAACATGGTATGGATATTTTTAAGCCTCACCCCAACCCCTCTCCAAAGGAGAGGGGCTTAGATAAGCCATTTATTCATTTTCATTGAGCCTTTTCAAGTCCTCTCCTTTGGAGAGGGTTTAGGTGAGGCTCTTAATCTATCTTAAACAACTGGCTAATAGAGCCATGTTCGTTAACGTTCATAATTGCCTTGGCAAAAAGATCGTCGGTTGATAGCACCCTTATTTTAGGGCTTTGGTGTTTTAATGGTATGGTATCGGTAACTATCAGTTCGGTTAAAGCCGAGTTCTCGATAGTTTCGTAAGCCTTACCAGATAATACCGGGTGTGTACAAACCGCCCTAACGCTGCGTGCACCACGCTCCATAATTAAGCTGGCAGCTTTTGCAAGCGTACCTGCTGTATCGCAAATATCATCTATCAGCACAATGTCCTGGTCGGTAACATCACCAATCAGCGTCATGCTTTCAATTTCGTTGGCGCGTTTACGGCGTTTATCGCATATTACTACCTCGGCATTAAAATACTTGGCAAAACCACGTGCCCTGTATGAACCGCCCATATCCGGCGATGCAATAGTAAGCGCTGTTAAACCAAGGCTTTTTATATAAGGTACAAATATGATAGATGCATCCAGGTGATCTACCGGTACATCAAAAAATGCCTGTATCTGCGCGGCGTGCAAATCCATCGTCATAATACGGTGGATACCTGCAGCTACCAGTAAGTTGGCTACCAGTTTCGACCCAATGGCTACACGGGGTTTATCTTTCCTATCCTGCCTGGCCAAACCAAAGTAAGGGATAACCGCTGTTATATAATGGGCAGATGCACGGCGGGCGGCATCAACCATCATTAGCAGTTCCATTAAATTATCGGTAGGCTGATGGGTAGATTGGATCAGGAAAACATCGCATCCGCGGATAGATTCATTAAAGTGCGGCTGAAATTCGCCATCGCTGAAACGGGACACGGCCATATCGCCAAGTTCTTTACCGTATTTTTCGGCAATGTTTTTGGCCAGCTCTGTTGAGCCGGATCCTGCAAATAGCTTAACTGTATTAAACTGTAAAGGCATTTCTTTTGGGATTTCGAATTTCTGATATTCAATCCCGAATTTAAATTCGAAACTGTATCCTGAATTAGCAACCGTATTAAAAAACTTCGGATTTCTTATTTCCCTTTCAGAACTAAATCCGAAACTGAAAATTCGAAATCCGAAATTCTTAAGTTGCCCGACCAGGATTCGAACCTAGACAAACGGTACCAAAAACCGTCGTACTACCATTATACTATCAGGCAATCTCCTTTGGTTTGTAAGCCATCCCAAAAAGGAATGCAAATATAGGACGATTTTTCAAAAGTCAAAAGCATATTTTAAAAAAGTATTTTAAAATATTTTCCGGGGCAAAAACATGCGTTAAAAAGTGTTAAGGTTTAGCGCTTTTAGCGAAAACATCGTAATGTTTTTACTAATTTCGTCTGCTTAAACCTGATTTAGCTTGTAATAACAGCATGAACTACAATAAGATCAACAATATTTTTGGCTGGGCAGCCGGCATTATTGCTTCAATAACCTACATTTTAACGCTCGAACCTTCAACCAGTTTTTGGGATTGCGGCGAATTTATAGCCTGTATTTTCCGCCTTCAGGTAGCGCACCAGCCCGGCGCGCCATTATTTACTATGATAGGTAAGGTATTTTCCCTGCTATCATTCGGTAATAATTTTAAGGTGGCCTACTTTACCAATATGGCATCGGCACTATCAAGCGGTGCAACTATTTTGTTCCTGTTTTGGACTATAACAGCCTTAGCTAAAAAGCTATTGGTTAAAGCAGGCGAAGAACTAACCCAAACCAACCTTATCCTTATTATAGGCTCGGGTTTAGTAGGTGCATTAGCTTATACCTTTTCAGATACCTTCTGGTTCTCGGCTGTTGAGTCGGAAGTTTATGCGCAATCATCCTTATGTACCGCGGTTGTTTTTTGGGCCATATTAAAATGGGAAGCCCACGCAGACGAGCCCCGGGCCGATAAATGGATCATATTTATTGCCTATGTAATGGGCTTATCAATAGGCATCCACCTGTTAAACCTGCTGGTTATACCGGCAATTGCACTGGTAATTTATTTCCGCAGGGCAAAAAACGTTACTACAAACGGCACTTTATGGTCGTTTATATTAGGTGTTATCACTGTTGCCTTAATACTATGGGGTGTTATACAGTTCACTGTTAAAGGCGCGGCTTTCTCCGATCTGCTTTTTGTAAATAGTCTGGGTATGGGCTTTGGCAGCGGCGCTATCGTATTCTTCCTGTTAGTCATTGGCGTTTTGGCATCAGGTATATATTATACTATTAAACCATCTACCTTATTTTTAGGCATAGCTATAACTTGCTTTGTAGTGCTGCTAACCATAAGCGCGGGTATTGTTGGCTTTATTGCCGCTGCCGCTATATTAGCCTTATTAGAGTATGTTTTAAAAGTACGCGAAAGGCGTGCGGCGCTTAACCGGGTATTAATTTGCGCGACATTTATTTTGTTTGGCTACAGCTCGTTTGTGATGATTGTTATACGTGCTAAGGCAGGTACAAATTTAAATAACAGCGACCCGCAGGATGCTTTTGCTTTAAACGGTTACCTTAACCGTGACCAGTATGGCGATACCCCTTTAATATATGGCGAGTACTTTGATTCGAAAGTTATTGACCAAACCGAAGGCGCTAAAATATACCGCCGTGGTGAAAAAGAATACGAGGTTGCCGGCAAAAAACTGAATACCATTTATGATCGCAATACGCTGTTCCCCCGTATGTTTAGCCAAAAGCCGGGGCATGCCGAGTTTTACAGGATGTGGTCGCAGCTGGGGCCCGAAGAAAACCCTACCATGGCCACCAATATTGGCTTTTTTAGCAGCTGGCAGGTTACGCAAATGTATACCCGTTACTTCTTGTGGAACTTTGTTGGCCGTGCCAATGAAATGGACGGGCAAACCGCGCAAGGTATTGATGGCAGCTGGTTAAGCGGTTTTGGTACCAAAGAGTTGCCAAGCACCGTTACGCAAAGCAAATCGTACAACAGGTTATATTTCCTGCCCTTAATAATTGGTTTAATGGGTATGGTTTACCACTTTAGGCGCAATCAGCGCGATGCAGGTGTAGTAACCGTATTGTTCTTTTTTACAGGTTTAGCCATTGTGCTTTACCTTAACCAGGACCCATTACAGCCACGTGAGCGTGATTATGCTTACGCGGGCTCGTTCTATGCCTTCGCTATCTGGATAGGTTTGGGTGTATTGCTTATTGCCGAACTTTTAAGCAAAAAGATAAACGCCAAAACCAGCGCTATCATAGCTTCGGTGGTTTGTTTACTTGCCGCACCGGCATTAATGGCCAACCAGGAATGGGATGACCACGACCGCTCTACCAAGCTTACCCCGCATGATATAGCTTATGATTACTTAACCTCGTGCGCGCCAAACGCTATTTTATTCACTTATGCCGATAACGATACCTATCCGCTTTGGTATATACAAGAGGTTGAAGGCGTGCGCCCGGATGTGCGTATCGTTAATTTAAGCTTGTTGGGTACCGATTGGTATATCCGCCAGATGAAGCAAAAAATGAACAACTCTGAACCACTGCCTATCAGCATGAATAACGATAAGTTTAAAGCTGGCATACGCGATGTTATATATTATAATGATGCAAAAATTGCTGGCCCTGTTGAGTTAAAGGAAGTGTTTGACTTTATTACATCAGAGAGCAAAGAAAGCATGGTGCAATATCAAAGCGGCGAAAGCGCCAATTATCTGCCTACCAAAAGCTTTAAAATGACGGTAAATGCAGATGATGTTGTAAAATATGGCACCGTACCTGCAGATAAAAAAGACCAGATAATCCCTGAAATGGACTGGACCTACCCGGGTAAATATGTAACCAAAGATAACCTTGCCATGATGGATATACTGGCGCATAATAACTGGAAACGCCCGGTATATTTTGCTACCACTGTTCCGAGTGACAATATGCTTGGTTTAGATAAATACTTATACAGCGAAGGGCTTGCCTACCGCCTGATGCCTTTTAAACCGGATACATCCGCGGCACCAACAGAAAACAGCAATACGTTGATCATGTACAATAATATGATTAACAAGTACAAATACGGCAACTTTAAAACTGCCAAATATTTGGATCATGAATCGTTAAACCTGTTTTACCCGCTAATAACACGTTTATATGCCACCCTTGCCGATAACCTTTTAAAAGAAGGCCACCAGGACCTGGCTAAGAAAACGCTAAAGAAATATGAAGAAGTAATGCCTTCGCAGATCATATCATCAGAGTTAGCGGTAAGGAAGTATTATATGGTTGAAAGCTTGTTCCGCATGGGCGAAACCGCGCTGGGTACCAAGCTGGCAACACAGATAGATGATTACCTGGTTGACCAGTTAAAATTTAGTTATATGCTGTTTCAAAAAAGCGATGCAAGCCTTAATACCCGCGATGTGCAGCTTTCGTTATCCCTACTAAACGGAATGGCCACTTTAACTAAAGAACATAAGCAGGATGCATTAAGCGCAAAAATAAGTGCCCAGCTTAAAGACTACGGCACCAAGTTTGGCGGCATGCAAACACAGCAATAAGTTTTATTATTCGATATAAAAAAAGCGGCGATGAGCCGCTTTTTTTTGTTTGCCTGTTTATTTGCCTGGTAAGAGACAATGTATTTTCACGTAGAGACGCGATACTTCACGTCTCTAACGATAAGGTCTCACATTGTGGACCCTGCGAGGCCTTGCATACGGCGCAGTCTCTTTCAGAAAACTCAGCAACTGGTCGAAGTTTAGCGCAGCGTACCTTCGACCTATAATGTTTAAAGCTTTAAGCTTTACTAAGCAACAAGAATTCTTGCACAATTTTGGGTCGAAGTTTAAAACTTCGACCCAGTATTTTATAGATAAAAGAAATCCGCCCGGTAACATATCTGCCTCTCCGGGCGTCTTACCATCAGAACCCAACAATATGAAACATACTTACCTTGTCCTGGCGTTACTACTGCTATCCGTAATATCATCGGCGCAAAACAAAACGGCAACTATCGATTCTATGCTGCACCGTACCAACCGTTTGGGTTTGTTTAAGGGCAATGTTTTAATGGTTGATAATAATAAGGTTGTTTATAAAGGAGCGATAGGCTTTACCGATGCATCACAAACCGTTAAACTTACTACAGCATACCGTTTTCATATTGGGTCGATAGCCAAAGAGTTTAATGCCGTGGCCATAATGATGCTGAAAGAACAGGGTAAACTGAGCATAGATGATAAGATTACAAAATATCTTACTAACCTACCTGCATGGGCAAACCAGATCAGCATCAAAAACCTATTGCAATATACCAGCGGCGTACCCGACCTAAAATGGAAAACAGTTAAGAACGATGCCGATATCTGGGCCGATATGCAGAAACTGGAGAAACTTGATTTTGAACCCGGCACCCAATACGCTTATAATAACAGCAATACATTTTTACAGCGCAGGATTATTGAGAAGATAACCGGCCTAACGTTTAATGAGTTTGTTGAACAAAAAATACTGAGGCCCTGCGGCATGAGCAACTCGCTGGTTGACCCGGACGACAAAACGCTGTTAATGGCTAAATCATACAATAATGATTTTCAGCAATCATCACTCATCTACCCCATTACCGGCTGGACAGCAGTTACACTTGACGATTTTTACAAATGGGAAAAGGCTTTAGAGAGCTTTAAGTTGATAAACCCGGCATCAACCAAAGAAATACTTACGCCATTTGCACCCAACAAACAGTGCGGCCTTGGCGGCGGAAGCATGGAAAATAACAAACTTATCATCCACGAGCACGATGGCACCAGCTTAAATTATCAAGCCTTACTTACAGCCAATACCGCTTTAGGCAGAACGGTTATTTTAATAACCAATAACAGGCAAAACAACCTATACGATATTAATCGCGCCATACAGGCCATACTGGATGGTAAACCTTTTCAGCAACCAAAGAAATCGGTATTGGCTGCCTTTGGCAAACAACTGGATAGCCTAAAAGGCGAGCAAATAATTGCTTTTTATAACAACCTCAAAGCAAAATATGCTGCCGATTATGACTTTGAGAACGAGGCATTGCTAAACGAAATTGGGTACTACTTCAAAAGCAAGAATAGAATAGATGATGCTCTACTGGTTTTTGAGTATAATACCACGCTATTTCCAACATCGGGTAATGTATTTGATAGCCTCGGCGAAGCTTATTATGCCAAAGGCGATAAAGAAAAAGCCCTGCTTAATTACAAACGCTCTTTACAACTCGACCCAACAAACAATACCGCCAAAGCTTTTATTGCTAATATGGAGAAGAAGTAAAAACTGTAATGGTGAGCCTGCCGAACCACGCAACCGGCCGATGTTTTTTGTCGCCGCTGGGTCTCACATCGTGGACCCTGCAATACCTTGCATACGGCGCAGGGTCTCTTTCAGAAGACCCTGCGGGGACAGGAAATTACGCGTTCCACTCCGAAACAAAGTGGAACAAACCTTAAATTTACAATCAACTATAAATCAAATATTTAACTATTAATTGCTCGCTTTCGCTTGTGGCTACTTCATGCGCAATAAAAGGCCGAAATAAGGTCGAAAAAGGGACTAAAAAAGTCGTTTTTTGTCGCCGCAGGGTCTCACATCGTGGACCCTGCGATACCTTACATACGGCGCAGGGTCTCTTTCAGAAGACCCTGTGGGGACAGCAAATTATGTGTTCCATTTTCCTTAAAAGTGGAACAGAATTATTATTTATCAACAAACTGACATTCAGAAGCTCGCACTTTAACACTGACTCTAAATTACAAAAAGTAAATTTTCAACTATTTGATTAACAAAATGTTCCATCTGTTTCACTTGTTCCATTTCTAAAATGGAACAGAACAAAAAAAGCGGCTGTTTAGCCGCTTTATATCATTTGTCCATTATCTAAAAGGATTAGTTCTCTTCTACAACACCCATATTACAGAACTTATCAATACGTTCGGTAACCAGCTCATCTATATTGCGTTCGGTTAACGTTTTAAGGTCTTTGATCAACTGCTTTTTAAGGGTGGCCGCCATAGTAACGGGATCTTGGTGTGCGCCGCCAAGGGGTTCTTTTATTACGCCGTCGATCAGCTTGTTTTTCAACATTTCTGTTGAGGTAAGCTTCAGCATTTCGGCAGCACGTTCTTTATGTTCCCAGGTTTTAAACAGGATAGTTGAGCAGTTTTCCGGGGAAATAACTGAGTACCAGGAGTTATCGAGCATTAAAACCCTATCGCCAATACCAATACCCAATGCACCACCAGATGCACCTTCGCCTATCACCACGCAAATAATTGGCACCTTAAGTACCGACATTTCCAGCAAGTTACGGGCAATAGCTTCACCCTGTCCGCGTTCTTCAGCCTCAAGGCCGGGGAATGCTCCGGGGGTATCTATCAGGGTAACAACCGGCTTACCGAATTTCTCGGCCATTTTCATCAGCCTTAGGGCTTTGCGGTAACCTTCGGGGTTAGCCATACCGAAATTACGGTACTGGCGCTCTTTGGTGTTACGCCCTTTTTGGTGACCAATAAACATCACTGTTTGACCATTTAACGTCCCAAAACCGCCAATAATCGCCTTGTCATCGCCTACGGTACGGTCGCCATGCATCTCGATGAAATCATCGCACATTAGTTCAAGGTATTGTAAGGTATAAGGGCGTTCGGGGTGGCGGGATATCTGTACTTTTTGCCACCCTGTTAGGTTAGCATATATCTCTTTCTTGGCTGCTTCCATCTTGGCTTCCAGTTCAGCAACGGTGGCAGACATGTCCAGCTTGTTTTTTTCTTCAACCTGCTTTACCTTTTCTATCTGCCCCTGCAATTCTGCCAGTGGTTTTTCAAAATCAAATGTAATCTTCATACAATTTTATTGGCCGCTAAATTAAATAAATCAAACGGCATATTGTTTTAATTATGATTTTTCAGTGCCTGTAATTTATTTACCTGCTGCGGCGACAGTAAATTATTAGTGTTTAGCGCCGCGTTTAAAATGGCATTTCGCAGTTCGCCCTGGTATAAACCATAACGGTTTGTGTAAAAAATGAGGGTGCTTTCGTTTATTTTTTTTGCACGAAACAGGGCCTCCAGCTTAATTTCATTGGTGATAATAAAATTGCCCATTTCAATTTTTTTACGCTTTAGCTCGGTATCAATCTTAGTTAAAGCTGCTACTTGCGTGGGACTTAGATCAAGCTCTTTTTTATATTTCAGCGCTTTATCTGCCGATGGATATTTATTCAATTCGGCTACCAGCCCCATATTGTAAACGTCTTCTCCTTTTAATAAAGCGTTGTATTGAATATCGCTCAGCGTTTTTACAGTAGATGGTTTGAGGGTGCTATCCGGTGTTTGGGCCAGGCCTTTCAGGCTAATCATACACATTACAAGTACGAACGAATATATTTTTACCATAAAATAAATTTTGTTTGAAGGCGACAATTATTGAGCCAAAAGCTAACATGCAATGTCCGACTTGTCATCCTGAGCGATAGCGAAGGATCTATTCGCCAGCATGCATGTTCGCTTGCAAAGTTCATTATTAGATTCTTCGCTACCGCCACCCATGATAATTGTTAGTAAATAGCGTGAGAAGTGTTCACGTTCACGGCCATGAACACCATTGCGAACGCATAAATAACTGATAATGATCAATTTAAAAATACACTACTGACAAAATAACGTCACCATTAAATCCGATATAGCGGTCACGCTGCACAGCTCTTCAAAGATATGTCATTGCACTTTCAGAGGCCACGGGATTTTGAAACTCAGAATGACAAAGGTGAGTATTTACTCCACCTTTATCACCTTCGTCCTTTTACTTATCCCATTCTCATTAAACGCTTCTATCTGGAAATAATACGGCAGGCCTTTTTCCATACCATTAAAGTAGTACTCGTTTACATTATACACCATAATATTATTGTACAGTTTATCTGGCTCGGTACCCATATATATGGTATAACCTACAGCACCATCCGTTTGGCGCCAGCGGATCCACGAGTTACGGCGCTCGGCATTGCCGCGTAATACAGTAAGATTTTTAACAGTATCCGGCGCAACACCTGCCCCTTTACCAAACACACGGAAACCCGATAAGGCAAACTTACCTGTCGGCATGTGCAGGTTGGTAATTTTTAAATAACGCGCTTTAGCCGGGGTTTTCAGCTCGATATAATCATGCGGAACATCGGTTTTGTTCTTGCTTTTATCCACCAGTGTTTTCCAGGTTTTACCATCTATAGATGAGCTGATCACATACTGATGATACACGCCCAGCGATTTACCCAAAAAGGTGGCATCCTGATCAGCATAGTTTAGCTGAATAGCCTTAACGGTGCTTACCTCGCCAAGGTCAGTTTTAAACCACTCGCCTTTGTTGCTGGTTTTTGCGCTCCAGTAAGTTTTAATATCCTCGTCAACCGCAAGGTTTGGCACATAAGCGCCAAGGGTTGATGATACCTGCACCGGTTTATTATAATTCAACAGCATCCAGCCGGTGAAATTACCTTTCAGGTGGTCTTCCTTACCTACTGATAAATACTGCGGATAATCGCCATAAGAGGTGTTGGAATACAGCACACCATCTTTATCAAAACCTGCCGGCCAAAAACCTATGCGGCGTTCAAAATTATTTTTCACATCAACAACCATAGTTGAGATATGCCAGTAGTTACCGTATTTATCGGCCCATGTTGCACCATGCCCTGCTCCTTTTGCAAAGCCACCCGGTTTATAACTAAACGGATTATGTTTTTGATACGTGAACGGACCAAGCGGTTTATCGCCTACATAAACACCATCGCCGTATCCCCTGCCCTCGGTACCCGGGGCGGCATATTGCAGGTAATATTTACCATTATGCTTGTTCATCCAGCCACCTTCCATAAAGCCGGTTAAAAAAACATTGTCGTTATTCTCACCAAATCGCTCCCAGCCGTGCTCCTGCCAGTCAAGCTTTATCATTTCCTTTTTGGGGCCAATGGGTTCAAAGGTTTTGCGGTCTATCTCCTGCCCGTACATAGGGTAGGTATTGCTGCTGCCATGATAAATGTAAACCCTGCCATCATCGTCCGCGAACATACCCGGGTCCCAGGCCCCTACCTGAAAGTAATCTTTGGCGGCCTTCCAGGTATCGTGTGTTGGGTCGGTACTCATCCAAAGGGTAAAATCTTTATTATAGGTAGAGCCAATTACCAACAAGGTATCACCCAAAACCAAGGTAGCGGGGGCGCAAAGTTCGTCGCCTTTTACCTGGTTATAGGGCCTTACAAACTTGCGCGATACAAACTTCCAGTTAAGCATATCGGGGCTCCACCAGTAACCAAACTGATTGGTGCTAAAAAGGTAATAATTGCCTTTAAAAAATGTCATGGTTGGATCGGCAGTAGCACGATGTTTACCCCATGACGCAAAATCCGCGAAGGGCGTATAACCATAATCTAAATTGAGCGGATTACAGTAAGTTAACCGTTTGTTTTGTGCCGATACGCACATGGCGGCAAAACAAAATATAATTGCAAGTGCAAAGCGATTAAGAAGTTTCATAGTTATCTTTACTATAGGTGATAGCGATAATTGATAAGCGAATATCAGTTTTTATCCCGACAAAATGAATTAGAATGGTGTTAGAATCACACAAAGGAAAAACAGCAATATAAATCCATTTGTTATACCCGGTATATAACGAGGGAGACTTCTCTGTTATTTTTGTCAACTAATTGAAATATTAGCCGCTGCTATTTCAAAGTATCCGGCACACCCCCTTATCTTAGCAAAACATTTACAACATATTATGAAATACAGATTTTTGGGCAATACCGATGTACAGCTTTCTGCAATTGGATTAGGCTGCATGGGTATGAGCCACGCTTACGGCGAACCGGATGATGCAGAATCAATAGCTACTTTAAATAAAGCTATTGAACTGGGCATAAACTTTTGGGATACTGCCGATGTTTACGGATCCGGGCAAAACGAGAAACTTATATCACAGGTATTAAAACCTAATCGCGATAAGATCTTCATCGCCACAAAATTTGGTTTTACTGCTGATAGCACCGGTAAGCTTTCCGGGTTTGACGGATCGCCTGCTTATATGAAAACTGCCATAGAAGCCAGCCTTAAGCGCCTGCAAACAGATGTGATAGACCTGTATTACGCCCACCGTGTTGACCCTAACGTACCCATTGAAGAAACGGTTAGTGCCATGGCCGATCTGGTTAAAGAAGGCAAAGTAAAATACATAGGTTTATCTGAAGCATCGCCAAACAGCATTCGCCGGGCGCATGCCATACATCCAATAGCTGCCCTGCAAAGCGAGTATTCTTTATTAACCCGCGATGTTGAGGCCGAAATACTGCCATTGTGTAAAGAGTTGGGGATATCCTTTATACCCTTTAGTCCGTTAGCACGTGGTTTGGTGACAAACAAACTGGATGTAAGTGAATTGAAAGAAGGCGATTTCCGTAAATCATTGCCACGTTATCAGCAAGCAAATGCCGATAACAACCGCCTGCTGGCCGAAGGTTTTGCTGATATTGCAGCAGGTTTGGATGCGACACCTGCCCAACTGGCTATTGCATGGGTACTAAACCAGGGCGATAATATTATCCCTATCCCCGGCACCAAAAAACGCAAATATTTACAGGAAAACGCGGGTAGTGCAGATGTTGAATTATCTGCCCAAAACCTTAACGATATAGAGGCTTTACTAAAGAAATACCCCAATACCGGCGACAGGTACAACGAGGGCAATTTAAAGTTCGTGGATAAGAATTAACAAAGCTGACATTGCACCGAAAATGAATATGCACGATATCTGTATATTTGACCCTTTCAAATAAACAGCTCTATCATGCATATTTATATTACCCGCTTAGCTAAACTATCAGTTATTGCCGTTACCATAGCCGCATTTGCCTCTTGCAACCAATCTGCCAAAACCGATAAAGCACCTGTAGCTACAGATACAACGCTAAAAGCCGAAGTTAAACCCGCTGTAGTTGACTCCGGGAAACTGGTTGGCGCATGGCATGACGAAGCCATAAAATCTGATAAAGGCGAAGAAATAGCTTACGAAGTAGTAAGCAGCGGCCATAAGGTTTATATACAAGCTATTACTTTTACAGGTAAAAACCTTACCCTTAATGATACCCCTCCTATCTCACCTTCTGCATCTGAAATAAAAAAAGAAGGCGATAAGTATGTTAGTGTTGAACGGCCCGATGAAACTTACAAAATAGATAAAGAAGGCAACCTGCTTATTTATGATAAGGGTAGCCTGGTAGCTACTTGCAAGAAGCTATTGTAGCAAAAACCTTGGCTAATAATAACACCGTTTTACTACTAATTTTTTTTGTGGTTCTTGTTCCACCCTATTTTCATTTTTCCATTTTCTTCGTGGGCGCGAATGTGTACCACAATGCCTTTAAAGCGCTTTTTCTGCAGTTCTTCCTTATCTGTTATCAGGCTGTCTTTGCCGGGGTTTCTGAGCGGGATATCCAGCGCAATATCAGTACCTTTTGTTAGTCCGTAGACGCCTGCTACATCCACATTAAGTACGCTGGAACTTACCTGCAGCGGCTTTATAGTTATCATATCGCCGTTCACTACAAAATGGCCATCCAACTTTGGTATAGCAATGTTCTTAAGGTCGCGAAAGGGGAAAACAAATTTACCTACGCCTATCAGCGGTTTAAAGTTAAGTAAGGCTGCATCGCGCAAGCTAACATCAAGATTGCCATTAATGGAGCGCGGTACCAGGTTGCCTGCATCGCTTACGCTACCCGTAATATTTGTTTTGGCTGATAAGAAACCCTTTAAATTCTCGTAAGTAAAATCTTGCAGGCCAAAATTGTTGAACGCATAGAAAAACCCGCGCATGTCCACATGGCTTACGGTGCTATTAATAGCAAATCTATTTACTGACCTACCCTGCATTACACGCCCGCTTATTTTTAAAGAACCACCGGCATGCTTAACACCTATGCTTTTAATGATAACCCCATTTTCGGTAGTAAGCAAATCAGCATAGGCATCTGTAGCCAAAAACTTCTTATAATATACTTTGGCTACCTTCATATGCATTTCAACCTTACCGCGATCAAGCGCATTGCCCAATTGCTTTACAATGTTGCCGCTGTTTTTTCTGCTTTTTGTAGCAGGCCCGCTTTTACGTTCGGCCAAAAAGCCTATAAACTCGCCCAGATACAATTGCGGGCTACGGATCTGCCAGGTAAATAAGATCTTTTCTGGCGCGTTATAGTACAGGTTTAAAAAATTATTCACCCTGCCTTCCATGGTTACAACACTACGGCCGGTTTGCATGCGAATATTGCTCAGCACCAGATCATCCCCAACAAAGTTTAAGGATATTGAATTGTTTTTAAACTTAAGGTTACGTGGCCAATAGTATATATCGGTATTCCGGAGATTTATTGAACCCCTAATAAGCGGTTTATTTATTCTGTAATCGATAATATCAGCAATATAGCGCAGGTTCATATCTGCCGAGCCATTATTAAATTTGGCTACGTCATCTTCTAAAAAGTAATTCAGATCTGCCGCCGGGAAGTTTGATTTAAAGTTACCTGTAGCAACCGGTTTAAGCAGGTTAATAATGCTGCCGGTATCTATCGTAAAAGGCAAATGGTTGTAGCTGGCCTTAAGGTTTATCAATTTAATGATCGAGTTATCATCGCCAAAGCCTTTATCTTTAACATAGTTATTGTTAAAGATCCCGTCAAAACTGCAGTTATCAAGCTCGGCACCGGGGATAGTTATTTTACTATCCTTAACCTTTGCCGTTACATAAAGCTGAGGACCACCATCATTGCCATTAAAGCTGCCTGTTAGATCGCAGGTAACATCCATCGGTTTACTAATATTAAAGCGATTAAGAATCGTGGTAACATTGGGTGCCAGCAATGCGGCGGCGCTTCGCCAAAGTATCTGGTCGGCAACAATGTGCATGCTGAAACCGGCCGCCGGTTTATCAGCCGTTGCAAAAACAGCGTTTATTTTAAAAGCATCGTCACCAATATTTAATGGCATAACCGATACGTTGATCTTGCCGGTTTTCTCGTTATATCCGGCCACAAAATCCCCTTTCAACAGCTTATTTTTAATGAAGCTGCCATGCCGGCTGTTAAATGCCATACTTTTGGCCAGCACATTCAAGCGAAAATCGGCGCGCCAGCCGCTGTCAGGATATTGCATTTTTCCGCTGATATCATTTACCGCGAAATTGAAAAGCTTATGCGCCCTGCGGTCATCTACTGTAAATGTAACATTGCTTAGACTGAATTTTTTGAGCTGTGTAATTGAGCTGCTCTCTGATGGGTTATCCTTTACTTGTTTATTATCTTTCTTAAACACAGTGGTATTGCTGTAGCCGGTGCTATCGGTAAACAGATCAATAGCCGCATTGGTAATATCAATGTGGTTAATATCTATAGTGCCCCTAAACAAGGAGGCTGTATTTACCGATATATTAAAATCTTTGGCATCTAACAGGGTATGCTTGTGTTGAGCATATTTTTTATCACGTATGAGTACGTTTTTGAGCGAAAGGGAGATATCGGGAAACCCTCTAAAGAAATTTGGTTTCATATCGCCGATAATAAGGATACCGTCAACACTTTTATCCAGCTGCTCGTTTACCATTTTAAGCACCTTGGTTTTATTATAAGTAATATATAAGGTAGCCCCGAGCAGTATCACCACAATAAGCAGGATAAAACCGGCCAATATTTTAAGGGATATTTTTAACCAATTGGGCATTTTATTTTATTCAGATAAGAGTAAAATAGCACATTTTGTTTGATTTGTAACTAAATGATAAAAACATTTAAGAATAACGAAATATTAATTCTTTTTTGACGTTATTTATTTTTTGCGGGGCTTTCTCTCATACTGCGCAGGCTTTAATTACAGTTGAACAGTATTCACAAAAAAGGCCACCTGATTTATTCAGGTGGCCTTTTTTATGGTAGTTTAATTTACTTACCAGGGCAATTCTTCACCTAAGTGAATAAACTTTCCGTTAGGGCCATCTTCGCCGATAAGGGCCAGTTGTACGCTGGTTTTGGCGCCATCAGGAATTTCCATTTGAGCGGCATCAGTCCCTAATTCTGTTTTAACCCAACCTGGGTGTGCCGAATTTACTTTTATGCCTGTGCCTTCCAGCTCAAGCGCCAGGTGGTTGGTGTACATATTTAAAGCAGCTTTTGATGCATTGTACGATAGGGTTTTCATAGAAGCTATCGGGCTGTCTTTTGTTGAATGGATAGTTAATGATCCTAATATGCTTGATAGGTTAACGATACGGCCTGCAGCGCTCTTTTTAATTAACGGCAACAGTTCGTTAGTTACTGCCACAAGGCTAAACAGGTTAGTGTTAAATACGTATTCAAATTCCTCAAGCGTTGTACCCGATACGGTTTTTTCAAACATCGACCAATCCTTAGGGCCTATGCCTGCATTATTGATCAGGATATCCAGCTTACCAAATTTTTCTTCAATGTATTTTGCTGCGGTTACACGTTCTTCTGCTTTGGTAACATCTAACTGTATTCCGTAAGCATCAATACCCTGCTGTTTTAATTTTTCTGCGGATTCTGTTGCAACTACTAATGTACGCGCGGTTAAAATTACGGTTATACCCTGCTCACCTAACTGTTTTGCAGTTTCAAATCCTATTCCACGGTTAGCGCCGGTTATCAGAGCTACTTTTTGATTTTTCATTTTGTTGTTTGTTATCGTTATGTTTTTTGATTGTGTTAATTATTATGCAGTTGCAACAGCATCATGATTGGTGCTGTTGGTTACGGCTTCCCAATCTTTAATTTCCTGTTCCAGTTTGTCTGTTTTAGCGCGGTAGAAAGCAACGGTATCAGTACCCAATGGTAAATGTACAGGTGGGTTTTTGGCGTTAACCAGTTTAATAAATGCCTGGCCTAGTTTTGCCGGGTCGCCGGGTTGGTTGCCATGCAGGCCAATTACACCCGAACGCATCGCGCCAACAGTATCTTTATAATCGTCAATTGCATTTGCCGACTGGAAGAGTGAGTTGGTATCTAAAAAATCAGTACTGAACAAGCCCGGTTCAACAGCGGTTACTTTGATGCCTAAAGGTGCAACCTCAAGTGCAAGCGCTTCGGTTATACCTTCAACCGCAAACTTGGTTGAACCATATAAGCCCCAACCGCCCATGCTGCCAAAACCAAATACCGAAGAAACATTAATTACATGCCCCGAGCGTTGTTTACGCATTTGAGGTAATATGGCACGGGTTACATTTAGCAAACCAAATACATTGGTATCGTACTGTTTTCTAACTTCCGCATCTGTAGCTTCTTCTACACCGCTTAGCAAACCATAACCGGCGTTGTTTACAAGCACATCTATCTGTCCAAATTTTTCAATTGCCTCAGCAGCTGAAGCCTTTACCTGTGCTTCGTTGCTTACATCCATTATGGTGATAAGCAGATCGGGGTTATTGTTTAATGTTTCTGCCAACTGTTCGGGTTTGCTGCGAACGGTTGCTACCACTTTATCGCCTGCTTCTAAGGCCGATTTTGCAATTTCTAAACCGAATCCTTTTGAGGCGCCGGTGATAAACCATACTTTTTGAGTTTTCATTTTGCTATATTTTAGTTTGTTTAATTTTCTATTTATAGACCGTTCGGTCTTTTTTATGTCATAAAAAAAGGTTTTAAATAACCTGTTCTTCAATTTCTTTCTTGAGAATTTTTATAACAGTATGCATTTGGGTACTGTTACCCATAACACGTGCTATTACAATTGCTCCTTCTGTCATAGAAAAAAGTTTAATGGCAAATTCTTTCGCGTTCCAGTTCGCGTAAAACTCGCCTGTTCCAATTCCTTCTATAATAATACTAGTAATCTTATTTACAGACCATTCCATGCCCTGTTTTACTTTTTGATTGATGGCGGCACTGGTATCATCGGCTTCCATACCAAAATTTATCATTGGGCAACCTCCCTGTAATGGCGGGTTTTCGGGTGTGCTTAAGAAATCAAGATAAGCGAATAGTTTGTCTTTTGCAGTTTTTTGCTTATTTATTACGGCTGTTATTTTTTCACCTAAAGTGCTTAAACAGTAATCAACCACCGCATGTGATAACTCGTCCTTGCTTTCAAAATGACCATACAAACCACCCTTGGCCATTTTGGTGGCTTCCATAATATCGCTCATGGCTGTACCTGCAACACCTTTAGTGTTAAACAAGGGAGCCGATTGTTCTATGATGAATTGACGGGTTCTTTCTGATTTTGTCATGATCTTTATTTGTTTCGACAGGACAAATATAGACCGTTCGGTCTATATTGCAATAGTAAATATTTTATATGTTACTGTAATGACAATGTGACGGTTGCTTCATTAAACCTTAGGTAGTTAAATACTGTCAATACATCAAAATTAAGAAACATGAAAAAATTACTTTTAATGATATTCCTGGCCGGATCAGTAGCATTTGCACAGGCACAAACCCAAAAGGCACTTAAAACGCCCGAGCAAAAAGCCAAACACATGACCGAGGCTTTAAATAAGAAATTAGCGTTATCGGCAGATCAGTCAGCCAAAGTGAGCGCGATACTTACTAAGAGCGCTACACAGATGGATAGCCTAAAAGCTAACCGTAGCACCGACCGTAAGGCAAACATGCAAAGCCGTAAAGCTATAATGGCTAATACAGATGCCAGTTTAAAAACTGTTTTAACTACTGAGCAGCAAACTACTTATGTAGGCTTAAAAGCAAGTTTTAAAGATAGGATGCATGGCAAACGTGGCGGGCATAAAGCTGTAGCACCTGAGCAAAAAGCACAGCGTATGTCTAAAGTTCTTCAGCAAAAGCTAACCCTTTCTCAAGAGCAGTACGCCAAAGTGAACACCATTTTATTAAAACGTGCTACGCAGATGGATAGCTTAAAGGCTAACCGTTCTAAAACCGACCGTAAAGCGAATCATGAAAGCCGTAAAGCGATAATGACCCAAACAGATGCCGACCTGAAAACAGTTTTAACTGCAGATCAGCAAAAAACATATACTGAGCTTAAAGCCCAGTTAAAAGAAAGAATGAAAAACAGGAGAGCAGCGAAAGCACCAACTGCCGGATAATTTTTGTGAGTGAGTGATGAGTGATAAAGCGGGTAGCCAATATGGTTGCCCGCTTTTTTT
>NZ_JAQBOI010000101.1 GCF_028288105.1 Mucilaginibacter sp. | reverse complement strand
GTTGTCTCAAATCTCATATCTAAAATCTCATATCTAATTTTTACCTTGCACCAATGCAGTTTAAGGATATTATAGGGCAAGAGGCAATTAAGCAGCGACTGATGAACTCGGTAAACGAGAACAGGGTAAGCCATGCGCAATTGTTTTTAGGCCCCGAGGGTGCGGGCGGTTTGGCGCTGGCAGTGGCATACGCGCAATATTTATCGTGTGAAGATAAACAGCCAAATGATTCTTGCGGCGTGTGTTCATCATGCCGTAAGTACCAAAAACTAATGCACCCCGATCTGCACTTTTCTTATCCGTTCTTCGCCAAGCATAAAGACGATACGGCGCTTACCTTTATTGAACAATGGCGCGATGCATTTACGGCCAACCCCTATTTGAGCCTTGATATTTGGCGGGGATATCTGGAGGCTGAAAACAAACAGGCCAATATCAATATTGCCGAATGCCATCAGATTATCAAGAAATTAAGCTTTAAGCCTTTTGAATCGGTATATAAAATACTGATACTTTGGCTGCCCGAATATTTGGACAAAGAAGGCAATGCCCTGTTAAAAATGATAGAGGAGCCACAGCCAAATACGCTGTTCATCCTTGTGGCCCAAAATCAGGATCAGATCCTGAATACCATCCTGTCGCGTACACAGCTCATTAAAATACCTTGTTTAAATTACGAGGATATTAAAGGCGAGCTGATGAATAAACACCATCAAACAGAAACTGCAGCTTCAGAAATCGCTTACCTCAGCAATGGTAACATGACCGAAGCCCTTGCTATGCTGCAGCACGATACCAAAAGCTACCATACCCTTTTTGTGCAGTGGCTGCGCTTATGTTTCGGCAATAAAGGCCTCGAAGTTTTAAGCTTTGTAGACCAGATGGCTAAAATGGGCCGCGAAAACCAAAAGAATTTTTTACGCTATGGAACCAGTTTTATCCGCGAGTGCTGCCTGCTTAGGGCGGGTGCCGAGCGGATTGTTAAACTACCCGAGCAGGAGATGGAAACAGCCAAAAAAATGTCGGCGGTTATTACAAATGCCATGGCGCAAGCCATTATAACCGGGCTTGAAAAGGCTCATTATCATATAGAACGTAATGCTAACCCTAAAATCTTGTTTTTAGACGTATCTTTACAAATTATAAAAGTTCTAAATTTGAAAACTGTCCCTGCGGGGAATCATTATATACCGAATTAATTATGGGATGCGGAAGTTGCTCAACAGGCGGCGGTTGTTCGCCTGCAGGCTGCAAAAGTAATGGCTCATGCCTTACAAATGGTTGCAGCAAATTAGATGTACACGATTGGCTATCACATATGGATATGCCAACTAACTATAAGCCTTACTCTATTGTCGAAGTAAAATTCAAGGGATCGCGTAAGGAGTTTTATCATAATAACGATAATATTTACCTGGAAGCGGGTGACCTTGTAGCGGTTGAAACCACTACCGGCGGCTATGATATTGGCCACGTATCTATCACCGGCGAGCTGGTGCGGATGCAAATGACCAAGCGCCACGTAAAAGAGGCTGATGTTGTTAAAAAGATCTATCGCCGTGCTACGGTTGCCGATGTAGATAAGTGGAAGCTTGCCAAGGATATGGAGTGGGAAACCATGCATAAATCGCGTACGCTTGCATTAGAACTGAACTTATCTATGAAGATAAGCGATGTAGATTACCAGGGCGATAAAACCAAGGCCACCTTTTATTATACGGCCGAAGGCCGTGTGGATTTCAGGGAACTGATCAAAAAAATGGCCGAGAGTTTCCGTATCCGGATAGAAATGCGCCAGATTGGTATGCGCCAGGAAGCAAGCCGTTTAGGCGGTATTGGTTCATGCGGCCGCGAGCTTTGCTGCAGCACCTGGTTAACAGATTTTAAAACTGTTTCTACATCTGCGGCTCGTTATCAAAACCTTTCGTTAAACACATTGAAACTTGCCGGCCAATGCGGTAAATTAAAATGCTGCCTTAACTACGAGCTGGATACCTACATGGATGCTTTAAAGCATATCCCCGATAATGTGAGCGTGCTAAAAACCGAAAAAGGTGATGCCCGCCTGCAAAAAACGGATATATTTAAAAAGATAATGTGGTTTAGCTACCCCCGTGAAGAAGCATGGGTACCTATGCCTATTGCCAAGGTAAAAGAAATACAGCAACAAAACCGCGATGGTATTATCCCGGCAGACTTAGGTGAAGTTGTTGAGATAGAAACCAAGCCGGTAAAAATATTGGATTACGAAAATGTTGTTGGCCAGGATAGCTTAACCCGCCTTGACGATCGTCGTAATAGCAATAACAACCGCAATAAGAATAATAAAAACCGCAACCGTACCCAGCAAGGTGGTAACCGCCCGGATGGGGCGCAAGCCGGGGCAAGGCCCGAAGGCGGTAATCGCCCGCAAGGAAACAGGCCAGAAGGCGGTCAAAAACCAGAGGGTGGCAATCGCCAGCAGCACCAACAAGGGCCAAGCCCGGATGGTCAGCAGGCTGGTGGGCAAAAGCCGGAAGGCGGCGGTGGAAATCGCCCGCAGGGAAGTAACAACAGGCGTGGCAATAACCGCCCGCGGCCAAATAATCCAAACAATAATCAACCCCGTAACGATAACCCGACCAAGCCGGAATAATGCAAGCGTTTAAATTTCTTTTTGGTGGATTAATAGCCCTTGTGCTTTTTTCGGCACAAGGTTGTACCGATCCTAACGCGGTTATAGATCAAAATACGGAGATAGCCAATCACAATTGGTCGTATGTTAACCGCGTTAAATATGATGTGAAGATAGATGATATCAGCGTGCCCTATAACCTTTACTTTAATGTAAGGGTTAGCGGCAGTTATAAATACTCCAATATATTCGCGCTGCTCATTCAAACGTCGCCGGGCAAAAAAACACATACCACCCGTTACGAATGGCCCCTGGCCAATAAAGATGGCGAATGGCTGGGCAGTGGCAGCGGCAATTTATACAGCTATCAATTGCGCCTGCGCACCAACTATAAGTTCCCGGCCAAAGGGGTTTACCATTTCGAAATTGAGCAAAACATGCGCGATAACCCGTTGCGCGAGGTTATTGATGCCGGCCTAAGGGTAGAAAAAGCGCAGTAATAATCAAGATCCAAAATAATTAAAACAGGCAATGCTTCTGTTTTGTAGTTTAAGTAAACTAAAACTTAACTATGAAAAAGTTATTCGTTTACTTGTTTGTCGTTTTGGCGATCAGCGTATCTGCCTGTAAGGGCAATAACAAAACCGGCGGCGATAAACCCGACTCTGGCGCTACAAATGTGGGCAGTTCGGGCGCGGCAGATACCACAATATCATCAAGCGCGCCTGCACAAACAGGCACAGGCGGTACCGATACAAGCGGCAATGCAAAAGGCACAACCAACGCAACTGCAGATTCCCTTAAAACCAACCCTAAATAATATGAAAAAGCTATTCGTTTATTTATTCGCGTTGGTGGCTGTTATGGTTGTTTCCTGTAAAGGGAAAACAACAGCAAACGGCAGCGATACTGCTGTAGATTCCGGCCAAACCCATGTGGGGAACGAGGCCCCGGCAGATAGTAATAAATACCAAACTACTCCAACAGAAACCGGCGGGAAAGATACCAGTGGGAATGGATCCGGCAATACAAATGCACCAAAAGATACACTAAAGACAAATCCGTAGATCTTTATTTGAGTGGGGCGTTAATTTTTATTCTATTTTCGATAAAATTAACGCTCCTCTTAAAAATGAGAAAATTACTGATCCTCTTTCTATTTATTCCTGCTGTTTCTATAGCACAAAATGTTAACCAAAAAGTATCTGCAGAGGATAGTTTAAAAAGCGTAAAAGCACTCGATTTTTTTAATAAGGGGCTTGTTGACTATCCTGATAATGCGGAGTATTATTTTGAAAGAGGCAGGGCTAAAATAACCCTTAAGGATTTTAATGGGGCGTTAGCAGATCTGAACAAAGCTATATCGCTTAATTACAACCTTGAGATAGCTTATGTAGATAGGGGTCGTTTAAAGGATCAGCTAAATTATTTTAACGAAGCAATTGCCGATTACGACCAGGCTATAATGATAAAACCAACCTATGCAGCTTATTACAATCGTGGGTTAGCCAATTTTAGTCTTAACAATTTCAGCGCTGCTGTTACCGACTACGGCAACGCCATTCCGTTTGATTCAAAAAATGGTGACCTATATTACAATCGCGCACTCGCAAAAGCAATAACGAATGATAAGAAAGGTGCTCTTGCAGACTATAATCAGGCGGTTCTACTAAACCCCAATAATGAACAGGCTTATTTGAATAAAGCCAATATAGAACTTTCACTTAGCGATATTAAAGCCGCGGTAGTAGATTATACAAAAGTTATAGACATAAACCCCGGTAATATTGAAGCCTACGCCAACAGGAGTGTTATCCGCTTAAACAAAAAGGAATTTGCCGCAGCCATTTCCGATATAAATAAAATATTAGCTGCCGACCCAAAAAATTTACTCTCTATTTATAATCGTGCTTTGGCTAACGATCAACTTGGCAAAAACAAAGAGGCAATTGCTGATTACTCACTATATCTTACCACAAATAATGATGATGCCATGGCTTTGTACAGGCGTGGTAATATCTATTTAAAACTTATTAATTACAAGGCCGCTGTAGCTGATTATGATAAAAGCCTGGCTCTTTTCTCAAAAAATGCTCAAGCTTATTTTAACCGTGCATATTGTAAGCGTTATCTTAATAATTACAGTGGCGCTATTGAAGATTATACCGAAGCCATAGCTCTTGATCCTCGCAACAGCGATGCCTATAATAATCGTGGTTTTGTAAAACATCTCATGAAGAACGACGTGGCCGCTTGTCCCGACTTTAAGAAAGCCGCCCAAATGGGTAATAAAGCGGCAATAGAAAACTCCATAAACATGTGCAGGTAGCCTTATAAATACTAAGTATTTTATTTTACTACTAAAATTAGTACTTTCGTTTTGCTAATATTTTTATCAAAATGGATGTAGCTATTATAATTTGTGCCGGTGTTGTTGTATTGGGGATTGTGGTGTTTGTTTTATTAAGGAAACCAACAGCCGGGCTTATTTCTGCGGATGACCTTTCCAAACTGAAACACGAAAATGAATCGTTAAAGATATCCGTAGCACAAGCCGAGCAAAAAGCAGCGGGCTTACTCTCCGAAAAGGAAAATATTACCAAACTGCTTAAAGACGAACAAAACCGCTTACTCGACGAGCTTTTATACGAACGCGGGCAGCTTGCACAGGCTAATCAATCGTTAGAATCTTCCCGGTCGTACTTTAAGGCTCAGCAGGAAAAATTGGCTGAGCAAAAAGAAGAAATTGAGCAAACCCGCCAGCATTTTCAGCGCGAGTTTGAGAATGTGGCCGAAAAGCTATTGAAGGAAAAATCACGCGAATTTACCGATGTAAACAAGTTGAGCATTGACGCCATCTTAAATCCGCTAAAAGAAAATATTAAAGCTTTTGAGGATAAAGTAGATAAAGTTTACAATATGGAGGCCGCCGAGCGCAACACACTTAAAGGTGTTATTACCCAACTGATGGATCTTAATAAATTGATCAGTACCGAAGCATCAAACCTAACCAAAGCTTTAAAAGGCGATAATAAAAAGCAAGGCAACTGGGGCGAGGTTATATTAGAAAAGGTTTTAGAACGAAGTGGCCTGGTGCGCGATCGTGAATACCGCATACAAGCCAGCCTGAATGGCACAGATGGCGGCAGGTTACAGCCCGACGTTATAATTGACCTCCCGGATGAAAAACATTTAATAATTGATTCTAAGGTCTCGTTGATAGCTTATGAACGTTTGGTTAATTGCGAAACAGAAGAAGAACGCAAGCTTTATTCAAAAGCGCATGTAGAATCGTTACGTAACCATGTGCATGGCTTATCATCAAAAAACTACCATGACCTGTACCAGGTAAACTCGCCCGATTTTGTTTTGCTTTTTGTACCGATAGAATCCTCCTTCAGTTTTGCCGTACAATTGGATGCCGACCTGTTTAGCGATGCCTGGGATAAACGGGTAGTAATTGTTAGTCCGAGCACGTTATTGGCCACCCTGCGTACCATTGCCAGTATTTGGAAACAGGAACGGCAGAACAGAAATGTGTTAGAAATTGCCCGGCTAAGTGGATCTATGTATGATAAGTTTGTTGGCTTTATGGCTGATATGGAAAGCATCGGAAAAAACATCAATCAAACACAATCGGTTTATAACAGCGCATTTAACAAACTTGTTGACGGCAACGGTAATTTGACAGTAACCGCTGAAAAAATAAAAAAGCTGGGAGCTAAAGCAAATAAGCAGATAGATAATAAATATATTAGCGAAGAATAACCTTATTAACAATCATGAATAAAAAATCAGCACTTATTTTACTATTAGTAATATTTACATCTTGCTCCAAAAAATCAAAAAGTGAATTAGAGAAAAGTAATTTAAAAGGAGACATTACACAATTAACCATAAATAAATATAAGGCCGAAACAAAATTTGGAGAAATTGTTAAAGGTAAAATACAGCAACACTTTTTATCAAAATTTAATTCTTTTGGAAATACTGAATTTAGTGATATCACCTATTATTACGGAGATGCAGACAGCGCGGAAGTCTACAACCACAAATCTTCATTTCAATACGACGAACAAGGTCATAATATAAAAACAACATCTGTTAGCAACCCCAAAAAATATAGCTTAAAAAAATTTAATGGCAATTTGCTGATTGAAAAGGATGATATAGATGGAAAGAAAATAGAATCTAAAACTAAATATGTTTATAATAGTGATGGTTTCATCAGTGAAGTAAATAGATATGACAGTAATGGTAAATTCACTGGTAAAGAAAAACACATAACTAATAGCAAAGGTCTTGATACAGAGATTCAAATTTATAAATCAACAGGGGAGTTAGAATATAAATTCGTTGTAAGTTATGATGATAATGATAACGTACTAACAGAAAAACAGACAGTTGGCGAGTATCCCTTTTCTTCCTCTTACAAATACTCGAATTTGGATAACAAAGGTAATTGGCTTAAAGCCATTAGTTATCGTGACGGGAAGCCTCTTGAATATATAGAAAGAATAATAAAATTCAGATAATCTAATAAAAAACTAATAGCCAAATATATTTGGCTATTAGTTTTTACCCCTTTAATCTTTTACTAAGGAGTTGGAGACTTAAACGCATTCCAACCTTGTGCTTTTAACTCGTGCAAATTGCCGGACTTGGTTATTAAGCTACAACCTTCATTTGGTTCGGTTATATAACCTATGATAGAGAAATCCATTTTATGTTTGATCTTATCGTAATCTGCTTGTTTTACGGTGAAAAGTAATTCATAATCCTCACCCCCACTTAAAGCGCAAACGGTTGGATCCAGGCCAAACTCGCGGGCAGTTTCGTAGGTCATTGGGTCGATAGGGATCTTTTCTTCATATAACTTACAACCTTTATTGCTTTGCTTACAAATGTGCAATATCTCCGATGCTAAGCCGTCAGATACATCTATCATTGAGGTAGGCTTAACACTTAATTCTTTCAACAGGTCAATAATATCCTTACGCGCTTCGGGTTTTAACTGGCGTTCAACTATGTAGTCTTTCCCTTCCAGGTCGGGCTGAATATTTGGATTTTCTATATAAACCAGTTTTTCGCGCTCTAATAATTGCAAGCCAGTGTAAGCACCACCCAAATCACCTGATACGCAGATCAGGTCACCTTCTTCGGCAGTGTTACGGTACACAATATCTTTTTCATCGGCATAACCAATTGAAGTAATGCTGATAACCAGGCCTTGTTTTGAAGCTGATGTATCACCACCAACAATATCTACATTGTAATTACCGCAGGCCAGGTAAATACCTTCGTACAATTCTTCAATAGCCTCTAATGGGAACTTACTGCTCATACCAATAGAGACCGTAACCTGGCTTGCAGTACCATTCATAGCATAAATATCGCTCAGGTTTACCTGTACGGCTTTATAACCTAAATGCTTCAATGGTGTATAAGCCAAGTCGAAATGAATACCTTCTAAAAGCAGATCGGTAGATATCAGTGTTTTCTTCCCTTCAAAACTTAAAACAGCGGCATCATCCCCTACGCCCTTTATAGTACTCTTTTGAGTAAGTGTTATATTTTTAGTGAGGTGGTTTATTAAACCGAACTCTCCAAGGTTCTCTATATTGGTTTTCTCTTCGTTCTCGAACATATTATTTTTTATTACACAGATTATAAAAATCAACC
>NZ_JAQBOI010000088.1 GCF_028288105.1 Mucilaginibacter sp. | reverse complement strand
ATAGATTACTTAAAATCTATCCTTGCTGATGAAGGCCTGCGTATGCAGATCATTAAAGATGAGCTGATAGAGATAAGAGAAAAATATGGTGATGAGCGCAAAACCGAAATGGTACACTCATCTGCAGAAATGCAAACCGAAGACTTTATTGAAGATGAGGATGTTGTGATCACTATCTCTCGTGAAGGTTATATTAAACGCACCTCGCTTACAGAATACCGCAGGCAGGGCAGGGGTGGTAAGGGATCTTTAGGCAGTAATAGCCGCGACGCTGATTTTATTGAGCATTTATTTATCGCCTCAAACCACAACTACATGTTGTTCTTTACCGAATCGGGACAATGTTTCTGGTTAAGGGTATTTGAAATTCCTGAAGGCACACGTACTTCCAAAGGCCGCGCTATCCAGAACATTATCAATATCCCAAAAGAGGAGAATATTAAGGCTTACATCAAGCTTAAATCTTTGAAGGATAAAGAATACCTGGAGAATAACTTCATTATAATGTGTACCCGCAAAGGTGTTATCAAGAAAACATCTTTAGAAGCGTATTCCCGCCCGCGTGCAAATGGTATTAATGCCATCAACATTAACGAAGGCGATTCATTATTAGAAGCAAACTTAACTACGGGTAGCAGTGAAATTGTAATGGCGCTACAATCCGGCCGTGCAATACGTTTCAACGAATCTACTGTTAGGCCAATGGGGCGTACAGCTACTGGTGTACGTGGTATTAGCTTAGACAGCGATAACGATGAAGTTGTTGGTATGATAAGTATTGATGATAAAGAAACAACGGTACTGGTTGTATCTGAAAAAGGCTACGGTAAACGTACCGATATTGACGATTATAGGGTAACAAACCGTGGTGGTAAAGGTGTAAAAACACTTAACATTACTGAAAAAACAGGAAAACTTGTTGCCATAAAAGGTGTTACTGATAAAGAAGATCTGATGATCATCAATAAATCGGGCATCATCATTCGTATTGCAATTAGCGAATTGCGTACAATGGGCCGCGCCACACAAGGGGTGAGGTTAATTACCTTGAAAGGTAATGATGAGATAGCATCGGTTGCTAAAATTGAGCACGATGACGAGGAGGAATTGGATGAAACAGTATTAGCAGAAGCAGCTGAAGATAAAGCAATTGCTGACGAAACAGATGCTGATGTACTTTCAAAAACTCCGGATGCTGAGATAAAATCAGACATAGATATTGATACAGCTAACGCAGATGATGAATCTGCTGATGATGACAAAACTGAATAAATAATGCAAAGCCGAAAAATCGGGTTATTGATTTTAGCATTGTTTACCACATCTTTTGCCTTTGGCCAATCCGAAGCGTTAAAAGTTGTGGTAAACAACCTTGCTTTTTATAAGCAAAAGGGGGATCTGAAATTCTTAAGTAACGCCAAAAAATCCGCCGATAGTTTAGTAGTGACCCGCAAAGATTCTGCGGATCTGGAGAAAAATGTTTACCGCATTATCGTAAACTCCAGTATTTTGTATACCGACTCACTGAACCAATTAAATCAGCCGGAAACGTTTCTTGACCAAACCGCCGCCTTGCTTGATAAGTTTGCCGAAAAGGGTAAAATATATAAATATCAGCTCGAAATTGATTACGCAAAGCGTTGTTTGGCAAATGTTTATATCAGAAAAGGTTTTGCCTTAACCAAGAATAACGACTTTAAAAATGCTGTTGATGCTTTTCAAAAAGCAAAGAAATATGCGCCTGCCCACAAACAGGTAAACGCGTATATGGCATATGCCAGTAATAAATTAGGCAACCTGCAGGATGCTGCTAAATATTACTCGAATCTTATTAGTACCGATAGCACTAAAATAGAGTACCTGGAAACCGCATCTACCATTTACAAATCACTTGGTGATACGGCAAAAGCCCTGCAAATAGTAAAGAAGGGTAGGCGCTTGCTTCCTGAAAACAAGCAACTATTGCACGACGAGGCTAATATTTATAATAACAAAAAGGACTATAAAGCGTTAGAACCTTTATTAATACCCTTAATTGATAATAACGCTAACAATCCCGATATAACTTTTGTAGCCGCAAATTGTTACGATAATTTAAACCAATACGACAAGGCCGAATCATTATACCTTCGTGCAATTGAGTTAAACGGAACAGCTTATGAGCCTGTATTTAATTTAGGCTTATTATACTTTAAGAAAAGCGTTCAAAAAAATAATAATAACGATAAAAATATAACAAGTGCTATATTGTGGCTTGAAAAAGCAAACGAAATGGTGCCCCAGGATAAAAAATGCCTGGAACTTTTGCAGTTAGCTTATACCAAAACCGGTAATCAAAATCAGTTGGAGAGGGTTAACAGTAAATTAGAACAGTTAACAAATTAATAAACTATAATTAATTATTATAGGCTGTAACTAAGCACACAAGCGGCCATAATATCATTACCAATTTAAAACTTACCAAATGAAAATTAAATTCTTAATGTTAGGCCTGTTAGGTCTCATTTCTGCAACAGCCTTTGCACAAAAAGGAGAGTTGAACACCGCACAATCAGAATTCGAAAAATACGATGGCTTAAAGTTGCAGGCAGCTTTAGCTTTGCCAAGTCTTAACAAGGCTAAAGAGTCTATTGATAAAGCTGCTGCTAATCAAAAAACAGCCAATTTACCGCAAACCTATGCGGTAAAAGCTAATATATATGGTTCCCTGGCCCAACTTGATACGGTAGCAACAACTTCGTTGCCATTGTTCACTACTGCAGAAGAAGCCTTAAAAAAAGCTAAAGAGCTTGACACCAAAGGTGAAAACAAAAAGCTTATTGACAATGCAAATGCTGTTTTAGCCCAATACCAGTTAAATAAAGGGGTAAAGGAGTATCAGGCCGGTAAGTATGATTTGGCTTACAAGTCGTTTGATTTTTACCGCACTGTAATGCCCGAAGATACTAATGCTATACTTTACACCGGTTTAGCAGCATTAAACGCTAAAAATTATCCGGCCGCAATTACAAATTACAATAAGTTGGTTACAACTAAATACTCTAAGGTAGAGAGTGTTTATGGTGAGTTGGCTGGTATATATTTAGCTAATAAAGATACAACCGGCGCATTAAAAACCATAACAGATGGATTGGCAAAATATCCCACAAGTGCTGATTTAAGAAGAACTGAAATTGAAATAAGCCTGCAACAAGGCAAGCAAAAAGAAGTGCTTGATAAAATTTTAAGCGCTATATCAAATGATCCTAAAAACAAAAGCCTGTATTATTACGCTGGCTTAGTTTATTCACAGGTTGCTGATGCCGCCGCACAAAAAATAGCTAAAGCACCTACTGCTTCTAAAGTAACTTTGCAAACAGAAAAAACACAAAATTTCCAAAAAGCCGCTGATATGTATAAAAAAGCGCTTGAAATTGACCCTAACTATTTTGAAGCAAACTTAAATATGGGTTATGTAATCATTTCACCAGCTATTGATAGTTACAATGCGGCTAATAAGTTACCTGCTAACCAGCAAAAAGCTTATGATGCAGCTATGGCTAAAGCTAACGCACAATTTGATCAGGCAAAACCATATTTGCTTAAAGCGGTTGAGTTAAATCCAAAATCACCAGATGCATTAAACAATTTGCTTACTTATTATAAAGGCAAAAAAGATGATGCTAACATTGCTAAGATAACAGCACAAATAAACGCGCTGCCTAAAAACTAAATAATAGAAGACCTATACATTAAAGCCCACTGAATAGGTGGGTTTTAATGTATGTTATTACTTAACATAATGTTAATTATGAGAAATAATTATCAATAATTATTTAATGCATTATCGCTAACTTGAATTATATTTTAATGATCGTCTTAGTCTCGATCAACAAGTAAAACATAAATAATGAAGACAACAAATAACACCATCCTTATCACCGGCGGCAGTGCCGGCATTGGATTCGAAATGGCAAAGCTATTTTCAGAAAACGACAACGAGGTCATCATCACCGGTCGTAACCAGGAAAGAATGGCACAAGCCATCTCTAAACTAAAAAACACAAGTGCCATAGTAAGCGACGTGAATAAAGCCGAAGACGTAGAGAAACTCGTAGCGCAGCTAAACAAAGATTTCCCCAAGCTTAACGTAGTGATCAACAATGCAGGCAGCGCCAACTATTACGACATGACCGTACCTGGCATTAACGCATTCGATAAAGCCAGCGAAGAAATCTTAACCAATTACCTATCTATTATCCGCCTTAACGAATTGCTGCTGCCCCTGCTTAAACAACAGCCAGAAGCAGCCATTATCAATGTATCATCTATAGTGGCATTTGCTGCAAGGGCCAATAGCCTGCCCACTTATGGCGCCAGCAAAGCCGCACTGCACTCGTACACCAATAGTTTGCGCATCATGATGGAAGATACCCCGGTAAAAGTATTTGAGTTGATGCCACCGCTGGTAGATACCGAGTTCTCGGCTGCAATTGGTGGTGCAACCAACGGCATCCCCGCAAACCAAGTGGCCGAAGACCTGCTTACCGCTATGCAGAACGACGAATTTGAGATACATGTAGGCCGTACAGCAGAAATATTTAACAAATTTTTCCCACTATTCCCCCAAGCCGTACTGGCAATGAACGGGAGAACCGAATGACTGGAGCACCTCATGGAAGAAGAACAAATGCGTGAAGCCCTAAGTATGCATTGGCACGCGTCGGCAGTCGGCGATGCAAACACGGAACATGATATTTATGATGACGATGCCATCTGTGATTATCCCCAGTCAGGCGAGCGAATCCTCGGACGGAAAAATTTGCAGGCCTTGCGCAGCCATCATCCAGGCAAGCCGTCAGGCTTTAATGTCAAGCGAATTATAGGAAAAGGTGATCTCTGGATCACGGAATACACAATCACCTACCACGAGCGACAAGCATACACAGTGAGCATTATGGAGTTCCGCAACGGTAAGGTAGTGCACGAAACACAATATTTTGCAGATCCTTTCGAGGCGCCTGCCTGGCGAAGCCAATGGGTTCAGTAAATAGCATGACGCCGTGTTGAGGCAAAATCATCTTTATTGTAGTAATCATATTCTGTATCTTTTTTTCATACAATTGTCTCTTAAATAAGCATTACATGGATTTACAACTCAAAAATAAAACCGCATTAGTAACCGGCTCAACAGCGGGCATTGGATATGCAATTGCAAAGTCATTGGCAACCGAAGGCGCCACAGTATATATAAATGGCCGCGATCAAAATAAAGTTAATAGCGCCGTGCAAAAGTTAGTTACAGAAACAGGCAATTCTGATATTAAAGGTATTGCTGCAGATTTTTCTGATAAACAACAAGTTGAAAATTTACTTACACAGTTACCGGATGTTGATATCCTGATAAACAACATCGGCATATTTGAGCCTAAAGAATTTAAAAATATCCCTGATGAAGATTGGATCAAATTTTTTGAAGTGAATGTTTTAAGTGGAGTGCGTTTAGCACGCGTGTATTTTGATAAAATGCTGGCCAAAAACTGGGGCCGAATTATATTTATATCAAGCGAATCGGCAATACAGATACCAGCCGAAATGATCCATTATGGCATGACAAAGACCGCGCAAATTGCTATTGCCCGTGGCTTGGCCGAGCTTACTACAGGCACAAATGTTACAGTAAATACTGTATTGCCTGGCCCAACCGCGTCTGAAGGTGCAACCGAATTTGTAAAAACAGTGGCAAAAGACCTTGGAAAAACCGATGCTGAAATGGAAAAGGAGTTTTTTACCAATATGCGTGGCACTTCATTAATAAAACGTTTCCTCGACCCCGAAGAAATAGCTAATATGGTAACATATATAGCTAGTCCGTTATCATCGGCCACAAATGGTGCAACCCTGCGTACCGATGGCGGCGTAATCAAAACAGCATTTTAATCATTCAATACCCATAAAAATAAAAGCCCGGGCTAAATAGCCCGGGCTTTTATCAGATATCGAAAACCAGTTACATTGGTTTTTTAGTTGTATCTTTTTTAGTGGTATCCGTTTTAGTAGTATCTGTTTTGGTAGTATCTGTTGTTGGAGCCGGAGCCACCGTTGCTGCAGAGTCGGTTTTCGTGCTGTCAGAGCTGTCAGTAGATTTTGTTGAACTACAGCCTGCCACAATTGAACCAACTATCGTCGCGACTAACGCGAAACTTAAAAAGTGCTTTTTCATAGATATAAAATTTAATAGTGATGTTAACGAAAATGCTTTCAGGTTATAAACCCCGAAACGCCAAAGTTGTTTAATAAACTTTGCTTTATTATTCAATGGCTGTTTCAAAACCACACCTATCGTAGCTGTTTTAATGTCAAATAAATATCAATAATGTGGTTTCAATCCATAAAATAATTAATATTATGCTGATATTTAACGCTAATGGTAGTATCAGAAAATACCCTTAAATGGATAATGCGCCTCTACCCTCCCCTTTTATTTCAACGGATCTGGGTGAGGGGGTTTAATAAAGACTTTAAGGGAGTTAGGGTTAAGATAATAAAAAGCATTTTCAACAAAAACTATAACGGATCTATATTTGGCGGCACCATTTTCGCCGCAGCAGACCCCTTTTACCCTGTATTGTTTGACAGGGTATTAAACACAGGTGATAGAAAGCTGAAGATCTGGTCAAAATCATCAAAAATAAACTTTTTAAAACCTGCGCTATCCAGCCTGTCGTTCCAAATAATTTTGAGCGATGCCGATATTGAACTGGCCATCCATACGTTAAATACCACCGGAAAGTATGAAAATTCGTTCCCGATAGATATATACAATAACAACAACGAAGTATGCGTATCACTTATGAATGAAGTATACATACGCGACCTTAATTTTACACAAACCGCTATTTAACACGATGCCCGTATTTATGAATGACGAAGCTTTTATTAAAAAAGGCTATCAAATATCAACCGATAAAACATTACTGAATTTTGATGTGATATTTAATTATCTTGACCAGCATTCGTATTGGGCCAAAGGTATGCCACCCGAAAAGTTAAAGAAAGCCATAGATAGCTCTTTATGCTTTGGTGTTTACAAAGATGACGTACAGGCCGGTTTTGCCCGCGTGGTGACGGATACGGCTACATTTGCCTATCTATGCGATGTATTTATATTACCGGAATACCAAGGCGTTGGATTATCAAAATGGATGATGCAAACTATTATGGCCCATCCGGAGTTACAAGGTCTGCGCAGGTGGTCATTAGCCACTTTAGATGCACAAGGATTATACAGCCAGTTTGGTTTTTCGCAGATAACTAACCCGGAGCGATGGATGCAGATTTTCACGCCTTACATAGCAGAATAATGAGGACTTGACAAATGAATTTAAAGCGACAGATTTTTGAAGGTGAAGGCGTATCACTTGATTTTAAGAAAACCATTACAAGCTGCGAAAAAATAGCTAAAACAATGGTATCATTTGCCAATAACATTGGCGGCAGATTGCTTATTGGCGTGCTGGATGATGGCACCATAAAAGGTGTAAAAGCCGAAGATGAAGAGCGATACATGATCACGAAAGCAGCACATTTCTTTACCCGCCCTGCCCTTGAACCCATTTTTGAGGAAGTTTATTTTGATGATAAGCTGGTGCTGATCGTAGACATCCCCGAAAGCGACGAAAAACCTCATTACTCCCTGGCCGAAGATGGTAAATGGTGGGTTTATATCCGCGTAAAAGATAAAAGCGTATTGGCCAGTAAAGTGGTAGTTGATGTGCTTAAGCGCTCGGCCGAAGATAAAGGTGTACTTATTGAGTACTCTTCCAAAGAAAAAGCACTATTGGAGCATTTGGACAAAGAGGAACGTATTACCGTAAAAGAGTTTTGCACGTTGCTAAATATTGGCCGGCGTCGGGCCCAGCGCATACTGGTAGATCTGGTACTCTCGGGGATACTGCGTGTACATACCACCGAAAAAGAAGAGTTTTACACAGCTTCCTGATTTAACAGGGCTATTCCTTACTTTTACCTCCCCACAGTAATGAAAGCCTTCTACCAAAAATATAAGTTCTACTACCACGACAGTTTAAAACTGGCTATACCGGTTGTGATATCGCAATTGGGCCATACGCTTGTGCAAACTTCTGATTCTATAATTGTAGGGCATTTTGCCGGAACTACAGCTTTAGCAGCAGTATCATTAGTGAACAGCATTTTCCTGATTCCATTAGTGATAGGTATGGGTATTAGTTATGGTATTACACCGCTGATAGCCCAGAATAACGGCCGCAAGAATTTCGCGGAATGTGGCCGCCTGCTTTCCAATAGTTTCTTTTTAAATGTTATTACCGGAATAGTTTTGTTCTGCGCCATTTATTTTGGTGTTATTTTGTTTATAGATAAGCTTCACCAATCACCAGAGGTGGTTATCCAGGCTAAGCCATATTTACTGTTGTTAAGTTTATCAATTATCCCCCTGCTTATATTTAATACTTTTAAGCAGTTTGCCGAAGGCTTAGGTTTTACCAAACAGGCCATGCTGATATCCATATGGGGTAACGTACTCAACGTTTGCCTGGGAATAATATTTGTAAAAGGATTGTTTGGAGTTAGCTCAATGGGGATAAAAGGTGTTGGTTACAGTACGCTTATCGATCGTACGGTGATGGCTATTGTGATGGCGATTTACGTTTTCCGCTCCCCTATCTTTAAAAAATATCTGAAGGATTTTGCTATCAGGAACATCGACCGGATGCGAGGGTTACAGCTCCTAAAGATTGGCGCACCTGTTGCTATGCAATATACTTTTGAAGTGGGCGCATTTGGCGGGGCAGCGTTAATTATAGGCAGTATTGGTATGATTGAACAAGCGGCACATCAGGTAGCTATTAGCCTTGCTTCTATGACTTATATGATGGCCAGCGGAGTTTCGTCTGCTGCGGCTATCCGTTCGGGTAATTATTTCGGTTCTGGTAATCATAAGGAACTGCGCTTATCAGCTATCTCAAATTATCATATTGTAATAGTTTTCATGAGCTGTACCGCTATAGTTTTCACACTGTTTAATCACGTTCTACCATGGATATATACTTCAGATAGAAATGTTATAAACATTGCAGAACAGCTACTTATAGTTGCAGCATTCTTTCAGTTGTTTGATGGGACACAGGTGGTTGGGCTTGGAGTACTGCGTGGTATGGGCGATGTAAATATGCCTACGCTAATTACCTTCATCTCTTACTGGATAATAGGCTTACCTGTTGCTTACCTATTGGGCATTCATTTAAACCTTGGGGTTATGGGTGTATGGTATGGCTTAGTTTGCGGTTTAATGGCATCATCGGTAATGTTGTTTCTACGGTTTCAGAATATTAGTAGAAGCAACAACCTGGTAATTGTAGACGACATTAAAACAGGTAACTAAAAGTATAAGTTGTTAGCTACACGATAGGTATTGCAATGTGCCTCTACAATATCTTTTATTTGCGGCGAATAGCCACCACCCATGCTTACCTGCACAGGTATTCCTCTTGATTTGCATTGCTCAAATACAAACCGGTCGCGCTCTTTACAGGCTTCTTTTGATAGGGATAGTTTACCTAATTTGTCTGATTCCAACACATCTACCCCTGCCAGATAAAATATAAAATCGGGCTGGTGGGTATTGATCAGGCCCGGCAAAACATCTTTTAACAAAACAAGGTATTCATCATCACCTATGCCATCGGGCAGTGGTATATCCAGATCCGACTGCTCTTTCCGGAACGGGAAATTTTTATCGCCATGCATCGAAAAGGTAAATACCCTTGGCTCATTTTCAAATATCTGGGCGGTGCCATTTCCCTGGTGTACATCTAAATCAATAATTAAGATAGATTTAGATAAGTTGTTAGCTAATAAATAATTAGCGGCAATTGCCTGATCATTCAACAGGCAGAAACCTTCGCCCCAATTGGTGCCGGCATGGTGTGTACCGCCGGCTACGTTAAAGGCAACGCCATATTCAAAAGCATACCGGCAACCATCAATAGTGCCCTGTGCTATTCGCACTTCACGTTCTACCAATTGTGCAGATAATGGGAAACCAATCCGCCTTTGCTCCTTTGGCGGCAAGGTTAAGTAGCGCAGTTGTTGCCAGTAATCCGCATTATGTGTAAGCAGAATAGTTTCTTCATCAACAGCATTGGGCAAAAAAATATTTTCAGGTGTGATAATACCCTCATGCAGTAGTTGTGCCGGTATCAGCTCATACTTCAACATAGGGAAGCGATGGCCCGGCGGTAAAGGGTGCGCGTATATGGGGTCGTAAGCAATTTTAAGCATACGGGTTATTCAGCAAAGATCTCGGCAACGTGTTTTTGAATATTGTCGCAAATGTTATCAAGCGGCAAGTCGTTCGCATCATTACCAAAAGGGTCTTCAATTTCTTCTGCTATTAGCTCAATACTGGCAAACACAAACA
>NZ_JAQBOI010000085.1 GCF_028288105.1 Mucilaginibacter sp. | reverse complement strand
GACATTGTGGTGCATCAAGCCCTTTCGCCAAACGGTGATGGCATTAGCGATGTATTAACAATTGATGGGATATCACAACATCCCGACAATACATTGCAGGTAATAAACCGCAGCGGAGCACTTATTTACTCGGCTAAGGGATACGATAACTTTTCGAAGGTGTTCAATGGGCGCTCAAATATTAACGGAAAACTGCAGCAGGCAGGCACTTATTTTTACCAGTTAGAGTATAACGACCGCGGCAAAATTAAACGCAAAACAGGTTTTATTTTAATAAAGTATTAACGATAAATTACTCGGGGGAGTATGACAGCACCCGGCAGGTATGTTTGCCTGCCGAGGGGTGTTGTCTTTATGTATTAATAAAGTTGTAAGTTTAGGGAAAATGTAATTCCTAAACCTTACCTCATGCGCTTTTTCAAAATCGTCTTATTTATTTCGGTCGTTTTTTCAGCAAAGCTATATGCGCAAAGCCCGGCTATTGACAGTTTGAAAAAAGTTATCGCGTCGCATAAAAATACCGAAGAAGAGGGTAGCAGTATGAATAAACTATCGAGTTTGTTAACCCGGTATGATATGAATGCGGCAAAATATTATTCGTATAAGACCATAAAATTAGGCTCGCGTTTTAATAATCCCAGGTTGCTAAGCACGGCTTATTCGCAATTAGTAAGCATTTATTACAATACCGGGATGATGGATAGCTCGAGGTTCTTTTTAAACGAAACGAAATTGCTGGCAGAAAAAGCCGATATCAAAACCCAGGAAGGGGCCAAAATAAGGATGAACTATAATAGCTCTGCTGGTTTATTTTACAAAATGGAAGGCAATTATAAGGATGCTTTGTTTTTTTTGCTAAAAGCACTTGACTTAACCAGGAAGCTTACCCCATCCACTACTACCACCGAATCAACCGCCGGGCAATCGTTAAACATCGGGAATACTTATATAAGCCTTGGGGACTTTAAAAAAGCATTAACATATCATTTGAGCGCCCTTAATTTATTTTTAAAAATAGGAAGTCAAAAGGGTGAATCTTTTTGTTATCAGGGTATCTCTAATGATTTTACTGAATTGCATCTTTTTAAACAGGCGTTGCCATATGCGTTAAAGGCACAATTACTCAAGAAAACTATTAACGACAAACGTGGATTTTCTACTGCAGGAATAAGCCTCGGAACAATTTATAGGGGATTGAAAAGATATGATGAGTCGCTTGCGCAGTTTGCACTTGCATTGCGGGTTGATCAGGAGATGAACCTTTTACCCGAGCAGGCCGATGTTTTAAAGGAAATAGGAAACACCTACACCGAAATGAACAAGCCTAAAGATGCCATTACTTACTATATAAAGGCGAAATACATAGCGGGTAAAGCCGGCGATAATGCTTTAATTGCCAGTATTGACGCTAAAATACTTTTTTTACAAGAGGGGTATCAGGCGAAAAAAAAATCAGAAGAAAAAATGTTGGGCGCTATTGAAACAGCTGTGAAAAATGGAGATAAACAGCAGGAAGTAAGTAATTATAAGTACCTCGCAAAGTTTTATGCCGACCAAAAGGAGTTTGAAAAATCATTAATATTTAGTGAAAAATACCATAAAGCTGTTGATAGCCTTCAAAATACCGAGTTAACACTGCAAATAAAAAAGCTTGAAGAACAATCAGTAGTGGAACGGAAAGAGCAGGAAATAGTGCTGCTAAAAAAGGATCAGAAAATAAACAGGGCCTACTTTGAAAAGCAACGTACATTTAAATATTCGGTAATCACGGTTTCGGTACTTGTACTGCTGATAATTGTGCTGGCTGCCTATCGTACCCGTACTTTACAAAAAGCCAAAGCCATCATTGAGATGGACAAAATGCGGACATCTATTGCCAGGGATCTGCACGACGATATTGGCTCAAGATTAACAAACATTCAATTTTTAACCGAACTGATTAAAAAGCCGGCAGTTGGTGGCCGTACCGAGAAAGATCATTTGGCGGATATACGCGAAGAATTACTTGCTTCTACAGAAGCCCTTGACGAAATTGTTTGGAATATGAAAACAAAGCCCGACGACCAGGGGACATTACAGGTAAGAATGCGGCGATATGCAGGCGAGATATTCGACAGCAATGATATAGATTATCAAATGAATGTTGAGGAGGGGTTTTCGGATCAAACCATATCGCATGAAAAACAACGGGATATCTTTTTAATATTCAGGGAGATCTTAAACAACATACGGAAGCATGCATTTGCCAGGTTTATATCGATAGAACTTAAAACGACAAAAGACCAGTTTTGCCTGGAAATTAAAGACGATGGAAAAGGATTTGACCCCACAGCGATAAATAAAGGCAGGAATGGGCTGCAAAACATAAAAAGCAGGGTTGAAAAATGGAACGGCAATTTGGTAATGACATCAGAAAACGGAACGTTCTTCAGTGTATCGATCCCTGTAAAAAAGAAATGGCCGGCAAAATACAATATATTTCAAAAGGCCTGACACAATCATTATGGATCAAAAATTAGTAATATACGAAGATAACGAGGCTTTAAGAAACTCCCTGGTGTATTTGTTGAATGAACAGGACGGTTATAAAGTAGTTGGAGATTTTAACAACGTGAATGATGTAAAAAACCAGGTTAGGCAATGCCAGCCCGACCTGGTAATTATGGATATTGATATGCCTGGCAAGGATGGCATTACCGGTGTTGAAGAGATCAAGGAAATACGACCCGAAACCCCTATAATAATGTATACCCAATTTGAAGACGATGAGCGCTTATTTAAAAGCATTTGCGCCGGGGCCGATGGTTATATCCTGAAAAAAACATCGCCAGAAAAGTTTTTTGATGCTATAAAGGAAGCGTTAAGCGGCGGCGCCCCAATGTCGCCTTTGATAGCTAAAAAGGTTATTAATAGTTTTAAAGCGGCAAAAGACAACAACAACCTCCAGATAAAATATGACCTTACCAATAGGGAGGCCGAAATATTGCACTTGCTAACTAAAGGCTATAGCGTGAAATTAATAGCACACGAAATGTGTATAGCCTATGACACTGCACGCTCGCACCTGAGGAATACCTACCGTAAATTGCATGTAAACTGCGGTAAAGAGGCCATTGCGATACTGCTTGCATCGAAAATTATTTAGGCGCGTTTATCGGTAATTTTTAAGACAATTAAACGATCTGCTCTTTTACGTCTTTGAGACCATTGCCATCACGTTACCGCCCTTTTGCGTGCGGATGAGGTGTGAAGTGATATGCACACCGATCACCGTTCCATCCTTTTTCCGGTGTCGCCAGTTCCCGTTATCGTTCATGCCCGGCTGCAATTCCCGAACAGCCGTATGAACAGCGTTGATATCTTCTGGCGGGCCTATATCCAGTATGCTCATATTAAGAAATTCATCCCGGTTATAGCCGTAAAAGGTAATAGCGGCTTCATTGACCGCCATAAAGACCAAGGTGCGGAGGTCGATGATCCACATGGGATTTGGATTGTCGTCAAAATAACTGCGATATCGCCGTTCGCTTTCGGAAAGGCGCCTGGTGTACAGTCGGATCAGTTGGTACAAGAGCACGCCGGTAAACAGCACGTAACCTATGCCTTTGATGCTGCTGATAAACAATACAACCCCCAGATCGAAGCGATTTTGCAGCACCAGTAATAATTTATCGCTAAGCGTGATCCATAGGGTACCTGCAACAACATAAATCAACGCTATTTTAAGTGCTCCTGATCTCATTAACCCGAATATAGAAAAATTGCGTCTTAATCTCCTAATGCAAAAAAAAAGATTTACTTCAAAACAGTCGGTTTTTACAAAACGAAACCGGGATTGTATAAGTCTATTTCATTGATCTGGCTTATGGCCTTTAGGATCACTGTTGATCGTATATCTGTGCCTTGGCAGACTTTCGCTGAAGTTGTCCGCCAAAAATTTTATCAGATTTTCCCTTACGTAACATCTCAGATCAAATGCCTGTGATGAATTGCGCGCGCTTACCAGGGCGCGTAGTTCCAAGGTATTCTCTTTGGCATCAGTCACCTGCAAAATTCCTACGCGTTGGTCCCACAGGGGGGATGCCTTTAATAACCGTGTTAATTCTTCCCTAAGCTTGTCAACAGGTACACTATAGTCCACATATAAAAAAACAGTGCCCAAAATCTCGGCGGTAGTCCGCGTCCAGTTTTGGAATGGTTTTTCAATAAAGTAATTAATTGGCAATATTAGCCGCCGCTGGTCCCATATGTTTAAAACCACGTAGGTAAGTGTAATATCTTCAACCCGGCCCCATTCTCCTTCTACTACCAATACATCATCAATCCTTATAGGCTGGGTAAATGCGATCTGGAAACCGGCCAGCAGGTTACCCAGCGATTTTTGCGCGGCAAACCCAATGATAATACCGCCTATTCCTACGCCCGTAAGCAAACCCGCACCAAGTTTTCGCACGCTCTCAAAACTCAATAAGATCAGAGAAAGTGTTACAAGGATAATAATGACGATAGCCACTCTTCTAACAAATTGAAGTTGGGTACGGATCTTGCGTTCTTTTAAATTATCTTCCTTATTGAAATCATATTTATAAAAAATGTAATCCTCCAGGATCTTTATAGCATTCATTAGCACGCTGGCGAATGATATGATCAACATTATACCCAGCCATCTTTTTATATCGTCCTCATAAACATCTTTTAATGCAAGGTAGGGGAGTAAGATAGTGAGTGTTAATAGTGGTATAAAGAAATTTAGCGATTTACTTAAATGCGTTACTAATGATTTTAAAAAAGAATAATCGGCATTTTTTCTGTTTTTATAATAGTTGAGCAGCAGGGTAACTGCAAATTTAACCACCAGGCCAATAAGTAAAGCAAAGCAAATCAGCAAAAGGTTCCATAACCAGTGCGGCAGATGTTTTGTCCAGGAATTGATATGGTCTTCCATAGTTATAAAAATGTTGGCCGGTCAAGTTTAATGGCTATCCGATAGGCTGCATTCATCAAGCCAACATGGCTGTAAGCCTGTGGGAAATTCCCCCACTGGCTACCAGTTTGCTCATCCACATCCTCGCTAAACAGTAGCAAATGATTACGGTATTTTATCAGTTTTTCAAACTCGCGTATGGCATCGTCCATGCGGCCCACACAAGCAAGTGCTTCTACATACCAAAATGCGCAAATCAGGAAAGTTGTTTTTGGCTTACCGAAATCGTCGCTGTGGATATACCTGTAAAAAAGGCCGCCATCTGTTTTAAGTTCTTTTTCTAAAGCGGCCAGATGATCCCTGGCTTTCTGCGATGCGGGATCAATGTAGTTCATCATAATAAGCTGTAGCGTGCTGGCATCTAAGTGAGGGCTGCCCGCTGCATGGGTATACACCTTGCGTTCGGCGTCGTAGCAGCTTTCTATATGTGCTGCCGCCCGTTCCTTAAGATCGCGTGCCCTGTCAGCCAGTTCATTATTGCCAATAGTAAGCGCGATTTTTTCGGCCGCATTACAACCTGCCCATTGAAACAGATTGCTGTAACAGTGTATATGCGCGATATTGCGGAACTCCCATATACCCGCGTCTTTTTCGTCGATAGTCCGCTCTATCTTATTTAATATTGAAGATATCCACTTATCAGAATCTTTTCGTTCGCTGAAAATAAAACGGTGATCGGTATACAATGGCAGTAACGAAATAAGCACCTGGCCGTAAATGTCATTCTGCACATGCTCAGACGCCTGATTGCCAATACGGACCGGCTTGTTACCCATATAACCATCAAGGTGTTCCATAATTGTTTCAGTAAGGTCTTTCTTTCCGGTTATGCCATATAAGGGTTGATACCTGAAACCATCGCCCTCCGAAAGCGAAATATCGGTCACATAACTGAAATACCGCTCCATTTCCTCGAAGTGCCCTATGTGATTAAGCGAGGTTAAAACATAATAGGTATCGCGGAGCCAGCAATAACGGTAATCCCAATTGCGCTCACTCCCCGGAAATTCGGGTAGGCTGCTGGTACTGGCTGCGATAATGGCACCGGTATCCTCATACTGGTGTATCTTAAGAACCAATGCCGAGCGGATCACATAGGGCTGGTAAAATGTAGCGATAGAGGAGTGCTTTATCCAAAGGCGCCAGTAATCAATAGTTTCGCGAAGGTATTCTTCTGATGTACTTACCAAAGATCCTTCAAACTCGCCGCCGTAATTTAGTAGCAGGTACTTCGTTTCATTAAGCGAAAAATACTCTTCGTCAATGAGGTAGGTAAGCGGGATATTTGATGTTAGCGTCATCTTTTCCCCGCAACCCATAAATTCGATGGAGTCGCTGCCTTGTAAACGATCTTGTTTTAAACGGCCGTAATCGCATACCGGGGTGCATTTAACCCTTATACGCGGCGTACCTTCAAGTACTTCTATCTTACGGATCAGTATAAGCGGTTTAAAATACCTGCCGTATTTAAGAAAACGCGGGGCAAAGTCGGTAACTCTATATTTGCCATTAGCGCAGGTTATCTCGGTGCGTAATACGTTGGTATTTTCTAAGTAGATCTGGCTTGTAGTAAATTCGCCCTTTGGTAAAATAGAAAACTCGCCACCTTTTTTAGTATCCAATAACCCGCCAAATATAAATGGGCTATCAAAACGTGGCCAGCACATCCACTCGATATTAGTGTTTTTGTTTATGTGAGCCAGAAATGCGCAGTTCCCCACTAAACCTGTTTGATACGTGTGTTTTTCCATTAAACAACTTTAAATTACCATACCAACAACAATAATTTATAATTGTTACCAAAAAAAGCATTTGCCTAATGCGCATGATGCGGCCGCAGCAGATTGGTTATCGCAGAGGTTAAATGCCGCACATTTGCCGGTTTATTAACGATGGCATCGCATCCGAATTTGGATGCTATGCGGCCTATAGTGGTATACTCGGACAGTAGGACAACAGGCAAATCACGTAGCTGCGGGTCCGACTTCACCTGGTGACACAAACCGCCGCCATTGTCGTTGTTTAGTATAAAGTCAATAACTAAAACGTCGGGTTTGCGGTGTTTAATTTTTTGCAACAGATCTTGGGTGCATTCGTTTACTTCTACATTCGCGTTAAGTAATGATGAGTTGGCGCACAACAGCTCCTTAACTGCTGCATCGGTGCTGATTAACAATATTCTTCTCATAGTTATGGTTAATATAATACAAATGAAATGAATTTGTTTGAAAAGTTATCGTTATAAGATAATTTATAATTTAAAAAACAATTCTAAACAAAATTTATTAAATGAGTTATGGTAAAAAAAATATACCCGGGTAAACCTTATCCGCTTGGTGCCACATGGGATGGCAAGGGTGTAAACTTTGCGTTATTTGCTGAAAACGCCACCGGAGTAGAGTTGTGTTTGTTTGATGGCGAAGGGAGCGACCAAACTGAGGAAAGAATACATATCGCAGAACGCACACATCAGGTGTGGCATTGTTATTTGCCTGGAATTGGCCCGGGGCAACTTTTTGGGTACCGGGTTATCGGTGACTATGACCCGGCGTCGGGGCATCGCTTTAATGCTAACAAGCTATTGATCGACCCCTATGCAAAGGCAATATCCGGAATTGTAGACTGGCACGATTCACTGTTTGGCTACGAAGTTGGTCATCCCGACGAGGACATGAGTTTCAGCGAAACGAACAGTGCACCATTTGCGCCAAAATGTGTGGTTACTGATAATGATTTTGACTGGGAGGGTGACCAGCCCCCGCGAACCCCTTATCACCAATCCATCATTTATGAAATGCATGTTAAAGGGTTTACGCAACAACATCCGGATATACCCGATGAGATACGCGGAACGTACGCAGCGATAGGCCACCCGGTTGTTATAAAATATTTAACAGACCTTGGGATAACAGCGATAGAACTTATGCCTGTACACCAGAGTGTGGCTGATAGGCACCTGGTAGAAAAAGGACTTACCAATTATTGGGGTTATAACACAATCGGTTTTTTTGCACCCGATATACGGTACGCAGGCGAGGTGGATAAAGGTCTCCAGGTTCAGGAGTTTAAGCAGATGGTAAAAGAACTCCATAAGGCCGGTATCGAAGTAATACTCGACGTTGTGTATAATCACACAGCCGAGGGTAACCATATGGGGCCCACTTTGTCTTTTAAAGGTATAGATAATGCATCTTACTACAGGCTTGTTGAGGATAATAAGCGTTATTATAACGACTATACCGGCACCGGCAACACGCTGAACGCTATGCTACCTAATGTGTTGAGGTTTATTATGGACAGCCTGCGCTACTGGATAGTGGAAATGCATGTGGATGGTTTCCGATTTGATCTGGCGGCTACGCTCGCCCGGGAATTACACGAGGTAAACAGGCTGAGCGGATTTTTTGATATCATCTATCAGGATCCGGTTATATCGCAGGTAAAACTGATAGCTGAGCCATGGGATATTGGCGAAGGTGGATACCAGGTTGGTAATTTCCCACCGGGTTGGGGCGAGTGGAACGGAAAATTCCGGGACTGTGTTAGGGATTATTGGATAGGGGCGGATAGCATGCTGGGCGAGTTTGGGCAGCGGTTTACTGGGAGCCCCGATCTATACCAGGATAATTACCGCAAGCCTACTGCAAGCATTAATTTTATTACCGCACACGATGGCTTCACACTAAATGACCTCGTTTCCTACAATGAAAAACATAACGAGGCAAATGGTGAAGACAATAATGATGGGGAAAACCATAACCGGTCATGGAATTGCGGTGCTGAAGGGCCAACAGACGACCCTGAAATAATTAAACTAAGAGACCGGCAGAAACGCAATTTGTTAACCACACTGTTTTTATCACAAGGTGTGCCCATGCTGGTTGCCGGTGATGAATTTGGCCGTACACAACAAGGTAATAACAATGCTTATTGTCAGGATAACGAAATATCATGGCTGAACTGGGCCGAAGCGGACCATGATCTGTTGGCATTTACACGTAACCTTATACAGTTGCGCAAAGACCACCCCGCTTTTCGCAGGCGCCGCTGGTTCCAGGGACAGCCGGTTAAAGGTAAAGGGCTTGAAGATATAGCTTGGTTTTTACCTGAGGGCACAGAAATGGAAGATGAGAACTGGAATCATGATTTTGCCCGTTCTCTCGGTGTGTTTTTGAATGGCCGTGGCATACACTCTGTAGGGCCGGAAGGTGAGCACATAATCGATGATGATTTCTATGTGATATTTAACGCTCATCACGAAGCCCTTGAATATAAAATGCCCGAAAAACTGCTTGGACAGAATTGGAAAGTGATGTTGGATACCGGGCATGATGACACTATAGGGCAAACTTTAAATGAGCAGGAATGTATTTCTGTAGAGGGCATGTCAATTGTTTTATTGTGTAATCCCCGCTCAGGTAATGACAAACGATAAGGAATTAAGTATACAGCCGGGTCTTTCTTTTTTGCACGATGGTTCGGCCTGTGTAGTGCTTTGGGCACCGGATTTACCGACACCTGCCGTTTATCTTCCCCAAAAAAACGTTGCCCTCCCGTTTGTAAAATATCAGCGTGGGTATTGGCAATTGATAACGACTGATATACGGCCAGGGGACCTTTATCAGATTTGGACGGACGACGGTCAAAAATTGCCCGATCCGGCCTCCCGTTCGCAACCCAATGGTGTTCATGGCCCATCGCAGGCAATTGATGTGAACGAATTTGAATGGAGCGATGAGGCATGGCGAAATCCATTATTAGAGGACTATATTATTTATGAATTGCATACCGGCACCTTTACTGTTGAAGGGAATTTTGAAGCGATAAAAAGTAAACTACCTTATTTAAAAGAGTTGGGCGTAACCGCTCTGGAAATTATGCCAGTAGCGCAGTTTTCCGGCGAGCGCAACTGGGGGTATGACGGTGTTTTTCCCTATGCCGTTCAAAACTCCTATGGCGGTGCTAAAGAGCTGATGTCGCTGGTAAATGCCTGCCATAAAGTGGGTATTGCCGTGATTTTAGATGTAGTTTATAACCATGTTGGCCCGGAGGGTAACTACCTTACCGCTTTTGGTCCTTATTTTACCGATAAATACCATACTCCATGGGGCAATGCCGTCAACTTTGATGATGCGCATAGTGACGAGGTACGGCATTATTTTATACAGAACGCACTAATGTGGTTCAGGGATTTTCATATAGATGCACTTCGTATGGATGCGGTGCATGCCATAAAGGATTTTAGCCCTAAACATATCTTGCGGGAAATAAGAGAAGCCGTGGATGAGTTAATGGATAACACAGGCCAAACCCATTACCTGATTGTTGAATGTGATTTAAACGACAGGCGATTCATCGACCCTATAAAGCAAAACGGCTATGGTATGGATGCGCAATGGATAGATGAGTTTCACCACTCGTTAAGGGTAACTGCAGGCGGAGAGCGAAGCGGATATTATACTGACTTTAATGGAATAGCCCATTTAGCTAAATCGTACAGGGATGCCTATGTGTATGATGGTGTGTATTCCCACGAACGTTCAAAAACATTCGGCACTAAAACGGATAATCCGGGCCAACAGTTTGTGGTATTCTCTCAAAATCACGACCAGGTTGGTAACCGCATGCTTGGCGAACGGAGCAGCACCTTATTCAGCTTTGAAATGCAAAAACTCCTGGCAGGCGCGGTTATGGTGAGCCCTTACCTGCCAATGTTGTTCATGGGCGAAGAATATGGCGAGCATAATCCTTTTCTATACTTCGTAAGCCATACTGATGAAGAATTGATATCGGCAGTACGCAAAGGCCGCAAAGCCGAGTTTGCCTCTTTTCATACCGAAGGAGAGGCCCCCGACCCACAATCTAAAAACACCTTTGACAGATCAAAGCTAAACTGGAGTAGCCTGAATGTTCCGCAGCATAAAGTTATGCTGGATTATTATAAAACATTTATTGAACTTAGAAAACAACTCCCCGCCTTGCATAAGCTTAACCGAAACCAGCTAAGGGTAGAATGTAATGAGGAACAGCAAATGTTACAGCTTCAACGCTGGGAAGGCACGCAGCATGTATATTGTTTTATGAATTTCTCTGAAGAGCAGCGATCAATAACGTTGCCATCAGAACATGGTAAATTAAAGGTAGTGCTCAACTCGGCCAATACACGATGGAACGGCCCGGAACACAGGCTGTTTACTTCTGTTATTCAACCTCAGTCTATTATTATCTATACCAATTAATATGTTCAACCCGGTATCAACCTATCGTATCCAGTTTCATAAAGATTTCACCTTCCGGCACCTCGAAGGGATCATCCCATATCTTGTTAAGCTGGGTGTTAAAACACTTTATGCATCACCCATATTTAAAGCTGTGCCCGGCAGCAACCATGGTTATGATAGCGTTGACCCGTTAAGCATAAACCCCGAGATAGGCACGCTTAATGAATTAAAACAGGTAAGTAAAAAATTAAATGGCAATGGCATCAGCTGGTTACAGGATATCGTACCCAACCATATGGCATTTCATCATGATAATGCCTGGTTGATGGATGTTTTAGAAAAGGGGCCGCTGTCGTTATACCGGACTTACTTCGACCAGAGCCTGGCAGATAATGACCTGTTCAGGGGGCCGCTTATGGTTCCATTCTTGGGCGATGAACTGGAGGCTGTGATTGATAAGGGGGAACTTGAGATCATTTGGAACGTAGATAAACTTATGTTCAAATATGCGGAGCAATATTGGCCCCTTAATTTCAAATCATATTACGATGTGCTGCAGCCGGATAAAGGCGAAAAGTTAGATTCGTTAGCGATGATTATTGAGCAGATAAAGCAACTTAATAAAACAGAGGATGCCGAATTTTTTTCAAAAGCGGCGGCCGAGCTGAAATTACAGTTCAGCGCGTTAATGAAGAATGAGCGATTTAACAAGTACTTGGAAGACTGCCTTCAACAGGTCAACCAGGACAAAGAGCAGTTAAAGGTAATTGCCGGGCAGCAGTATTATCGCCTTTGCAGTTGGCAGGAAACGGATCTGCAGATCAATTACAGGCGATTTTTTACGGTCAACAGTCTGATTTGCTTAAATATACAATACGAGGAAGTTTTTGAACACGTTCACCGGTTGATTGGTGCCCTGCTCAAAGAGAATATTATACAAGGTTTACGTATAGACCATATAGACGGCTTATATGATCCCGAGCAGTATTTGCAGCGCTTAAGGGCTTTATCAGGTGACGATGCGTACATAGTGGTCGAAAAAATACTGGAGCAGGGAGAAAAGCTGCCACAGCACTGGCCAATACAGGGCAGTACGGGGTATGACTACCTGGCGCAGGTAAATAATTTGTTTACTAATCAGAAAAGCGAAAAGGCGTTTTCATCTTTTTATCAACAGCTTACTGCCGATAACAGGCCGGTAAAAAAGCAAATACGTGACAAGAAAAACCTCATTCTGACACAACATATGAACGGCGAGCTGGAAAATCTTACCAGGTTGTTTATAGAAGCTGGATTAACAAATGGAAAGCTTACAGGCGAGAAAAAAAGGGCAGAATTAAAGCAAGCGATCGGTTTGCTGCTTGTCCACTTTCCCATATACCGTTTCTATGGCAATCGGTTGCCGCTGAGTCAGGATGAAAAGAACAATCTTAACGCTGTATTTGAGGGAATTAAAGGAAAATACCCAACATTAAGCGCAGCCGTTAAATTATTACGCAAGGCATTAATTACAGATCCACTCGCCAACGGTGGGGCATATAGCGAAAAGGCGCTGAACTTTTATCAGCGCTGCATGCAGTTTACAGGCCCTTTAATGGCAAAAGGGGTAGAAGATACGTTGATGTACACTTATAACCGGTTTGTTGACCACAACGAAGTCGGCGATTCTCCGGAAGCTTTTGGTTTAGCCATTAATGAATTTCACCGTTTAATGCAAAAACGGCAGGAGCAATGGCCCCTGGCCATCAATGCGACATCTACGCACGATACCAAGAGAGGTGAAGGTGTTAGGGCCCGTCTCAACGTGCTTACTAATATTCCCGAAGAATGGATCAGTACGGTTAACGATTGGCGGGTTTCGAATACCCGGCTTAAAACCAACGGGGCGCCTGATGAAAATGATGAATATTTTATCTACCAAACGATTCTTGGTTCATACCCCATGCCGGGGGAAGAGGAAGAAACATTCCCTCAAAGATTAGATGAGTATTTAGAGAAAATGCTTCGCGAAGCCAAAAGGCGTTCCAACTGGGCCGAGCCAAATGAAGATTATGAATATGCCGTAAAGAAATTTGCCGCGGGTTTGCTGGATAAAACAGGCCCTTTTTGGAAGACATTCACAAAACTCCATAGAAAGGTGAGCGAACTGGGGATTGTAAATTCGCTGGCACAATTGGCATTAAAGACAATGTGCCCGGGAATACCTGATATTTACCAGGGATGCGAGCATTGGGACCTGAGCCTGGTTGATCCTGATAACCGCCGGCCGGTTGATTACAACTTGCGGGAGGAATTACTAAATACAGCAGAAAATACGGTACCGGTAAGTAAGATGTGGAAGGATCGCTTCAACGGGCAGATAAAGATCTGGTTAACAGGTAAACTGCTCCAACTCCGTGCGGCGCATCCTGATCTGTTTAGTAAAGGTGACTATATTCCTTTGAAAGTCACAGGAAAATATAAGAATGAATTAATAGCATTTGCCAGGGCCTACCGCGATACTTGGATTGCGTTGATCGTTCCGGTTGATATAGCAGCAATGTGCGGTGATGACCTGGCAGTACCAATCGATTGGGCAGATACGCAGGTGGTCTTTCCAAAAGATGCTCCGGTGATATGTACTGATCAGCTATTAAATAAAAGTACCGAGTTCAGTGGTACAGTAAGCCTTGGTGAAATCATAAATGACGTTCCAGTGGCGGTTCTAATGCTAAATAATCCCTATAAAGGGCGAAATGCGGGCGTTTTAATGCATGTAACATCGCTGCCAGGCGACTTTGGGATAGGGGATTTTGGCCCGCAGGCATTTAAATTTGCCCGGCTGTTGCATGATAGTAAGCAGCAGTACTGGCAAATATTGCCATTAAATGCAACCAGTGCAGCCGACGGTCATTCACCCTATAGTTCATGCTCCAGTCAAGCGGGTAATGTATTAGTAATCAGCTCCGAACTGTTAGCAAATGACCGGCTGCTAAGCCCGGAAGACCTCCGTAATGCCCGGTTGCCGAAGAGCAACTCAGTAGATTTTGAAGACGTCGAGGTAGTAAAGCTAAAACAGCTCAATAGAGCCTGGCAAAATTTTCAAAGGGATAATAGGCATCCGTTTCACTATAGTTTCGCCATATTTTGTGAAACAGAGGCTGCCTGGTTAAAAGATTATGCCTTGTATGTGGTACTTAAACAACAATATAGCAACAGGCCTTGGCATAAATGGCCGGCTGCGTTTAAGTTTCGGGAGACCGAAGCTTTGCAAAAGTTCTCTGCTGAAAATGAAGATGCACTTAATAAGGAAAAATGGCTTCAGTTTATATTCCACCGGCAATGGTACAGCCTCAAAACTTATTGTAACCAGTTAGGGATCAAAATATTAGGTGACCTGCCATTTTATATCAGTTATGATTCTACGGACGTCTGGGCAAATAAGGAGATATTTGATCTTAATGACGAGCTCGAAATGAACAGCGTATCAGGAGTTCCACCCGATTATTTTAACGAAGATGGCCAGCGCTGGGGCATGCCCATATTTAACTGGGCAAAACTTAAAGAATCAAAGTATGACTGGTGGATAAAACGGATCGCAAAAAACTTAAAATGGTACGACTTGCTGCGCCTGGATCATTTCCGGGCGTTCGCTTCGTACTGGAGTATTCCGGCAGACGATAAGACGGCTGTCAGTGGTAAATGGATGAGCGGGCCGGGGAGTGACTTTTTTCGTATGCTTAAAACGAAATTTAAGAAGTTGCCCTTTGTTGCCGAAGATTTAGGTGATATCGATGAACCGGTTTGCCGGCTGGCCAGTCAATTTAATTTGCCTGGAATGAAGGTGTTGCAATTTGCATTCGGGGATGATATACAGCAATCAGCATATATCCCGCATCATCACTCTGAAAATTATTTTGTTTATACAGGTACCCATGACAATAACACAACGCTGGGCTGGTATAAGAACGATGCAGGCGCAGTAGTACATCAAAACTTAAGAAGATACACGGGTATAAATGTTACATCGAAAAATGTTAACGAGGTACTTATTAAAACTGCGTTTGCATCGGTATGTAAAACGGCGATAATTCCGATACAAGACTGGCTCAACCTGGATGAAAATTCACGTATGAACACCCCTGCGCGGGAGGGAGGTAACTGGACATGGCGATTAAAGAACAAGCAGCTTGCAAAATATCCCGTTGAAAAAATAAAAACATGGACTGAGTTTTATAATCGTTAGGCGATGCAGGGTAATGGGCAAGCATATAATGATTGCTGGCCTATCTTTAATGGCGATATTAAATGACTACATATAGCTATTGATGTCGCAATATCATCTCTTTATATTTAATTAATAGTTAATGCATTGCCTTGCGCTTATTGTATTTTTCTATAGATGAGATTTGATTTTGAAAATATATCAACCTGTATGTTCCTTCTCATCTTTGGGCAATCTCAAATTCTAAGTCATCGTTAAATGATATTGAGAATAGGATTTTGATTGGTTCAATTGAATTTTATATATGTTGTTATAGGATAAATGGTTTACAGATATAGCAAGAGATAAGTGTTAAAAAAATCAAATTCTTTAAGCTGGGTATTTATTAGTTTGGGGGGCTTTTTACTGTTTGTTGTTTGTTTTTATTTTTTGATACAAACCAATAAGCAGATAAATATTTCACTTCCCGTGTATTTTATTTTATTGACATTTATTGCGCTTATAGCCACGGCATTTTTGGCCGGCGCCATGAAATCGGTAGCTAGATATAATTTAAAAACCCAAAATAGATCATTATATCTTTCCGGCCCGGCCGTTATATTTTTTATCATACTTTATATAGGTTATAAGTATCGGCCAATAACCAGCGAGGGCGCGTTAACGCTCACTTTGATTTTTATAGAGAAAAGTAAAACGGTTAAGGTTATTAATAGTGGAGTTGTGAATATTAAAACCGGGCTGTACTTTTCTACCAAAAAAATCACAGATGATGGAACAGCTTTTTTTACAGGCATTAACTCTAGTTATAAAGGGAAGGCAGTAGATATTTCTGTTGATGTGCCCGGATATTCACTTAATGCTGATAGTGTTTATCGTTTGTCTGAAACAGACAACGATACCCAATATACCATTCATCTTACAAAAGAACAAGATTTAGTAAGCGTTAAAGGAAGGGTGATAAAGCTTCCAATGCGGGAAGGGTTAGCCAATGTATCTGTTCAATTTGAAAAACTTAATAAACCGGTGATGACAGATTCTTCCGGAAATTTTTCGGCAATTATCCCTGTAAAATCCGGTACAGAGATCAGAGTAATAGCTATTAACCACAAAAAGGAGATATATAATTCGTTAGTAAATGTATATGATGGGCAGCTATTAAGCATAGGAGTAGAGGAGAAATGAGATTTATTATACTTTTTATGTTTGTTTTTTTTGGGTTGCACGTACAATCGCAACACATAACATACAAATTCAGAATAAGGTTTGGGGATTATAGTCCGCTGAGTAATGCACAGTTTATTTTAAGCGGACAAAGGATCAATACAGACCCCCAGGGAATAATTGCCATAAACTTGGCAAACAATATAAGTTATTTAAATATCGAGTCGGCAAATCTAAAAGTATATGAAATAAAATATCCTTTGGAAGGTAAGGCCATATTACCCAAGGACCCCACTGTGTTTATAGATGTTTTTGTAGCTAAGCCCGGCCCCGACCAATTAAAGGGGCTTGTTGATCGTATGGATCGCTCGCAGAACAATCTTCAGAAAAACCTTTATAAAAAAATTGAAGAAGAAACCAGGAATGGTTATGACGGCATTGTGAAAATGTTGACAGCTAATAACTTAGATGAGCAGAAACTCGCAAAAGGGCGATTGGAGTTTTTTCCGCTTATATCGGCTACGTTGGCCAATTATTTAAATGAGGTACGCAATTTTAACGATGCCTTTTTAACGCTAAGCACCTCTTTAAATTCAAAGCCGGCCTATGACCAGTTTAGCAATGCCATATATAGGTATAACGAGATCTTTGATTTGCTAAACAATAATAAGAACACCTATGAGCAAGCTATTGCCACTTACTGGAATAGCAAGGAGCTTTCTTTAAAATTCAACAATCTTGTTGATTATGCAATTGAAGATTTGCATAAACCATATGTGTTAGAGATTAACTATACTCTTATTAACAGGATTTACACAGCCAATAATGAAACCAACAGAAAGAAACGAGCCCAATTGCAGGATGTTTTAACAAAAGATATGACCGAAATATCTTCTAATATGACAAGGAAAATAAATGGCCTTGGCGAAAGAATTACTGCTATGAATGGCTTGTTAAATAACAACGGAACAATTAAAATTAACTAAAACGTAAAATCATGAAAGCAAAATCATCAATGGCCGTATTCATACTGGCCGCAATAATGTTATTTTCTTGTTCTAAAGATGCCTCTGTTTTAGATATATTCATACCCAATCTCTCAAACCAGTGGGTAAGTGATAGAAACACAAATTTCTTTTTTACGTCAGACAATCCTGATAAAAACGAATCGACCTTTTTTGGCAACGAGCAAGATCCAGGCACAGGTGATACTTTTCAACTAACCGGGAAGTATAAAAATTATGATGTAGAGTTTACCTTTACTGAAGGGCCGGAGACAGGCGTTACTTACACCGGTAAATTTATCAAAAACTCCAACCCCTTAAGGATGGAAATGAAGGCACCGGGTAATAAAAAAGTAACTATCACTCAAAATTTGTAACAGCTGCTCATATCCGCAGGTTCCTTTTTTCATCATGTTTTATAAGTTCTGCTGATGCAAAGGGTTGATTATTTCAATCCATCCCTTTAGTGTACTCATACAGATCACACCTGTCCTCATACCAGCTGGCCACAAAAATTTCTAAACTGCTGAGGTAGCTTTCAATGGCAGCAACACCTTGGATATGTTTTCCATCGTCAACGATCTCAGGTACCTGAATATCGTTTTGTTTGAGGATCAGGTAAGGTAGAGACATTGTTTTGATGCGTTCTTCCCAACTGGCGGCTTCTTTAGTTTCTGGTGGATATGTTAAAGTAATCATCTGCTTAATTATTAATGAGTTATTATACGAATTTACCCATAATTGATACGCTTTACTGGTAATATTTGTTTAAACAATGGTAGTATTCACCGTAAAGCTGATATTGATATTTTGCCTTGATTGTCAAACGAATTTACATCCACCTGCAAATGACGATTATAGATTTCGTAGATTTATAGGCAACATACTTTTTATTAATTTTAACTATGAAACAAGGACTTTTGATTGATATGGACGGCGTTATTTATAGTGGCGAGGAATTGATCTCGGGCGCCGATAAGTTTATTAAGTATTTAGTTGATGAGGGTATCGCGTTCGCATTTATGACAAATAATAGCCAAAGAACAACCTTGGAGGTTGTGCGTAAGTTAAAAAGACTCGGTATAATAGTAGAAACAAAGCATATTTATACTAGTGCTATGGCCACCGCACAATTTTTGGCGAGTCAGGGCCCAAATGGTACGGCTTATGTTTTAGGTGAGGGCGGCCTGCTGACCAGTTTACACGAACATGGAATAACGCTGGTTGATAGTGACCCTGAATTTGTGGTATTAGGCGAAGGGAGAAATTTTACACTTGAAATGGTTCAGCGGGCCGTTGATATGATTTTAGCCGGTGCGAAATTTATCACCACGAATAGGGACCCCTCACCGAAAAAGCCTGGATGGAATAATCTGGGTATCGCAGCTACCACAGCAATGATTGAAGAAGCAACCGGGCGAAAAGCCTTTGTTACGGGCAAACCGAGCCCGGTGATGATGCGTTCCGCGAGGAAATTTTTAGGGTTGGAAACAGCTGAAACCACAGTAATAGGCGATACGATGGAAACGGATATACAAGGTGGCGTGCAAATGGGATATAAAACGATTCTTGTTTTATCCGGTATCTCAACTAAAGACAGGCTTGGGCATTATGCTTTTAAACCGGATCTGATTGTGGGTTCTGTTGATAAAATCACTTTTCCTTTAAAATGGTGGTAGAAAGAGTAAGTTTGGCTATATCTAACTATATCGAATAACTGTACGTATTAATTATTAAAATACTTAAGCCCTATAAATCAATTGATTTATAGGGCTTTTTGTTAATGTAATTATCAAAGATGCTCAAGTATATCACAACTGAGTGTGAGTTTAGTGTGAAAATTAATACCTGAAATTATTAACTCACCGGTATAATATGATTACAACCATTACTACAATAGGACAGTACCTCATTCTCATATATAATCACATATATGAATATTTATGTATAGTTTATACATCTGCGTATACAATCAGGAATTTACCTATTATTTTAAAGTAAGTTGTGGTATTTTCACTTATTATTAATATCCATTAAGGATTTTAATAATCGATCAAACCTTATTTTAGTTTCAATGTGTGGGTGAGAAAGGGCGAAGCTATTTAGTTTGATGAAGCTTATTTAAAAACAATCATCTAATTCTTATCACTCGTTAATTATGAAATTATTCCTTTCTTTAGTTTGCATTGTTTTTGCCCTTACTTCATGCGGATCGTATAAAAAAACTTCATATTTTCAGGATGTAAATTTGTCTTCAAAAACTATTGAGCGAATAAAAAATTTCAGTCCGATAACTGTCCAACCAGAAGATATATTAGGAATAAGTATAAGTAGTCTCAATCCAGAATCATCTACAGTATTTAATTTCACCTCGAATACCGTTAATGGGACAAACGAAAATTACGGAGGTTATCTTGTAGATCAGCAGGGCCAGATTTTACTCCCTATAATTGGAAATGTAAAAGTAAGTAACCTGACAACCGCACAAGTCAAAGAAAAAATTAGATTAAAATTACTGGAATACCTGAAAGAGCCTGTTGTAATTTTAAAATTACTCAATTTTAAAGTTTCAGTTATGGGTGATGTGTCACAGCCGGGAGTATTTAAGATTCCCAATGAGAGATTGACATTAACCGAAGCATTAAGTTTAGCAGGTGATTTAAATATTACCGCCTTACGACAAATATTAATAATTAGAGAAGTTGATGGAAATCGGGAATATATTCCCATTGATCTATCGAAAAAGGAAGTATTTTCTTCGCCATATTATTATTTGAAAAATAATGATGTAATATATGTGCAGGCAGGTCGTGCCAAATACGCTGCAGTTGACCGAACAATTCCACAAATAAGTTTACTGCTCTCCGTTATTTCTGTTGCTGCTATATTTTTAACGCGGAAATAACAAGTATATCCTTTAAAAGCCATTTAAATATGGTTATTAAAAGTTTCAATTAATTTCTCATTTGCCCTTATTCACCTTATAGTTTTTCTCAAAACTGAAGTGTAATGGCAAAGCTTATAATTCATTTTTACCAACAAGAGTTAGATCATATCAAATGGAATTAAAATGGTACGCTGTTTATACCAGGTCACGATGGGAAAAAAAAGTAGTGGATCATTTAAATAAGGCTAATCTGGAGAATTACTGCCCGCTTAATAAAGTATTGAAAGACTGGAGCGATAGAAAAAAACTTGTTGAAGAGCCCTTATTTAGGTCGTATGTATTTGTTAGAGTATCAGAGAAACAAATGAATGCGGTTCGTCTTGTTTATGGCGTTGTGAATTTTGTTTATTGGCTGGGTAAACCTGCCGTTATTTCAGATAAAGAGATAGAGATCATTAAGCAGTTTTTGGTAGAGTATAATAATGTGAAATTAGAAAAGGCAGTTATTCGTATTAAAGATAATATTAAAATAATAAAAGGGCCATTTAAGGACATGGAAGGGAATGTGATTTCTTTAAACAAAAAGAAAATCAAGGTATTGATCCCATCATTACAATACATTTTAACCGCCGAAATTGAAAAAGACGATGTGACGGTATTAGAAAGGCCAAACATTTCAAATCAATAACCAGCCGAAGTGCAGGCAACCCAAGGTTATTATAAAAGTAATTTCTGATGAAAAACAACGCAAAAGCTTTTACTTATTCTAATCAAGAACCCAAAGGAAGGGATAAGCTTGAAGATTTAAGAGATAAGATTTCTATTTATTTACGTTATTGGCCATTTTTTATTCTAAGCATTAGCATTTGCCTTGGATTAGCTTACTTGTATTTAAAGTCTATTGACCCCATATATACTATAAACGCTGAATTCTCTATAAATGACGAGAAAAATGATCAAAAGGCTGATGCGGACCGTAATGTTTTTAAAAACGCAAAAATCGTAACTGATGAAATCGAAATTTTAAAATCAAGAACCTTAATGAAAAATGTTGTTTATAATCTTCAACTATGGACACAGTATATAAAAAAAGGCGAATTAAAAAGTATTGATATATATGCAACAACACCTGTACGATTTAGTTTGATTAAAGGGGCAGATAATTGGGCTGGGCATTCCATTGAGATTATAATTAAAAATGAACATGAATTTTTTCTTAAACAACCACACTCTATCAGTACTTTTTCTTATGGAGAGCTGCTGAATAGTTCATGGGGAAGTTGGAAATTAGAGACTACACCTAATTTAAAAGATTATACAGGGCAAACTATTCGTATTAACCTATATAATCCCGAATCAATAATTGATAATTGCCTTGGGTCTTTCAATGCATTTCAATTAACCGAAGAAACTTCTGTAATTAAATTGATTTTACGGGAATTTGTGCCTGAACGGGGTGAAGATATTCTTAATGGCTTGATCAATGCCTATAATATAGCTTCAAACGAACATAAGAACAAAGCAACTGCCAGTACATTAAATTTCCTCGATGAGCGTTTAGTATCCATTTCTGGTGAGTTAAACGCTGTTGAGAAAAATGTTGAGGGTTATAAAAGTAGCCGTGGTATCACAGATATTTCTTCAAACTCAAAGTTTTACTTAGATAATGTTAAAGATAATGATGCTCGTTTAAATGAAGTAAATGTTCAGCTCCAGGTAATTGATCAAATCCAAAAATATGTTACTTCGCCAAAAAGCTCAGGAGGGGCGCCGGCAACAATAGGCATTAGCGATCCGGGCCTTATATCCCTTATTGAACAGCTTAATAAGTTAGAATTGCAGCGAGACAAGTTGTTATCTAACACTCCTGAAAAAAATCCTATACTTGACCCTATCAACCGGCAAATAGCATCTACAAAAACGGCTATTTATGAGAATATAAAAGGGATAAAAAGAACTTTTATAGCTACCCGCAATCAATTAAATAAGTATGGAAGCAGTTTTGAATCTTCTATTAAAAAACTACCTGGGCAAGAACGGGAATATATAAGCATTAAGAGACAGCAGAGTATTAAAGAAGATTTATATATGTACCTGTTGCAAAAAAGGGAGGAAGTTGCTTTAAACAGTGCATCAAAAATGGTTGGAAGCAGGGTAATAGATGCAGCCCATTATGGATCACCGGAATCTCTAAACTCAAGCTTTGCTTATGCACTTGCTTTTATACTTGGCATTATTATCCCCGGCGGTGCTGTATTTGCTAAAGAAACCTTTAATAATAAGATAAATAATATTCAACAGATTGAGGATGCGGTATTTGTACCTGTTTTATGCGAACTGTCATATCAGAAAAATATGCTCCTTGGTAATGTTTTAAATAGCCCCAGAACTATGATATCCGAGCAGTTTAGAATATTGCGTACCAATCTTCAAAACGTTAATAATAACAATAGTAGGCATGGGAAAGTTACTTTACTAACCTCAAGTATGTCTGGCGAGGGTAAAAGCACTATAACGAGCAACCTTGGTATAGTTATGTCAGCCGCAGGCCGCAAAACAGTTATTGTTGATGTTGACTTTAGAAAGTCTGTTATAGCCAAAAAGTTTAATTTAAAGAGCGATACAGGGCTTTGTGGTTATCTAAATGGGACAGAACATAAAGAAGATATTATACAGCCATCACTTATTCACCCCGATCTGTATATTATTAGTTCTGGCGGGCAGCCCGATAATCCATCAGAACTGCTGGAAAAAATAGAAATGGAAGAGCTGATCGATTGGTTACGAATTCATTTCGATGAAATTATCTTAGATACCCCTCCTATAAAATTGGTTGCTGATGCCATGATCCTGGCAAAGTTTAGTGATGTGAATTTATACGTGATCCGTTATGGGTTTACTTATAAATCCGAATTGAAATATTTAAATCAATTGTCAAGAGAGCAAAAACTAAAAAACTTAAATATTATTTTCAATGGTGTTTCACTTTCAAATAGATACGGGTATTCAGGAGATTACGGCTACCAGTATTATACCCATGAAAAGCCAAAATTCTGGTCTTCATTGATGAGAAAAGCTGAATAATATTTCATGCAATTATTGGTCACCTCCTAATAAAATGTAATAACCTTTTACATTCAAAATTCTCTTTTAAATTATGGTTAATGTTGGAATAATTGGCTACGGTTATTGGGGGCCAAATTTAGTAAGGAACTTCTCTCTAACATCAGATTGTCGTGTAGTGGCTATTGCCGATTCTCGTACAGAACGTTTAATTGCTGCCGCAAAATTATCTCCGGGGATAGTTGTCTATAAAAACGCGGATGATATTATTAATCACCCTAATATTGACGCGGTGATTATTGCGACGCCTGTTTTTACTCATTTTGAATTGGCAAAAAGAGTGCTTTCAAAAGGTAAGCATGTACTTATTGAAAAACCAATGACCTCATCTGTTATAGAAGCAGAGATATTGATCAATATGGCTACCCAGAAGGGGTTATTGCTTATGGTAGATCACACCTTTTTGTATACTGGTGCAGTAGTTAAAATGAAACAACTGGTAGAAAATCAGGAATTGGGGAATATTAAATATTTTGATTCAACCAGAATAAATTTAGGCCTATTTCAACCCGATATCAATGTATTATGGGATTTGGCTCCTCATGATATATCTATTTTAAATTACATTATTAATGAACCGCCCTACAGTGTTAATGCAACTGGTGTAACCCATACCAATAATACTATTGAAAATATAGCATATCTAACCATTAATTACAATTCTGGATTTATAGCTCATTTTAATTGCTCATGGACAAGCCCGGTAAAAGTAAGGACCATGTTAATAGGAGGTGACCAGAAAATGATTTTGTATAATGATATGGAGCCAACAGAAAAGATAAAAATATATGATACCGGCTATAATCATGTAAATGACGAAGATAAAAAGAGGGTTTTGGTTGATTACCGAACCGGAGACATTCATGTGCCAAAATTAAATACAACCGAAGCCTTATCGGAAATGGCAAGTGATTTTATTACCTGTATCCAGGAAAAAAAGCAACCGAAGTCATCCGGCAAAATTGGTTTAGACGTAATGAAGATTTTAGAGGCTTCAAATAAATCAATAAAAAACAAGGGTTGCGAAGTTGTGCTCGACAGGATTGACAGATCTATTGAAAAGAAACAGACTCAAGTTTTTAATTAATTAAATGATAAGGGTAGATATCAAAAATGATCAACAATGTTTAGTTGATGTTAAACTTGGTGACGATGTCAAGATTTTCAATTTTGTCAACGCTTATGGATGCAGCATTGACAGCGGAACTAAAATAGGGGCCTTTGTTGAAATACAAAAAGGAGCAACTATTGGCAAGAACTGTAAAATTTCAAGCCACTCATTTATATGTGAAGGAGTGCATATTGCTGATAATGTTTTTGTGGGCCATAATGTAACATTCATTAATGATAAGTTCCCGCGTGCAATAACAGAAAATGGAGCATTGCAAACAGAAGATAACTGGGAATGTATTAAAACATTTATTGAAGAGGGCGCCTCTATTGGGTCGAGCGTTACCATATTATGTGGGGTTCGGGTTGGTAAAAGATCTGTTATTGGAGCAGGCTCGGTTGTAACCCGTAATGTGGAAGAAAATACAATTGTTGCGGGAAACCCTGCAAGGTTTATAAGAACCATTGATTAATCTTTATTTGAATGAACGATATATTAGTACAAGAAAAGATTTTATGCCTTGACTTAAAAAAGCAGCTTCAACAAATTAAACAAGAAGTATTTGATGCTTTTGAAAGCGTTTATGACAATGCAGCCTTTTCTGGCGGCCCATTTGTAGAAGACTTTGAAAAGAGCTTTGCGAATTTTTGTCAGACAAACTATGCTGTAGGAGTAAATAACGGTACTTCTGCATTGCACCTTGCAATGCTTGCTTTGGGCATTGGGCAAGGAGATGAAGTAATAATCCCGGCAAATACCTTTATTGCTACGGCATGGGGAGTATCATATAGTGGTGCAACACCTGTGTTTGTTGATTGCACAGATGATACCTGGCAAATAGATGTTAATTGTATTAAAGAAAAAATCACATCCAGAACCAAAGCCATAATAGGCGTGCATTTATATGGCCAACCCTGCGATATTGACGCCTTAAAGGCTATTTGCGAAGAGTTTAAGCTCTATTTTGTAGAAGATGCTGCACAGAGCCAGGGAGCAGAATATAAAGGGGTACCGGTGGGTGGTTTTGGTGAAATAGCATGTTTTAGTTTTTATCCGGGTAAAAACTTAGGTGCTTGTGGCGAAGCCGGCGGAATCACTACTAATAATGAAGTTTTTTATAAACGGTTTTTAAACTTAAGGAACCATGGTTCAATAGTTAGATACTATCATGACGAGTTAGGGTTTAATATGCGTATGGGCGGTTTGGAAGCCGCTTCATTAAATGTTAAATTAAAGTACTTATCAGCATGGAATAACCGGCGCCGGGATATAGCCGAGAGGTATCAAAAGAATATAAACAATGCTAAAATAAAAATGCAGTCGCAGCCTGACTGGTCGCACTCTATTTACCATTTATTTGTTATTACTACCAATAACAGAGATGAACTTGTTGATTATTTAAACGAGAACAAGATAGCTGCGGGATTGCATTACCCGGTTCCCTGCCATTTGCAAAAAGCTTACCACAGTTTAAAATATAAAATTGGCGATTGCCCTAATTCTGAATATTTATCAAATCATTGTTTGTCAATTCCAATGTATGCCGAATTAACAGATGACGAAGTGAATTATATTATAGATGTAATAAACGCTTATTAAAATGCAAAAGAAAAAGCTAATAATTTTTCCTTTTAATGGCAATGGGATCGAAGCATTTGATTGTATCAATTTTGATGAATATGATTTTATTGGTTATATAGATGATGATCCTACAAAAAAGTCAATGGAGTATGATATTTTTCCAAAGGTAATTTTAGATAAATATCCCGAATTGTTTGTTTTGGCCGTACCAGGCAGCTCTTTATCGTATATGGAACGGGCGCAAGCCATCCACTCATTAAACATACCCAACTTAAGATATATAAATTTAATTCACCCTTCCGCATCTGTAGGGAAAAATGTAAAGATTGGCTATAACTGTTTAATTATGGCGGGCGCTGTTATAACAAGTAATGCAGTACTAAATAATCACATCATCATTTTACCAAATTCTGTTATCCATCATGATGTTGTTATAAATAACTATACCCTTATTGGAAGTAATGTTGTTGTTGCCGGTGGTACAACTATTGGCAATAATTGTTACATAGGAAGTGGAACAAGTATTATAAATGGTATAACCATCGGCGATTTCTCACTCGTTGGGCTGGGAAGCAACCTTGTTAAAAGTATCCCTGAAAATTCGAAAGTTGCCGGGAACCCGGCAAGAAGCCTGGCGTTCGCAAATAACTAATCGCGAGTTAAGCAACACAGTACTTTAATAGCTAAACATTAACCTATACTATGCATAATAAAATTTACGGAAGTAAAATTCTTATAACCGGTGGTGCCGGGTTTATCGGTTCTTTTGTGGTAGAAGAACTATTAAAATACGATCCTGAAAAAATTACCATCATTGATAATTTAAGCCGTGGTAGTTTTGAAAACATAAAAAACTTTAAAGAAAATTCAAAAATTGAATTTATTGAGGGTGATATAAGGGACAAAGCATTACTTGAGGGACACATAATAGCCAAAGATTATGTATTTCATATGGCAGCATTGCGTATCAACGCTTGTGCAGCTAATCCACAAGATGGGTTTGACATTATGATCAAATCTACTTTTGAAGTGGCTGATTTATGTGCCAGGCATCAAATTAAAAAAGTTATTTACAGCTCAAGTGCATCAGTTTACGGCCTTGCCCAAAACTTTCCCACCCCCGAAACAGATAATCCATATAACAATCAAACATTTTACGGCGGAGCAAAATTATTTGGCGAACAACTGTTTAGAAGCTACAAATTTATGTACGGGTTGGATTATGTAGCGTTGCGATATTTTAATGTGTATGGCCCCAGGATGGATACAGATGGGAAATATACTGAAGTGATGATCAGGTGGTTAGATTGTATTAGCGATGGCAAAGCTCCTGCAATATATGGGGATGGTGGTACAACAATGGATTTTGTATATGTGAAAGATGTGGCGAGGGCTAATGTTGCCGCATTGTTATCTGGCACAACAGATGAAGTATTTAATGTTGGTCATAGAACAGAAACCAGTTTAAAACAGCTTTTAGCTATTTTATTAAAGGTGAACAATTCCACCCTCACACCCCAATTTAAAGAAGAAAATACGATAAACCCCGTAAGCCGGAGACTTGCTGATATAAGCAAGGCGAAATTGATGTTGAACTTTGAACCATCCATTGACCTTGAAGCTGGACTAACCGAACTTAGTCAATGGTATTTTGAAAAGAAAGCCTTTACCGTTTAATCATATGATTGCTATAGCAAAACCTTATTTAACCAACGCAGAAGCACAGGCTGCTTACGACACTATACTTACCGGCTGGGTTACACAGGGCCCCAAAGTTGAGGAGTTTGAAAAAAAGTTTGCACTATATACAGGTGCAAAATATGCTGTGGCTGTATCTAATTGTACTACCGCTTTACACTTAGCTATGATTGTTGCGGGAATTGGCGAGGGTGATGAAGTTTTATGCCCATCGCTAAGTTACATTGCAACCGCTAACGCAGTGAGATACGTTGGAGCAAAACCAATTTTTGTTGACGTGGAGTGCGATACTTATAATATTGACCCTATTGACGCCGAAAAGAAGATAACACCAAAAACAAAAGCAATACTAATTGTGCATCAAATGGGGATGCCGGCTAATATTAATGCCTTCAGGATTTTGTGCAATAAGTATAACTTAAAATTAATTGAAGATGCGGCATGTGCCGCAGGATCATCTTATAAAGGAGACCGAATTGGGTCTAATTCCTCACTTGTATGCTTTTCCTTTCATCCCCGTAAGGTAATTACAACAGGCGAAGGAGGGATGATCACAACCGATAGGGGAGACTATTACCAAAGACTTAAACTTTTACGGCAGCATGGAATGTCTGTAAACGACAGGGTTCGTCATGAAGCTAAAGATTTGATCTTTGAAGACCATATTGAAATTGGGTACAATTACAGAATGACAGATATACAAGCGGCTGTTGGCATTAAACAATTAGAAAAATTAGATTGGATTGTTGATGAACGCAGAAAAATTGCAGCCGCTTATAACAAAGCATTTAAGAACGTACCGTTTATACAGCTGCCTATAGAAAAAAAGGGATGCTTTAGCAATTACCAGTCTTATTGTATTTGTTTGAAAAATGGTTGCCCCATTGATAGAAATACGTTAATGCAGGGATTACTTGATTGTGGTATTGCCACCAGAAGAGGCATTATGACTGCACATAGAGAAACGGCCTATAAAGATCAATCAATAAATGTAACCTTGCCTGTTTCTGAAAACCTGCAGGACAACTCTATTATTTTGCCATTATACATACCAATGCAAGAAAGAGATCTAAAATTTGTTATCGATGCTTTTTTAGGCATGGTTCATAAAAAGTTTCAGGAAGTTCTTATTTAACTAAAACATATTATATATGATGTTAAAACAAAGTTATTTGTACTGTACATCATTATTGCTTTTATGAGGGCGCTTATCCAGCAAATGTATACACATCCTTCGTATAACAGGGTGCTTGAATGGACTAAACTTATTTCTATAACAGGTTCTTCTCAATTATTAATTCAGGCATTAGGGCTTATTGGGGGGATTCTTGTAATACGTTTGCTACCTACTCAACAATATGGGTTGTATACTTTAGCCAATGCAATGCTTGGTACTATGATTGTACTTGCCGACGGAGGCATTTCAAGTAGTGTTTTAGCTCAGGGAGGTAAAGTATGGCAAAATAGAGAAAAGCTGGGTTCGGTATTGGCTACAGGATTTAATTTGCGAAAGAAATTTGCCGTTGCAAGTTTATTCATTGCTATTCCCATCTTATTATATCTGCTTAGGCACCACAATGCGGGTTGGTTAACATCAATACTTATTATAGGCGCACTTGTTCCGGCTTTTTTCACATCTCTTTCAGGTACTCTGCTTACTGTAGGGCCATCGCTCCATCAAACTATTGCACCTTTACAAAAAGTGCAGGTGGGTGTAAGTATAGGCCGTTTATTGATGCTTTTGTTAACACTATTTGTTTTTCCGTGGGCATATATAGCAATCCTTTCTGCAAGTTTGCCTCAAGTTATAGGAAATATCCGCCTGCGTAAAATTTCTGCTGCTTATGCCGACTGGAGTCAAAAGCCAGATCCTGCAGTACAAAAAGAGATATTATCTATTGTTAAGCGCATCCTTCCGGGATCTATTTATTACTGCCTATCCGGTCAAATAACCATCTGGCTTATTTCAATCTTTGGCACTACTGCCGCGGTTGCTCAAATAGGCGCCCTTGGAAGATTATCTATGATGCTTGGCTTATTTAGTGCTGTTTATACTACTCTTATAGTACCACGCTTTGCACGGTTAGCAAATAATAAGAAAACTCTTTTAAAGAAATTTATACAGATACAATTAGGGCTAACAGGTTTATTTATAAGTATAGTACTTATAGTATCTATATTCCCATCCCAATTATTGTGGGTATTAGGCAAAAACTATTTCGGGTTAGAAAAAGAGCTTGTTTTAAGTGTGGCCGGTAGTTGTATCAGCTTATTCGCCGGGTTGTTATTTACAATAGCAACAAGTAGAAACTGGGCCATTAACCCGCTCGTTTCTATTCCATTAACACTGATTGCCATTATATGCGGGGCTTTGTTAATAAACATTTCTTCGCTGGCCGGTGTTTTGAAATTTAACTTATTTGTTTCATCTATAGAAGCTATAATTTACTTTGTTTATTGTATTTCAAAGATTAATAAAATGCAATTAAAGATTATCTGATAGCATTTCATCGGTTTACAATCTCAACCTAAATAATTATTCACGTTAGTGTATGACCTCAGCCATTTGTACAGTATTTGAAGGTCATTTTCATAGAGGGGTAGCTGTATTAATAAATTCACTTTACAAAAATGAATTTCGTGGCGATTTTTATGCAGGGTATCGTGGTACCTTACCTAAATGGGCCGAAATGGCAATTAATAACTCAGATTTAGATTGGCCCGGAGTTAAGACCTTACAAGTAGCTGAAGGTTTATATGTTCATTTTCTACCAATTGTTACTGATTATCATTTAGCGCATTGTAAACCCAGTTTTATGCTGAGCCTGTTAAATGGGCTGGCAAAAAATGCAGAAGCGTTAGCATATTTTGACCCTGATATAGTTGTTTTATGCAAATGGGCCTTTTATGAAAAATGGATGTCTTATGGGGTTGCAATGGTTCATGAAATAGTAAGTAATGATATGCCAGTTAACCATCCAACCCGGATGGAGTGGTATGATATAATTAGGATGTTGAACAAAGAACCTAAACGGGAAATACATTCTTATATAAATGCAGGGTTTTGTGGTGTTTCCAGAAAAAACATTGAATTTCTTAAAGTTTGGTCGCAAATAATTGAAGTAGCCATAAAAGACTACAACATGGATGCGGCAACATTTATAGCTTACGACAGAACGTCTGCTTTTTATTCTATTGACCAGGATTCTTTTAATATAGCAGCAATGTGTTGCGAATCGCCTATTAGCGAAATGGGGCCCGAAGCAATGGACTTTGTTGGTGCAGGGTGGACAATGTCACATGCTGCAGGATGGCCTAAACCCTGGAAAAAGAAAATTTTCTTGTCTGCATTATCGGGTAATGCACCATCCAGGCAGGATAAACACTACTGGAAAAATATTTATTACCCAATAAGCTTGTACGATACTTTATATGTATTTCAAAAAAAGACCGAAACTTTTATTGCAACATTTATTGGAAGATTTTACAGGCGTTATTGATGTGATAAGTAGAATGAGATTTTATTCATTATGAGAATTGTTTATTTACATGGAGAAAAAAGCTACTAAACCCAGGTTAGTATTTTTCCAGTGGCAACATGAAGGTTTGCCTAAGTTTTTACAGTTGCATTTGCAGCTGCATGTTAAGTGTTTGTCGGAATTTTTTGAAGTGATCTTAATTAATGAGAATTGTGATTATCAACAGATCTGCGAAAAATACCAGCCGGATATAACTCTTCTTGAAAGTGGTTATAGATCTTCCATCTCTCAAAAAATAACTATTAAAAACACATCTGCCTTTCCAGAGATACCTAAATTAGGATTGCATAACGGAGATTCATGGTGCGATTGCCGTGTAGGGTTTATATCAGATATGGAGCATTGGGGTATAGAAACCTTCTTTTCTATTTGCACCACAATGGCCGAACATACCCCAGAACTTGCACAAAACTTGTTTGTATGGCCCAATTTTATAGATAGTGATGTATACAAGGATTATGGACAGGCTAAAATAGTCCCTGTACTGTTTAACGGTTACATTAATGCATTATATCCATGGCGACAAAAGATTTATGATATCGTTTCTAAATGTTATCCGTCACTGATATTCCCGCATTTGGGATATGAAAACCATTCACCAATGATGATTCATGGTGAGCAGTATGCACGCACAATAAATGCCTCGTGGTTTGTACCGGCATGTGGCACCTTGGCTAAAGAGGTTGTTCGCAAACATTTTGAGATACCGGGCTCCCGGTCTTGCTTAATTGCAGAAAGAACACCATCCCTTGAAGCTGCTGGTTTTGTCGACATGGAGAATTGTGTATTCGCCGATGAAAAAGATGTATTAGATAAAATGAGTTATCTGTTTAAAAACACAGATGAGCTTGAAAAAATAACAAACGCCGGCTATGAGTTGGTTCAGTCGCGACATACATTAAAACAACGGGATCAGATTTTACAATGGTATAATCTTAATAAAGACCTTAAAATTAATCAAAGAATTGTTCAAGGGAACCCTTTCGAACCCCTAAGTGTTGTAGAAATATCATCAGGTATTAAAAATACACACATAAATTGTGATGGATTAAACTTAGTACTAATACACCAGGCAGATGAGAAATTACTGGCCGGCAAATATGATGAAGCCGAAGCCTTGTATCTTAAATGCTTAAGTTATATACATTGGATGTGCGAGCCAAAGCTAAAACTCGCCATCTGTAATTTACATAAAGGTAATGCGGATGAAGCGCTTAATTGGGCTACCGGTCCGTTACATAATACTTTAGGTTCGTACGGGGCCATGGATCCTGACCCGGTAGAGTGGGCTTACTTTATTATTTCTCTGCTTTGCCAGGGAAACCTAAACACGGCAATAATTCGCGCTAATCAATTCCCTGCCCTTCATCATCCCGAAATTGATCGTATCCGTTGGGTTATTAATTATCTGCAGCATAAAGGCGATGAAAACTATATTGAACAAAGTAAATTAAAGGCCCGCTATAGTGTTCATCAGCTTCCTAAAGTAAGTTTTGTTGACTGGGTTAACAACCTTTGTATTATGCTTACCGCCTGTAAACAAACAGGGTACGCAACAACCTTAAGTGTGTTAGTTTCTTTAGAACAGCCAAAAAGGACATCAGGAAGTATTATCAGATCATTAAAGAACCTTTTATTATTAGCCCGTATTAAATGGCTGAAAAAAATAGATCATGTTTTTGAAGCTTTACATATTCCAAATCGTAGGTCTGGGATGCCTTCAGCCTCTGAAATTGATTATCTTATACGATTGGGCAGATGGGCAAAAATAGATTCTATAATAAAGTTGAGGTATCATATAAAACCTTGAACACCTAATACCGTGGGTTAGTCAAATAAAGGGATAGCTATCTAATAATGAAACTTTTTTTTATAAATGAAAACTTATCCGGTTTATCTGATAGTGATGCAAAAATACTTGATAGTATCAAAAGCACACTTCTTTCAACGAAGGGTATTGAAGAGGTATTTACTCCGGAAAGAGCTGATGCTATTATTATACAAGAAGAAAACTCATTTAAAAACTTTAGGTATATAAAAGATTTAGAGCTGGATGCTTTGATCTCTGCTTATCCCGAAAAAGTTTTTACTATTAATACGGATGATTGCGCAACGGGATTGCTTCGTGGTTTATACACAAGCCTTCCAAAGTATAGGTTTAATTCGGGCCTTTATGCGGCAGTGCCTTATATGCAATTTCCAAATGATTTAGTATTTGCAAAAAGCTCTGATGAAGTTACTCCAACATGTTTAGCAAGTTGGCGAGGTAATACAAAATCTAACGGCCTACGGCTAAAGATGGTAAGCTTGTTAGAAGCAAAAAGTGAATTTCGTATTGAAAGAACTGATAGCTGGCTTAATCATAATGATGACGAGAAGATCTCCTATGTGAATCTTATTAGAGCTTCAAAATTTTCTCTTTGCCCTGCCGGTTGGGCGCCCGTAAGTTATAGAATATATGAAAGTATGGCTTTAGGGAAATGCCCCGTTATTATAGCCGATGATTTTGTACCACCAAAGGGGCCGAATTGGAATGATTTCGCTTTATTTTATCCAGAGAAGGATATATCAGCTTTGTCGTCGTTTATTTCTCGTAACGAGCATCTGGCAAATGATTTAGGTAAAAAAGCATTTAACGCCTGGCAAGAACATTTTTGTCAGGATGTTATCAAAGAATACTATGCAAATACTCTGCTGTCGCTGATACGCCTAACGCCAAAAACATCAAAAGAAGCCGAACTTAAGAGATGGAAATCACTAAGCCTTAACTGGAATAATAAATGGACCATACCCCAGCGATTAATAAATAAGATTAAGAAAGTAATTTATAATTAGCGCCAGACTGGCAAATTGTAAGCAAAGTATGGCACAACGCACAAATCCCCCGCTGGACTACAAGCCCATAAAAATTGCTTTTTTAAGCGCAGGATTGGGTAACATTTCAAGAGGTTTTGAAATATCCTGTTGCACCTGGTTTGACGAGGTTAAGAATATAACAGATTTGGATGCAAGATTGTTTTCGGGCGGAAAAATTAAAACAGCAACACATGTTTGGAACTGGTCAAGAAATGGATTTGTAGCATCATTTTTAAGAAATGTAGGATTAATTAATGATGGTTGCAGGCTTGAACAAATTACTTTCAGCTTCGGCTTTTTGTTCCACTTGTTTTTTTACCCGCCGCACGTTATATGGCTGCAAGAAGCAACACTTGGAAATATGCTTCTTAAATTCAGAAAGATATTTGGGTTTAAATATGAATTGATATTTTGTGATGGAGCGCCTGTTGGCCATAGCTTTGCTAAAAGGTTTGATTATTTAGTGTTTCTGCACCAGTATGCTCTTGACGATGCAATTAGCGATGGAGTAGATCCGAAAAGATGCTGCGTTATCCCGCACTTATCATTAAACGCTGATAGTAGCCTTGATAAACCCGGGGCCCGCTTTAAAATGAATATTGCCGAGGACAAGTTTGTAATAATTTGTGTGGCAGCATGGAATAAGCATCATAAGCGCATTGACTACCTCTTAAAGGAAATTGCTTCAATAAATTCAAATAAGATATTGTTACTGTTATGCGGCCAGCCCGAAAATGATTCGGTTTTATTAAAAAAGGAGGCAACCAAATTAGGCATAGATATACAGTGGCATACTTTAAGTCAAACCGAGCTGGCAAACGCCTACGTAGCTTCTGATCTGTTTGTTTTACCTAGTTTAAATGAGGCCTTGGGCGCAGTTTTAATTGAGGCAGGGGTATACGGCTTACCAGTAATTTGCCACCCACACCAGGCCGGTAAATTTATATTTGGTAAAGATTATGCCGGCCTTACTGACCTTTCAGAGAAGGGAAATCTCACAAAAAAAATTCTGGATTTTACAAATGCCGGGAATATTGAAGATGAAGGTTATAAAACCAAGGAAATTGTGAGCCGAAAGTTTAACAGACAAA
>NZ_JAQBOI010000079.1 GCF_028288105.1 Mucilaginibacter sp. | reverse complement strand
CTTGTCTTCATAAACAACGGTTTTAATGTTTTCGTTTTTGCGGATCAGGTCTGCCAGCGTACTTATTTGAGATGGCAGCAGCATTTGCCCACCCGATTGTGTCGCGATAGTGCGTAACAATTGGTGGCTAGCTGTGCTTTGGCGGGTTTCTAAATTAAGCTGTTTAACCGTTAATTGTCCGTTAGCTGTAAAAGCTTGCTTGCCATTACTGGTAGTGGCCGAGTAGGTATACTCACCAACCGGCAATGTGCCCGCGTTTAACTGGTAACTTTGCCCGCTGCGCGTAAACAGGAAACTATAGTTCTTCCCTGCCTGGCTTTTCAGGTTTATCTTAACATCGGGGGTATTAATCAGTTCCAGCGCATCGTTGTACAGTTCGGCATTCAGCAACACATTCTCACCCTCGTCGAACACGTTTTTGGAGGCATATACCCTAAAACGCTGGCGGTTTGCATTGGCGGTTAGGTATTGCACGGTTTGGCTCAGCAGTTCCTCCACCGCGTGGTGGTTACCAAACTCGCGGTACTCGGCCAGTTGCCAGCGCCAAAGGCCCTCGCCGGTAAGCACGGCCGACTTGCGGCCTCCGTCATCATTAAAAGCCAGCAAAGGGTAATTGGTTTCTACATTACCTATTTTTTGTTTTAGCAATACCGATGCTGTGCCCGATGTCGTGTAGCTGCCAAACGGCGCTATCAATGGCGGCAATTTGCTGAGTTTGTTTTGGGTAGAATCTGTTAAAGTAAAAGCCGAAAACGTACTAACCGGCTGCGCAAAGGCTTCCTGAACTTCCTGCCCGCCTGAGTTTACCTTAACTGCTTTTTGAGCATTGTTAAAAGCATTAATATCTACTTGCGTACCCGCTATATGCCATAAGGGGCTTTTGCTTTGCAATAGATTTTGCAGCTTACCATAACTATTTGCCGATAGCTGATAAAGTATAGCCAGGCTATAATCATTCAGTTTAACGGCAGCTATATCGCTAACCAGACTGGTTTTTACCTCGAAGTTTTTATTGCTCTCGATAGCTTGTTTAATAACGCTGAGATCCGGGTGTGGACCATCATATAGCAGCAATATTTTTTGCCGGGCATCCAGCACATCTATGTAAATGGTTTCGGTATTGTTTTGTACCGATAGCTCGTTTTTAAGCGGCGCCAGGTTAATCGTAAACTTGCGGATGCCTTTTTTATCCGCATTCAGCTTAACAGGAATAACTTTTTTAAACGCTGCCGAGGTAATGGCGATGTTTTGCGAGTGTACCTGCCTGCCATCTTGCGTTATGTTCAACTGCATGTTCTCACCATTACTTTGGTAAGCTTCGGCCAGTATCTCTATCTCAAAATCGTTGCCCAGGAAAGCGGTTTTATTATAATTTACATTGCTGATGAACAGATCGCGGCGGGGGATGGTATCGCCTAAGGCAATGGTATAAATGCTGGTTTTAATATTTCGCGCTTCGTATTGCGGGTCGGTGCCCAGGTTGTAGAGGCCATCGGTAGCCAGCACAAGAGCGCCAATATTTCGGTTCACAAAGCGCTCATTCAGTTGGTGCAGGGCATTTGAGATATTCGTTTGCCTGCCGTTGAATTTATCCGACAGGCTATCTTTTAAATCCTTATCAAAATGAAATGCATGAACTTCATAATCGTCGCCCAATTCATTTTTCAGAGCCTCACCCCAGCCCTTTCCAAGGGAGAGAGGGCCTTTTCCGAATAGTTTAATGGATTCCGAATTGTCCTGTGCTATTAATATTACCGGCTTTTGCGGCTGATAACTTGTGGAGCGCACCAACGGGGAAACGATCAGCAGCGCTAAAAAACTCACCACTATTGCCCTGAAGACGAATAGAATGTAGCGCATGCTCTTACCCAACTGCACCGGTTTGCGGTACATGAGCCAGGCGTAAAGCAAGCCCAGCACCAGGCATACAGGCGCCCACCATCCCGAAACGGATCCCCAAGTAATTGAAAATAAAAACAGCATATCTGGATAGCCAAATATGCTGTTTTTTTATTGAAAGGGATAAATGTAATTACCTTGATCCTATAATAAGCACTTATTTATTTTGCTAAATTAACATTGTTATAATCATTAAATGCCATAACAATTGCATCAGCTTCTTTAGGTTTAAATGCAGCTTTCCTGGCCATTGAAATCATTTTTGCGGCAAGTCCCATTTTTACAATTGGTTCGTTTCCATACTCACCTTTTTTATACTTTTCCAATATAGCCGGTGTATCCTTAAAATACTTCTGCAAATCATAATCAAAAGCGTTACGTAGTTTATCGTCATCCTTACTGCTCAGAATTTTATAGCCTCTTAATAGTTCGCCCTTTTTTTGTTGTGTTCTTTCGGCAACCTCTGCTGAAGATAAGCCTACATAAACCTCTATTTCTTCAGGATACGAATAAAATTTGAAAGAATTAATCTTCCCTGAAGAGAGCCTTTCCATCATGTGATCGTTTGCACCCAAAGTTTTAAACTGGATATTTTCCATATCAACGTAGTGCACTTTTTCAAATGAGCGATCGCCTACCTGGTAAGATTTAATATCACCAACCTTGTACTTTTTAGGTTTTGCAACAGCTGTGGAATCCTTTAGCCAAATAAATCGTTGGTTTAACCAGGGGGCATTTTCATATAAAGAGATGCTTCCCCCAATTTTTGTTCCGTCATTTAAAATGACATAGCCGGGCAAAAAAGTATCCTGTGCTTTAACGGTCGATAATCCTGTTAAAAACAATAAACAGATACCAATAATTGTATAATGTAATTTCATATTTTTTACTAAAGATGTACTTTATTATTCATAAAAGAAAAAGGCAAGCTGAGCTTGCCTTTTTCTTTATTAAGTTAGTGTACAACATGTGTGCTACTCATGCCGAGAGATCCTGAAACATTTTACCCATCACAATTTGTTAATAAACCGTGGCTAAGTGTTCACGTTCACTGCCGTGAACACCCACGAACATAGATAAATAACTTATAATCAAATACTTAATTTTCAGCTACTGACAAAGTACCGTCACCATTAATACTAACATGATGATTTTGACTTTTGAATTTTTCCTTTTGACTTTGCAACCTACAACATCCCGCCATCAACAGGGATAACCTGCCCGGTGATGTATGCTGCCATATCTGACGCCAGGAACACGCAGGCATTGGCCACGTCTTCGGGCTCACCAGCACGTTTTAAGGGGATAGCAGCCGACCAGCCTTCAACCACTTTAGGGTCTAATACTTCGGTCATTTCGGTGCGGATAAAACCCGGTGCTACCACATTGGTACGGATGTTACGCGAACCTAATTCTTTAGCTATCGATTTAGAAAAACCTATGATGCCCGATTTTGAAGCCGCATAATTGGCTTGGCCTGCATTACCCTGCACACCTACTACCGAGCTCATGTTAATGAATACCCCCTTACGGTTCTTCATCATGATTTTTGAAGCCGCCTTGGTAACGTTGAATATCGATTTAAGGTTCACGTTCAATACGTCGTCCCATTGTTCTTCGGTCATGCGCATTAGCAGGCCATCTTTGGTGATACCGGCGTTGTTCACCACAATATCTAAAGTGCCAAAATCGGTAACGATGTCGTTGATCAGTTTTTCGGCTTCGTCAAATTTTGAGGCATCGCTGCGGTAACCTTTCACCTGCGTACCAAAGCTTTGCAGCTCCTGCTCAAGCGCCTGGCCTTTTTCAACCGATGATAAATATGTAAAGGCAACATTAGCACCGTGTTCAGCAAATTTCTCAGCTATTTTGCGGCCTATTCCTTTTGATGCACCTGTAATAAGTGCCGTTTTTCCTTCCAGTAATTTCATAATTTAAGTATGAGTTTTTCGAGTGGGCGAAGGTAAGTAATTAGTAGGAAAGTCGAAAGCGGGTAAATCCACCCGGGCCTATTAAAAGCTATACGTTAAAAAAAGGTTGCCGGCATAAGAGTTAAAACCGGGCGTAGTCGAGCCACCTTCGCGGCTATTGTAATTTGCGCCAACTATACCCAGGCTGTATCTTGCCTCTAACCCAATGCTTACATTGTTACTTACCGCAAAGCTAAAGCCTGCTTTAGGCCCAATATAGACAGCGCTGGTACTTGCCGATTGAGATAAAATTACATTTTCGCCATCCTGCATACTCATTTCATATTTGGTGATCATGTACCCGCCGTTTAAACCGCCGTAGATGTTTACCAAACCACCTAACGGCAATTCATATGCGATACCGCCGTACAGGCCAATGCCCGAGTAATTGCCATAGGTTGCAGTATAGGAGTAGATATCTTCCTCGGTGTATGTAAAAGTACTTTCTTTGGGTTTGTATTGTCGATAATCTATTGTGCCCGAATATACTAAGCTGCCCATCCTTTTACGAACTGTTACACCAAATGTAGGCGCCCCTTTGTAGATCTCTTTCAAGTCGCCAAGTGGAGATTCATAGCCGCCATTCAGGGATACCGACCAGCCATCCTGCGCGGTATAGCCACCGCTGTTATGGCTGCTACCACCAAGTACATCACCATCGCCGTTGATGCCTGGTGTGTTACGTTGCTGTGCCTTTGAAGGCGACCAAATAATTACCAATAAAACAAAAAGGATTGAGTAAACCCAACGAACGGGGTTTTTAGGAGAATTAGGGTACATTGTTAGATAAGGAATAGTTTAAGTGCCCCTAATTTAACAGAATTATTTTACCCGGACGAAAAAAGTTACCGGGATTTTCGATAAAGGACTAACTAAATATTCCCCACCTCAAACGCTTCGTGCTATTTCTTGTTAGGCTTATACACATTAATGCTACCTGTAATATGATAACAGCCAAGATCATTCGCCACCGCCATAAGTACCACCATTATATGAACGATGATCTGAAAGAGGTTACCGAAGAAACTTTCTTCAAGATCGTATTCTCTGAACCCGCTGAAATGGACTTATTTAAAAAATGGATAGCCAGGCACGATGGGGAGTACAACTACAATAAGGAAGAAAGCAAGCAGGAAGGTACTTTTCCGAAAGTACCCATGTTTCACGACGAGATCTGCTGGTGCGATATCATGACCTACTACCTGCTGCATGTTGCGGGGTATAGCTTCCATTCTACTATTGATCCGTATAAGGGCGAAGTCTATTTTAGGGACAATTAGGTTAACAGGCGGTAGAAACAATATGAATCAAGCAACATTTCCGTTTGTTCCGTTCCACTGGATGTAACAAGAAATCACCAAATACAAAACGACTTTTTTCGTCATTTTTCGACTCTATTCCGGCCTTTTTAGGGTGTCTGTAAGTGGAAGGTGGGTATAGGATTATTAAATTACAACCATTTGATTTATAAGTAATTAATAATTTGCCGTTTGTCCCACTTTGTTCCGGGTGGAACAGCATCTTTTTGCCGCCATTGTTGGTGTTCGGAAGAAACAAAATAACGCTCAGCCTCCAGATTTTGGCTAAAGCCTTATGGGCTTTTGTTTGTAATCAGTTGGCTGAAGCCAACGGCAATGATATACACAAGTGATTCTTATAATTTCTAATTTATTGCCGTCCCATTTATGGGACGGATAGAGAGGGTAGAAAATGGGCTTTAGCCCAAACTCTAATCTTCTGAACACTTATGGTGACAACACCAACAAGGGCGAAATCAAGCTATCGTATGTTGAAATATGCTATATTGCGTTAAAATGGAAAGCGATAAGATCACATATAAATATAGCAAGGGCACTTGTTTTTTTTACTCGTGCTTTTTGTTGTGGATAGTATATATGCTGAGCACATCACTATCAAATTCAAGCCCTAACAACAATGGCGGGATAATATTCTTTTGCGGGTTTTCATCTATACCGATAGTATTTTTGATTTTTATCACAATACGGTACACTATCCCTGCAATAAGAGGTAAAGTAGCTTTCGAAATAAACCAACAAGGCGTTATTGATTATGCACGCAACTTTATTATTGAATGGGCGGACATAAGCGATTTTCGTATGGGGGAAAACAAAGGTGATGCTACTCTTTATTTCTACTTTAAATTGTCTAATGGTATCGAAGATTTTAAAATCACGCGGTTGCGGTGGGTCAAAGGTGACTATTTAGAGATATATGGTATAATTGAAGCCAATCTTGAAGAACGTGGACCACTCAAATCGTAATTACAACCCCTCCTGATATTCCTTCTGCAAATCCAACAGGCAATTGGCGCACAGGCAGCCATCGTATAGTTCACTTACGTACTGCACCTCGTTTATGCTCAGCTGCACGGTACTGCACTGGCACTTGGTGAATGAATTTGCTTTACATTCAAACAGGGCGCTGCAGCGTTCGCAATGAAGTACTTCGTGTTTCGCGGATATGATCATTATATCTATCAAAGGTCGGCAAGATAATTAGCTTACAGAAACTTTGGCCATCATTATAATGTAAAAGACCGGTAAGCTTTGCAGCCTGCCGGTCTTTTCTATCGTATGATGGATATTAGGCTAATTTATGCAGAGCAGGTAACGCAACCCTCTTCCATTGAGCAAGATGGGCCTGCTGGTATCTCGTCAGTTATTGTTTCAACAACTTCTGGAATAACCGGCTCCATGTTTTTGCCGCCGCCCTGGTTCTCAACTGTAAATTTAACCGCTTGCGATGCTGCTTGTGTACGCAGATAATACATACCTGTTTTTAAGCCTTTCTTCCATGCGTAGAAGTGCATTGAAGTAAGTTTTGATGCATTTGGTGAGTTGATGAACAAGTTTAATGATTGCGACTGGCAGATATAAGCACCCCTATCGGCAGCCATATCTATAATGTTACGCATCTTAATTTCCCAAACAGTTTTGTAAATGTCTTTGATATCCTGTGGTATCTCGGCAATATCCTGGATAGAACCGTTAGCGGTAATGATCCTGTCTTTCATGTTTGTATTCCATACGCCACGGTTTACAAGATCGCGCAGCAAGTGTTTGTTTACAATAATAAACTCACCACTTAATACACGGCGGGTGTAAATATTTGAGGTATATGGCTCAAAGCACTCGTTGTTACCCAATATTTGTGAAGTAGATGCGGTTGGCATTGGTGCTACTAACAGTGAGTTGCGCACACCATGGTTCATTACATCTAAACGCAGGTTTTCCCAATCCCAACGGCCGCTTTCCGGTTTTACATCCCAAAGGTCAAACTGGAACTTACCTTTTGATAAAGGCGAACCTTTAAAGGTTTCGTAAGCGCCATCTTTAATAGCCAGATCTTTAGAAGCCGTCATGGCAGCAAAGTAAATGGTTTCAAAAATGTCTTTGTTCAGTTGTTTTGCTTCTTCACTTTCAAACGGTAAACGCAGCAGTATGAAAGCATCGGCCAAACCTTGTACACCTAAACCAATTGGGCGGTGACGCAGGTTAGAGTAACGTGCTTCTTCAATCGGGTAATAGTTGTTATCGATGATCTTGTTCAGGTTTAATGTAGCCTGGTAAGTTACTTCGTATAGTTTAGCGTGGTCAAACTCACCGTTAATTACGTAACGTGGTAAAGCCAATGAAGCCAGGTTACAAACTGCAACTTCTTTATCAGAAGTGTACTCCATGATCTCGGTACAAAGGTTCGAGCTTTTTATAGTACCAAGGTTTTGCTGATTAGATTTCGCGTTGGCAGCATCTTTATACAACAAGTATGGTGTACCGGTTTCTACCTGGGCATCTAATACAGCGAACCAAAGTTCTTGCGCTTTAATGGTTTTACGGCCGCGGCCTTCTTTCTCGTAACGCTCGTATAATTCTTCAAACTCTTTACCGTGGCAATCTGCCAGGCCTGGTGCTTCGTGCGGGCAAAACAATGTCCACTCTTCGTTAGCTTCAACTCTGCGCATAAACAAGTCAGATACCCAAAGGGCGTAGAACAAATCGCGTGCGCGCATTTCTTCTTTACCGTGGTTTTTACGCAGGTCTAAAAATTCGAATATATCTGCATGCCATGGCTCCAGGTAAATAGCGAAAGCGCCTTTACGCTTGCCACCACCCTGGTCTACATAACGTGCTGTATCATTAAATACTTTTAGCATTGGGATGATGCCGTTGCTTGTACCGTTTGTACCGCTGATGTATGAGCCTGTAGCCCTTACATTGTGGATGCTTAAACCAATACCACCTGCGCTTTGAGAGATCTTGGCAGTTTGTTTAAGTGTATCGTAGATACCTTCGATGCTGTCATCTTTCATGGTTAACAAAAAGCATGACGACATTTGTGGTTTTGGTGTACCTGCGTTAAACAAGGTTGGTGTAGCGTGTGTAAACCAGCGCTCGCTCATCAGGTTGTATGTTTTGATAGCGCTATCAATATCTTCTTTGTGGATACCTACCGATACACGCATGAACAGGTGCTGCGGGCGTTCGGCAATTTTACCGTCTATTTTTAGCAGGTATGATTTTTCAAGGGTTTTAAAACCGAAGTAGTCAAAACCAAAGTCGCGGTCATATATAATGCTGCTGTCTAAGATATCGGCATTAGCCATAATAATCTCGTAAACATCATCGGCCAATAAAGCGGCGTTTTTACCGGTTTTTTTATCAACGTACTCATACATACGTTTCATGGTTTCAGAGAACGACTTAGTGGTGTTCTTGTGGAGGTTGGACACCGCAATACGTGAAGCAAGCAAAGCATAATCGGGATGTTTGGTAGTTAACGATGCTGCTGTCTCAGCTGCAAGGTTATCCAGTTCGGAGGTGGTAACACCATCAAACAAACCTTCAATTACTTTTTTTGCCACATCAATTGGGTCAACCAGGTTAAACCCATAGCACAGTTTCTCTATACGTGCTGTGATCTTGTCGAATTTTACCGACTCTTTTCTTCCGTCTCTTTTTACTACGAACATTTTGCCACCTCCTTATTCCCTGCCAACCCGACAGGGGGTATTTTATATTAGTTAATTAGTTTATTCTTTTTATTAAAGCCCTCTCCTTTGGAGAGGGTTGGGTAAGGCTTCCTAAAAATCCTCATCCAGTGAAAATGCCTTACTTTCGGCACTGTTCATTACACCGCTTTTTTGGTAATCACCTACTCTTTTCTCAAAGAAATTGGTTTTACCCTGCAGGCTTATCATCTCCATAAAATCAAACGGGTTTGATGCGCCATATACTTTAGGATACCCCAATTCGTCCAGCCATCTGTCGGCTACAAACTCAATATACTGGCTCATCATTTTGGCATTCATACCAATCAGGCTTACCGGCAAGGCATCGCTTACAAATTCTTTTTCTATCTCAACCGCATCTGTAATAATTTTGGTTGCTGCTTCTGTTGATAGTTTAACATCAAGCATTTTGTACAGCAAGCAAGCGAATTCGCAGTGCGAACCCTCGTCACGCGATATCAGCTCATTACTGAAAGTTAAGCCCGGCATTAAGCCACGTTTCTTCAACCAGAAAATAGAGCAGAAACTACCACTGAAGAAGATACCTTCTACCGCGGCAAAGGCTATTAAACGCTCTGCAAAGCTTCCGTTATTTATCCAGCGTAGTGCCCATTCCGCTTTTTTACCTACACATGGTACGGTATCAATAGCGTGGAACAAACGGTCTTTTTCGGCCGGATCTTTAATATACGTGTCTATTAATAATGCATAGGTTTCTGAGTGGATATTCTCCATCATGATCTGAAAACCGTAGAAACAACGAGCCTCGGGCAATTGCACCTCGCTCATAAAATTGATGGCCAGGTTCTCGTTCACAATACCATCGCTCGCCGCGAAAAATGCTAATATGTGCGATATAAAATGTTTCTCGCCCGGGTTTAAATTCTCCCAATGCTTCATGTCGTCAGACAGGTCGATCTCTTCTGCTGTCCAAAAGCTGGCTTCAGCTTTTTTGTACATTTCCCAAATAGCGGGGTATTTAATTGGGAGGATAACAAAGCGATCTTTGTTTTCCTTTAGCAGTAATTCGGTTTCCTCTTTCATGCGAGATAGATTATATTTTAAAAATTCTTTGCCTCTTTTAACGCTATTTAAATTTGCTTTTGTAACGAGCCGACAATAGACAGAGATTCCATGTGAGTTTTTTCTTAAACAGCGAAAAAATTGCTTTTTCGCATTTATTTACTCACTTTTCACCCCTCTCACCAATCGTTACTAAACTATTTTCAGTTGCACATTAGTCCATGTTAAACATGGTCTTTCTTTTCTGTTTCGATAGAACTACCGATAACATAGATAGCGTTAAAAGAACTTCTACTTCAAAGATAGGTGATGATGCTATTTAATGTTAGTCAAAGTTTTTAACATCACCTATGAGTTATGAACACTTTGGCACTTGCTGCAAAAATTATTGTGTGATGACAAAAAATTCAATGTACTTGTAAACAGCCGCTTAACGCTACCTTTTTTATTTTAGAGTGAGAAGCTATGTGAATTTTCATAAAAGATTTAAAGGATATGAACATTTACCTAACAGCCTTAAAAGCAATACAAATGCCTAAGCTAAACACTTCAGAAACGTAGTTTTTACATAATAAATCCTTAAAAGGAGTAGCTATTTTTTCAGCAAAAAACAATGTGGAAAAAGAAAAAACATCCCTGATATTTTGGGGCGGGGGATAGTAATTTTAAAATTCAGAGGCTATATTATTGACTTATTTTTTCAGTTCGTCAACCGGTACAAATTTCATGGAAACTGAGTTTACGCAGTGCCTCGTATTTTTAGGCGTCATATACTCGCCCTGAAAAACGTGACCTAAATGGGCGCCGCAATTAGCACAAAGTATTTCGGTACGGCGGCCATCGGCATCGGTTTCCCACCTTACGGCGCCGGCTATTTCATCATCAAAGCTTGGCCAACCACAGTGCGACTCAAATTTTGATTCGGATGTGTAAAGCGGGGCATCGCAACGCCTGCAAACGTACACGCCTTCGGCCTTATTATTCAGTAACTCGCCGGTAAACGGGCGCTCTGTTCCTTTATGTAATATGATATATTCTTCCTCTGGGGTTAACTGATTATATGCCATTGTAATTAGTGATTTTTTAATTAGCGAATTAGTGATTAAAGATGGCTTTTCGCCTTATCATCTATATAAATATACGACAATTTGGTGGCAAATTTTGTTTGAAAAGAGGATGTTTACACAGGTTTGACATGGTAAATGTGCAGATTTATGAGTGTGCAGATGCAGATAAAAGAGCGCGAGGCTCATCCTGAGTTTATCGAAGGACGTGCGCAAAGGCATAGTCTGCTAATGGTTCGACAAGCTCACCATGACAATAAAATAATTGTCGCTACTCATGACATAGCTTATTGAATAACGCCAATATGATACTCCTGTATCAGCGGCGGGTTCTCTGGCGTTAAGGTAAACGATACCCTGATATTCGCCTTTTCGCCTGTCATAATAAAATAGCCGCGCAAATTATTTTCGGCTACTACTTCGCCAACGCCCGTAATTTTTCCGGCTTTAGCATAAACATCAAGTGCTTCTGCTTTAAGCTTATCGGGGAAGTAATCCATAAAGAAGTTGTCGGCGAATATACCCGTGGCCTGCGGGTTGTTCCAGTTAGGCAGCAACTTTACCAGTTCATCGCGGCGCTGGGTTAAGATGGCTGATGCAGGTAATGTACGGGGTTTTATACCAGATAAGGCCAACAGCGTATCTAAAGCAATAGTATTAGCCCTGCCCCCGTTTGCGTAGGTTAAATTGGCGAACGACACTACACCCACCCCATAATCGGGCAGGATATTCCATTGGCTGCCAAAACCGGGTAAACCACCACTGTGGCCAACATAAACACGGTTATCACAATCTTTAGCCCAGCGCAAACCATACCCATAAGCAGATACCGTAGGGCACGGCCTGCCAGTTGTGGTTTTAGCATTCGCCGTTAAGTAGTTTACATCCCATGGGTATTGCATCTCGCGCACCGAACTCCTTTTTACAGGGCCATCCTCGGCATCGTCTCTTGCAGGCCAGGCGTTCATATGCACAGCCATGTATTTGCTAAAATCTTCAATAGTGGTTATCAACCCACCCATGGCACCATAGGCACCATCATGCAGCAGGGGCTGCTCTACCCATTTATCATCGAGCCAGCGATAACCAAGAGCCAGTTGTTCTTTGGGCACTTTGGTGTATTCCCAATAAGTATGGCCCATGCCTAAAGGTTTTAGGATATTATCGTTGATGTAAGTTTCGTATGTTTTGCCCGATACCTTTTTGATGATATAACCCAGCGTTGCAAAACCCAAATTGCTATACTCATACCCCTGTCCCGGATTGTTGGAGAACGAAACACCTTTCTTATAAATAGCGATCAATGCATCATCAGATACGGCCAATTGTCTATCGCCCCAGGGGTTATCTTCGGGGTAGCCGGCGGCATGGGTAAGTAGGTGGCGGATGGTTACCGGCACGGCATCTTTGCTGAGATACTTATTATTCTTCATCTCGGGGATGTAGAGGTATGCCGGGTCGTCGAGTTTTAGTTTGCCTTCATCACGTAGTTTGAGGATGGCCATAGCGGTTAGGCTCTTGGTCATGGATGCAATGCGAAAATCTGATTTAGAAGTTACAGGTGTTTTAGCCGCGATGTCTGTATATCCCATATTGCCTATATGCACCAGTTTGCCATCCACCACAATACCATAAGCCAGCCCCGGCCAATGATTTTTCTCGGCATAATCCTTATAAAGCTGATCTATTATTGGGAATGTCGCTTCAATCTTTTTTAGCCTGTCGGGATCGGTAAAAGTTGCAGGTTTGTATTGAGCGAAGGTTGTGGTGGCGGATAATAGCAGAAGGAGGCAGAAGTAGTTTTTCATATTAATGATCTGGATTACCGAATTTAGGAAATTTTATACAATATGACCCTACCGCGTTAGGGAGTGCAGCGGATACCGGCCTTGTGATTAAGGCCTGTGCAGTATGAGCGAAAAGCCCGGGCCGCAGGCAACGCCATATTTCAAATAAACGTTTAACTAATGGTTTGACAGGCTCACCATGACAAGGCGTACAAACAAAAAAATCCCGGCCAACTGACCGGGATCTTCACTCATTATTTTGAAACTAAATTTTTTTAAATTGAATAGTAGTGACGCTTTTTACAATAGTATCAATGTTAATTTCGGTTTCAATAATCCATGACATTGTATTGTTATTAACCTTCAATTCATAGCTTTCGCCCGAAACATTCAACCTAAGTTTGCCATCCACATTGCTAATTGTGTAATTATATGGATCATCCGGCCTATCTGATCCTTTAAGAGTTGTAGTATTTAGAAATTGAATCTGTAGGTTATCGTTTATTGATAAATGTTCAGTTTTCACCACTTTACCGGAAGCATCATAATACGTTGCGCTGCTGTTTTGCCCCGCCCAGGTGCCAATCACCTGGTTCTTCGCGTCGTCTAATTTATCTTCAGGAGATTTTTCTTTTTTGCAGCTAAATAGTATAACTGAAAAGCTTAGGATAAGTAAAAGTAATTTTAATTTCATTCGGGTTTATTTTTTGAATAGAAGATCATTTAATTGCTAAAGTTTTAATAAGGGCACCAAGGTTCTGCTGGTTAAAGGTACTTTACTGTCCTTCAGGAAGACAGATCGGACACAAAAAATCCCGGCCAACTGACCGGGATCTCTCATATATCTTGATTCTTAACTCTTACGTCTTGATTCTATTATTTCAATTTAGCTAATTCCTCTGCCATAGCAGCGCCAATTTCGGCAGGAGATTCTACTACACGGATACCACATTCGCGCATGATCTTCATTTTTGCGGCAGCTGTATCATCGGCACCACCAACAATTGCACCAGCGTGGCCCATACGGCGGCCCGGAGGCGCAGTTTGGCCGGCAATGAAACCAACAACAGGTTTAGTACCAAATTCTTTGACCCAGCGGGCAGCATCAGCTTCCATACCACCACCAATTTCACCAATCATGATGATACCGTGTGTTTCCGGGTCGTTCATTAATAATTCAACAGCTTCTTTGGTTGGGGTACCAATAATTGGGTCGCCACCAATACCAATAGCGGTAGTGATACCTAAACCGGCTTTAACAACCTGGTCAACCGCTTCGTAAGTAAGCGTACCCGATTTTGAAACCACACCAACGTTACCTTTTTTGAAGATAAAGCCCGGCATAATACCAATTTTGGTTTCGCCTGCAGTAATAATACCCGGGCAGTTAGGGCCTATAAGGCGGCTATCTTTGTCGGTTAAATACTCTTTCACCAGTATCATATCCTTTGTAGGGATACCTTCGGTGATACATACAATAACTTTAATACCGGCTTCTGCAGCCTCCATAATAGCATCGGCAGCAAATGCAGGTGGTACAAATATGATAGATACATCAGCACCGGTTGCATCAACCGCGTCTTTAACGGTATTAAAAACTGGCTTGTCCAGGTGTTTCTGACCACCTTTACCTGGTGTAACACCACCAACTAACTGTGTGCCATACTCAATCATCTGGGTAGCATGGTAAGTACCTTCGTTACCTGTAAAACCTTGTACTATAACTTTAGAATCTTTATTTACGAGAACGCTCATCGGCTTTTTTGTTTTGTATGGCAAAGCTAAAAAAAAAATCGCCCCTCAACTCTCTAAAGGATTAATTTTTGAAAATTTACATTTAGGTTATGGGTTTGGCGGTAAACTAACCACAGAGGGCACGGAGGTTTTCACGGAGAACACAGAGGCTTAGCGATTTATTATTAATGATAAATCCCTCTGTGTACTCTATGGTTTTCCTCCGTGCCCTCTGTGGTTAAAAAATCTCTCCCCGTTAAAATGTGTTAAATGCTATTCATTATAAAAATATAGCCTTATATTTATGTCACTACATTTTTACCGATGAGATACCTATTATCCTTAATGCTTTTGCTGTTTTGCATTCAAACCAATGCGCAAATAGTTACGGGCTTCGTAATTGATAAAAAAACCCGCAAACCAATCGAATACATTGTGGTATCAGCTTCTACCGCTAACACCATGACCAATGAGCAAGGTGCTTTTACCCTACGCATTTCTAAACTTACCGATACCCTGCGCATTAAAGCCATGGGATATAAGCCTTATACAAAAGTGATAGGCCCCTGGAGCGGCCGGTTAAAACTGATAGAACTGGAAACTGCGTCCATCAGGCTGAATGAAGTAGCCATTGTAGCCAAGCGCAATTTTATAAGAGACAGCGTAAATAACCGCAAGCAGTTTGCCAAAGAATTTGCCTTTAAAGGCCCAAGTTTCACAGAAATCATGCGGCCAACCGCCACCAACGTACCTTTTGCCTGGGCCACAGTTGATCTGTTATCTTTATTCAGGGCCTTCAACAAAAAGAAAACACCCGAATACCACCTACAGCAAACCATGCTGCGTTATGAGAGCGAAGACCATACCGCCCAGCGCTTTAACCGTGGCCTGGTTGGGCGGATAACTCACCTGCAAGGTGATACCCTGGATGATTTTATAACCGAATACCGGCCTACCCCCGCGCAAATTGATGTAATGACCGATTACAACCTGGTATTCTATATTAAAGATAGCCTGCGAAAATTTAAGGCGAAAAATGAAAAGGCCCCAGGCAGCAAGCCTGATTTTAAAGTAGATTCAACATTAGTAGATTAGCTTGCTAATCAAAAACTCCCCCTTCAGGGGGCTGGGGGGGCTTGTGTTACAAACTCTTTTTCACTCTTCGCCACCACTATAGTCGCCACACCATTGCCAATTACGTTAGTGATGGCCCGCGCTTCGCTCATAAACCTGTCTACACCCAGCAGGATAGCCACACCTTCAACAGGAATGATCTTAATTGCAGCCAATGTAGATGTAAGTACAATAAAACCGCTACCGGTTACGCCTGCCGCGCCTTTTGAGGTGATCATGAGGATGCCGATAATGGTGAGCTGCTGTTCTATAGAAAGATCTATCTTAAACACCTGCGCCAGAAAAATCACCGACATAGAAAGATAAATAGTTGTACCATCGAGATTAAACGAGTACCCCGCGGGTATCACCAGTCCGACCACCGATTTTGAACAGCCAAATTTCTCCAGCTTTTCCATCATCCCCGGCAGGGCCGATTCTGATGAGGAAGTCCCCAGCACGATCAATATCTCTTCCTTAATATGCTTCAGATATTGCCACAGACTAAATTTGTACAGGTAACAGATAATGTTAAGCACAACAAATATGAACAGGAACATAGTCAAGTATACCGACCCCATCAGTAAAGCCAATGGTTTAAGGGTTGCCAGTCCGTAAGTGCTGATGGTGTAAGCCATTCCGCCGAAAGCGCCGATGGGTGCCACCTTCATCACTATGTGCATCATGTTGAAGAAAACTTTAGATAGCTTATCAAATGTTTTAATAACCGATTGCCCCGTTTCCCCCATCCGGCTAAGGCCGAAACCAAACAATATAGCAAAGAAAAGGATCTGCAGGATATCGCCTTTGGCAAAAGCCTCGAAGGCATTAGTGGGGACAATGTGGGTTATAAAATCGCCCCATTTCATTTCAGATGCTGCCTTTTCATATACGGCAAGCTTACTGGTATCAACCTTAACATGGTTATTGATAAAGTTGGCGCCGGGTTTTATTACATTGGCTACCGTAACGCCAATTACAAGGGCCAGCGTAGTAACTATCTCAAAGTAAAGCAGGGCTTTGCCGCCTACCCGGCCAACCTTTTTTATATCGCTCATGCCGGCAATTCCCAGCACTATGGTAAAGAAAATAATAGGGGCTATCAGCAGCGTTATCAGGCTGATGAATATCTTACTGATCATCTGCGCGGTTGGCGCAAAATCTTTAAAAAACAGTCCCACTACCACGCCTAATATTATGGCAATGATAACCTGGAAGGTGAGGTTGGTGACAATGCGTTTCATTAATTTGCTACGCTTTTGTCAGAGTTGTACTTATCAATAGCCTTGTAGTAATCTTTCTTTTTAAAGGCTTTTAAAGCTTTTGGGCTTTTGGCAATAATAGGCGCAAGCGATGCTGAATCGAGCTTTTGAACAGGGCCGTTGCCAAGCTGGTATGCACGCAAGTAAAAGCTATCTATCTCCTCGGTTTCTGATAAAGGCGAAAAGGCATTTATCTTGCCTTCCAATACCTTAAAAAACCAGCAGCTATCGTTAGCCATACCCTTAATTTTATTATTATAATCAGTCCTGCTGATGCTAATAGTTTGGTTACTGTAAATCCGTTGCTCGCGCAGTTTTTTATCTTTTATCGTTTTATCATCGTAGGTAAGATAGCTCTTGTGCAAGGTGGTATCCATATGAATTTTCGATTTAACCTCTTTTACTGAGCTATCTTTCATTAGTACTTTGAATTTATACTTTTGATTAATCATATATCCATACCCCCTGTAAAGGTTCATGTTCATCATTCTTTGCATATTCATATTCATATCCATAAAGTTTCGCGACATCATCCTGTTATAGTCACCAACATAGGCCGCAGGCACCCCACGTTGAGCAGAAACATTATATGTGCTTAAAATAATGAATAATAGAATAAATAAAGCGTAAAGTTTTTTCATTTGTCAATAAGGTTTATTCGGCATTCCAGCCCAAACAATAATACGATTATTTATAAACAAGTTGCCCCGTGCTGCAAAAAGCAATTTAAGGCAAATGCGTAACTTGCCCCTTCTATTAAATACCTGCCACATGAATACTTCTCAAAACAACCAACAAGCCGCTAAAGCCCAAACTTTTAAAGCCTTACATGAAAGAACCGGGCTTTTTGTGATCCCTAACCCATGGGATGCCGGTTCGGCAAAAATGCTTGCTGCTTTGGGGTTTGAGGCCCTGGCAACTACAAGCGCCGGCCTTGCTTATATACTCGGGCGCCCTGATGGTAGTGTTAGTCGGGACGAAGCCCTGGAAAACGCCCGCGCAATTATTGAAGCGACCAGCCTGCCCGTTGCTGCCGATCTGGAAAATGGTTACGGCGACGAACCTGAAGCATGTGCGGAAACTATCTTGTTTGCTGCAAGGGCAGGTTTGGCCGGTGGTTCTATTGAAGATTTTACCGAGAATGATGAAGACCCTATTTATTCATTTGAACATTCGGTGGCGCGTATTAAAGCCGCGGTAAAAGCCGCGCGCAGCTTGCCCGATCCATTTATGCTTACTGCAAGGGCAGAGAATTTTTTACATGGCCGTATCGACCTTAAAGATACCATCC
>NZ_JAQBOI010000078.1 GCF_028288105.1 Mucilaginibacter sp. | reverse complement strand
GTTATAATTGATAAACCTATGCAGTTTAAGGTTTATAAAGCTGATTTTAAGCTTAATTTGATCCGCTTAAATAATGAAAGCTACTTATCTACGTTAAGGAAAAAGCTATTATGGGGTTTAGACGCCCGTAATTATTAAATTTGTTCTTGATGCCCAAAGTCATTGCAGCTTTTTTCTTACTGTTTATTATAACAAATGTACAGGCCCAAACCTGGGAAGTAGGAGGGGCCATAGGTGCTGCAGGATATATCGGCGATTTAAATGTCAATAATCCGGTTAAACCAAGCGGTGGGGCTGTAGGGGTGTTTGTTAAACGGAATTTTAACCGTTACCTATCAGCAAAACTAAACTATACCTTCTCGCAAATAAGCGGGGCCGACAGTACATCAAGCAGTCAGCAATTCCGCGACCGCAATTTGAGCTTCACTACTCCCTTAAAAGAACTAAGCCTGATGGCCGAGTTTAACTTTATGAGTTATATACCCGATGCCGGTAAAAACCTGTATACACCTTATATCTATGTAGGCGGCGGCCTCACCAGCTTTGCACCACGCACAACATACAAAGGTGACGTATATGGCCTAAGGCAACTTAATACGGAAGGCCAAACAAACCAGTACGCCAAAACTGCTATTGTTATACCTTTCGGTGCGGGTATTAAATACAATTTTTCGGGCAAATGGACAGTTGCTGCAGATCTGGGCTACCGGTATACCAATACCGATTACCTGGATGATGTGAGCGGCGCTTATGCACCTAAAGGGCAATTCAGCTCAAGTCTTGCCAGGGCATTATCAGACAGGTCCGGAGAGCATACTGGTGTTTATATAGGCGAGGCTGGCACGCAACGCGGCGATGCCAAGCCACGTGATTTTTATATGTTTGTTGGTTTTACCCTCTCTTACACATTTGTAACACAGAGTTGTTATTATTAGGTAAAACAGCTTTTTATAAAATATTGTATCTTTTATTTCAAATAAACAAAATTAAATTTTGTTTATTTGAAATATGTAGTATATTTATATGGTAGATGATTAACAAACCAATTGTTTAACCTTAACTATACTATCATGGCCGAATTAAATTCAACTCCAGAAAAATCAGGAAACAAACCACGTGCAAAAAAGCCAAACTTAAAGGTAGACCTCACCGCAATGGTAGATCTCGCGTTCCTGCTCATTACATTTTTTATGCTTACTACAACGCTTAGTAAGCCCAAAGCAATGGAATTAAATATGCCGGTAGGTAATGAACCAAGCCCTGTAGGCGAATCGCGTACTATGACCATTTGCCTTGGTAAGAATAACCAGGCTATGTATTATTTAGGTACTGCAGATAAACCAATTCTTGCTGCCACGCTTACTAACTACAGTAACAGCGGTTTACGCAAGGCAATATTTGAAACACGCAAGTATGTAAAGCAAACTACAGGTAAAAGTATGATGGTGATTATAAAGCCCGCGCAAAGCTCCATTTACGAGAACCTGGTGAACACACTTGATGAAATGAAAATTACTGATGTACAACAATTTGCCATTGCTGATATCGCCCCAAAAGATATTACCATGCTGAAGGATAAGTTGGCATATTAAATTTATAACGGTTTAAATACGAACCCTTTTGCACTACAGTGCAAAAGGGTTTTGTTTTTTATACCTTGTTCATTTCAACAGTAATAGAATTTATTTATAGCCTATTGTTGATATTTATTTCTTTTTCACTGATACTAAAATAATACAAAGTAAGTTTTACCTTTGTCACCTGAAAAAAATGGCATAAGTTATTGAAAGCTTTGCTGAAAACGTTTTAAATTTTAACAAAGCAATAGGTGCGACAGTTGAGATACAGCTGTTAAAACCGTTCGGGAAATGAGTTATAAGGATCAGATAGACTTACTAAAATTACCCCGCCATATAGCTGTTATTATGGACGGCAACGGCAGATGGGCAAAAGGTAAAGGCAAATTAAGGGTGTTTGGCCACCATAATGGGGTGCTATCTGTAAGGGATGTTGTTGAAGGTGCCGGTGAGCTTGGTATTGAATATTTAACCTTATATACCTTTAGCGCCGAAAACTGGAGCCGGCCAAAATTTGAAGTTATCGCTATTATGGAATTGCTTATTAGTACCCTTAATAAGGAAATTGCTAAGCTAATGAAGAATAATGTGCGTTTAAATGCTATTGGCGATTTAAATATGCTGCCAGACAAATGCCACAAGGAGTTGGATAATGCAATAAGCAAAACAGCTGCTAACACAGGGCTGGTGCTTACACTTGCGTTAAGCTACAGTTCGCGCGGCGAAATTGTACAGGCTGCTAAAAAATTGGCCGCCAAAGTGCAAAGCGGGGAGCTGCAACCTGCTGATATTGATGAAAAAATGTTTGAGGATAATTTATATACCGGCGGTATGCCAAACCCTGAATTGTTGATCAGGACGAGTGGCGAGTACCGCATAAGTAATTATTTACTATGGCAAATTGCCTACGCCGAGCTATACTTCACCGCAAAGCTTTGGCCTGATTTCAGGCGGGAGGATTTGTATGAAGCTATACTTGATTTTCAGAAACGCGAACGCCGTTTTGGGATGACAAGCGAGCAGGTAAACTAAATTTTTACTTTTAACACTTTTTAACAACTGTATAAATTATTTTTAGCCCACTAAAATATTCGAATGAATAAAGTTTTTTTTGCTCTTCTCTTCTCTGTTATAAGCACGGCAGCCCTGGCACAGGTTAATGGTAGAACACCGTCTGGCTCTATGCCTGCCGATAGTTTGAGCTATCTTAATCCTAAAGATTATATTATAGGTGGTATAACCGTATCGGGCGCCAAATATTTAGATAAAGATGTATTGCTTACCATCTCTAAATTAAATAAAGGCGATAAGATAAACCTTCCCGGTGAAGCCAACGCCAACGTGATAAAGGATCTGTACAAACAAGGCCTTTTTGACGATGTGCAGTTAAATGTTACCAAAATAAACATGGATACCATTTACCTGGAGATTGCCGTTGTTGAACGCCCCCGCTTATCGCGCTTACACATAACGGGTATCCGCAAAGGCGATATAGAAGACGTAAATAAAAAACTAAATGATAAAACAGGGAAGATCGTAAACGAAAACCTGTTAAGT
>NZ_JAQBOI010000041.1 GCF_028288105.1 Mucilaginibacter sp. | reverse complement strand
TATTAGGTAAATACTTAAAAGCACAGGGTATTACGTCTGATATTCGCACAATATCCGGTTCGGTTGAAATTTCACCGGGTTTAGGTTTGAGCGATGCCATATGTGATCTGGTATCAACCGGCGGCACCTTAAAAAGCAACGGACTGAAACCTTTCGGCGATGTAATGAGCAGCGAGGCGGTACTGATAGGCCGCAAGGGCAGCGAGAACGAACTTTTGGTACAGGAACTGATCCAACGGATCCAATCGGTATTGCGTGCCAAAGAAACCAAATACGTAGTACTAAACGCGCCGAGCGATAGCCTGACTGAAATACTGAAACTATTGCCGGGTGTAAAAAGCCCGTCGGTAGTGCCATTGGCCGAAGAAGGCTGGGTGGCGGTACACACTGTAATCCCCGAGCGCGATTTTTGGGACAGGATAAGCCAGCTGAAGCAAGCAGGCGCGCAAGGTATTGTAGTAATGCCGATAGAGAAGATAATATTATAGTATACAGTTTGCGGTGGGCGGTTTGCAGATAGCATCGATGCATCTTAAACCAAGCCAACTGCCAACTGATAACTGCCAACTGACATGGAGATTTTCAATTATTCAGATTTAAGCGCTATGGATATTTCCCGCCTGGTACAACGCAACGTTGACCCGGCGAATGAGATACGCGATTTGGTTGAGGATGTAATAGCGCATGTTAAACAAAATGGCGACCGTGCCCTGTACGATTATGCCTACAAGTTTGATAAAGTTGAGCTAACCAAACTTTACCTGGATAAAGCCGAGCTGACAGAAATTGCCGCCGCCGTATCTGCCGAGCAGCAGGAGGCTTTGCAAATTGCTTATTCCAACATCTACAAGTTTCATAAAGCACAAATTAAACCCGAGGATAAGGTAGAAACCATGCCCGGCGTAACCTGCTGGCGCGAATTAAGGGCCATTGAAAAAGTGGGGCTCTATATTCCGGGCGGTACAGCCGTATTGCCATCTACCTTTTTAATGCTGGGTATACCGGCACGCATTGCAGGCTGCAGCGAAATTGTTGTTTGTTCTCCTCCACAAAAAAACGGTAAAGTAAATGCATTTATAGCATACGTTGCCTTAATGCTGGGTATCAATAAAGTGTACTTAGCAGGTGGTTCACAAGCTATAGCAGCCATGGCTTACGGCACAGACACCATTACTAAGGTTGATAAGATATTTGGACCGGGCAACCAGTTTGTAACCAAGGCCAAAACTATAATCCAGTCAACCACTACCACCGCTATTGATATGCCCGCTGGCCCGTCAGAAGTTTTGGTTATTGCGGATAGAACCGCGAAACCGGCCTACGTAGCTGCCGATTTGCTGGCACAGGCCGAGCATGGGATTGATAGTCAGTCGATACTGGTTTGTACATCAGAAAGCATCGCTCAGGCAACATTAGCCGAGGTTGAAAAACAATTACAGATTTTACCCCGTGCCGAGATTGCTAAGCAGGCGCTTGATAATTCGTACACCATCGTTACTCAAAATTTGGATGAAGCGATGGATTTTAGCAACCAGTACGCTCCGGAACACTTGATTTTAGCTACGGAAAACTGGAAACAAATAACAGATAAGATCATCAATGCTGGTTCGGTATTCCTGGGCAATTTAACCCCAGAAAGCGCCGGCGACTATGCATCAGGCACCAACCATACCCTGCCTACCAGCAGTTATGCAAGGGCATATTCGGGTGTATCGGTAGATTCGTTTGTAAAGAAAATAACCTTTCAGCATTTAACAGAAGAAGGTATACAAAATATAGGCCCATCGGTAGAGATACTGGCCGAAATGGAAGGCCTGCACGCGCACCGGAATGCGGTGAGTGTAAGGATGCAGAGTAAATAAATTAATAAACGCGTCATTGCGAGGTACGAAGCAATCTCTTTAGGACAATTAAACAGCCTGCATGAGGGACTTGCTTAAAGAGATTGCTTCGTACCTCGCAATGACGGGCCGAAATAAGACAATACAATGTTTGATATAAATACCATACTACGTAACAACATTAAAAACCTAACGCCCTACTCTTCCGCACGGGACGAGTATACGGGCGAGGCCAGCGTGTTTTTGGATGCGAATGAGAATGCGTTCGGTTCGCCGTTAAGCAATGCTTACAACCGCTACCCCGACCCTATGCAGCACCAGGTAAAGTTGCGCCTTAGCTCCATTAAAGGTGTACCGGCTCGTAACATATTTTTGGGTAACGGCAGCGATGAAGCCATCGATATCCTGTTCCGTAGTTTTTGTAACCCGGGGGTAGATAATGTGATCATCGTTCCGCCTACTTACGGCATGTACCAGGTATCGGCTAACATTAACGATGTAGAAGCACGCAAGGTATTACTAACCGAAGAATACCAACTGAACTTGGAAGGCATTGCCGAAGCTATAGATAAGAACACCAAACTGATTTTCATCTGCTCGCCTAATAACCCTACCGGTAATTCTATCAACCGTGATGATATTGAAACCTTACTGGCCAATTTTAACGGCATTGTGGTGATTGATGAGGCGTATATTAATTATAGTCGCCAAAAAACTTTTATACAAGAGCTTACAGAATACGCCAATTTGGTGGTGCTGCAAACCCTGTCAAAAGCATGGGGCTTGGCCGGCTTGCGTGTGGGTATGGCCTTCGCCAGCGAAGAAATTATTGAGGTGATGAATAAAGTGAAGCCACCGTACAATGTTAATGAAGCTTCGCAGTTACTGGCCCTTGAAGCGCTTGGCAATGTGGCACAGGTAAACGCGTGGATAAAGGAAACTTTAGAGCAGCGCGATAAACTGGTTTTAACCTTAAAGGATTTTGATTTTGTGCTGGATATTTACCCGTCTGACGCCAACTTCGTCCTGGTAAAAACAACCAACGCCAAAGCTATTTACGACTTTTTAGTGCAGCACGGCATCATCATTCGCGACCGCTCAAAAGTAGAGCTTTGCGAGGGTTGCCTGCGTATTACCATTGGTACCCCTGCCGAAAACAAAACATTGATAGAAACCCTACAGCAATACAAATAATGAGCAAGCTGCAAAAAATACTTTTTATTGACCGCGATGGCACCCTCATCACCGAACCCGCTGATGAGCAGATAGATTCTTTTGAAAAACTGGAGTTTTACCCCGGCGCATTGCAGTATCTGCCAAAAATTGCTGCCGAACTGGATTATGAGCTGGTAATGGTAACCAATCAGGACGGTTTAGGCACGGCATCATACCCAGAGGATACTTTTTACCCGGTGCATAACTTTATCCTTAAAACATTTGCTAACGAGGGCGTACACTTTACATATCAGGCTATTGACCGTACCTGGCCTGCAGATAATGCCCCTACCCGTAAACCGGCAACTGGTTTACTAACCCAGTATCTGGACACGACAAAATACGACCTGAAAAATTCCTTCACCATTGGCGATCGTAAAAACGATGTGTTACTGGCCAAAAACCTGGGCGCAAAGGCTATTTGGTTAAACAACAGCTCGGGCCTGGGTGACAAAGAATTTAAGACAGAAACTGATATTGCTGATGTTGTAGCCTTGCAAACTATTGACTGGCAGGAGATCTACGAATTTTTAAAACTGGGCGAACGTGTTATCGAGCACAGTCGTGTAACTAAAGAGACCGATATCTACATCAAAATAAACCTTGACGGAACCGGAGAGTCAAAAGTATCAACCGGCCTGCATTTTTTCGACCACATGCTTGATCAGATCGCCCGTCATGGCGGTATAGATCTGGAAGTGATAGCCAACGGCGATCTGCATATAGATGAGCACCATACTATTGAAGATACCGGCATTGCTTTGGGCGAAGTTTTTGCTAAGGCTTTAGGCAATAAAATGGGTATTGAGCGTTATGGTTTTTGCCTGCCTATGGATGACTGCCTTGCACAGGCGGCTATTGACTTTGGCGGACGTAACTGGATTGTTTGGGAAGCTGATTTTAAACGCGAAAAAGTGGGTGATGTACCAACAGAAATGTTCTATCACTTCTTTAAATCGTTCAGCGATGCGTCAAAAAGCAACCTCAACATAAAAGCCGAAGGACAAAACGAACATCACAAAATAGAAGCTATATTTAAAGCCTTTGCAAAAGCCATTAAAATGGCAGTAAAGCGCGATGTAAACAAAATGGTTTTACCAAGTACTAAGGGACTCTTGTAAAGAGTTGGCAGTTTGAAGTTAGCAGTTTGCACTATTGCAAGTTGCCTGCAAACTGCCAACTATAAACTGCAAACTGAATGATTGGCATTATACGATACGGCGCCGGGAACATCTTCTCACTTACTGCTGCTTTAGAGCGGTTGGGAATTGCCTATGGCATGGTAAATACCGAAGCCGATTTTGAACAGTTCGACCGTTATATTATACCGGGTGTTGGGCATGCGGGCGCGGCTATGAACAAACTGGAACAAACCGGGCTGGTGCCAAAAATAAAATCGCTTAACAAACCTACCCTGGGTATTTGTGTGGGGATGCAATTGCTTACCTCTCATAGCGAAGAAGGTGATGCCAATTTGCTGAACCTATTTCCTATAAAAACCCTCAAATTTACAAGTGATGGCTCTTTTAAGGTGCCGCATACCGGCTGGAACCAGGTTTTCCCCGAAAAGGAAAACCCATTATTTGAAAATATACCTGCCGGATCACATTTTTACTTTGTACATTCATACTTTATTGAGTACGACCAATTATACACTTTATCGTCAACCAGTTACATAAATAAATTTTCGGCATCAATTTGGCATGGTAACTTCTACGGTGTGCAATTTCACCCCGAAAAGTCAGGTACGTATGGCGAAACATTATTAAGAAACTTCTCAAATATTTAAATCATGTATATTATTCCTGCCATTGATATTCTAAATAAAAAGGTTGTGCGCCTGCGCGAGGGCGACTACAAGCAGGTTACAGAGTACGACGTTACACTTGAGGAAATGATTGAAAGGTACCAATCAAACGGTACAAATTTCATCCATATAATTGACCTTAACGGCGCTAAAAACGACTTTAGCAACCAGCAATACCTATTTGATGTGATCCGCAAAACCGATATGCAAGTGCAATATGGTGGCGGTATCCGCAGCATTGATAAGGTTAAAGAGCTGATAGATGCCGGCGTTCACCGCGTTATTGTGGGCACGCAAGCCATTACTAATCCAAGCTTTTTGGAAGACCTTAGCAAAGAGGTTTGCGGCCGCGATAAATGTAGCGACCAGGTGGTTATTGCTATTGACGTGCTTGACGAGGTGATCAAATACTCCGGCTGGATGGAGAGTTCACCCATTAAACTGATGGATTATGTGGACAAGTGCCTGGCGCTGGGTTTCTTCCGTTTCCTTTGTACCGATATTAATAAAGACGGCAAATTAGGCGGCGCAGGTGTAGAACTGTACAGCAAACTGCTTGATCATTCGCCATTTATCAAACTGATAGCATCGGGCGGTGTAAGCTCTATGGATGATATTGAACAGCTTAGTAAAATAAAGGTTGAAGCCTGCGTAGTAGGTAAAGCCATTTACGAAGACCATATCAGCATTGAAGAAATTAAAAACTGGAATTTAGAAAGCTTAATGTCCATTTAACCCCCGGCCACTTAAACAAAACCCGTCATTGCGAGGTACGAAGCAATCTCCAGACTTTGCATCGCTGCTTAGCATGTGAAGAGATTGCTTCGTACCTCGCAATGACGCTTCAAAATATACATGTTAGCTAAAAGAATTATCCCCTGCCTCGACGTTAAAGATGGCCGCACTGTAAAAGGTGTGAACTTCGTTGACCTGCGCGATGCCGGCGACCCGGTAGAACTGGCCTGGAACTATTCTCAGCAAGGCGCTGATGAATTAGTATTTCTGGATATTACAGCTACCGTGGAACGCCGCAAAACTATGGTAGAGCTTGTAAAAGCTGTGGCAAGGCAAATAAACATACCCTTCACTATTGGTGGTGGCATTAACGAAATTGCCGATGCAGATGCCCTGCTTAATGCCGGTGCGGATAAAATTTCCATCAACTCGGCGGCGGTGCGTAATCCGGCTTTGATAGATGAACTGGCCCGGGCTTTCGGAGTGCAGTTTGTGGTGATAGCGGTTGATACAAGGGTTATCGGCGATAAAAACATTGTACACCTTAATGGCGGCCGGTTGCCAACAGAAAAGCAAACACTGGATTGGATAATTGAAGCCGAAAGCCGTGGCGCAGGTGAGATATTGCTTACCTCTATGGATCATGATGGCACAAAGGGGGGGTTTGATAACGGTTTGCTTAAATTAGTGAACGATACGGTGAACATCCCGGTAATAGCATCGGGTGGTGCAGGTTCGGTACAGCATTTTGTTGATGTATTTCAGCAAACAAATGTAGATGCCGCACTGGCAGCTTCGGTGTTTCACTACGGTGAAATATTGATACCCGATCTGAAATCGGTTTTAAGAGAGAATAATATTGAGGTGAGGGTTTAATAGTCTGGTTCCCCTCTTGAGAGGGGTTAAGGGGGTGTGTTCGCTGTTTAATTAACACACCCCTGCCGACGCACAACCTTCCCCGCCCCCTCTCAAGAGGGGGCTTTAAAATACACGTTGGCGGTGTCCCCACCGCCAACTAATGAACAGAACAATGAATATCGACTTTAACAAAACAGACGGTTTAGTACCGGTTATTATACAGGACGAGCAAACGCTTGAGGTATTGATGCTGGGTTATATGAACCAGGAAGCATACGATAAAACCATGCAGGAAAATGTAGTTACTTTCTTTTCCCGCTCCAAGAACCGCCTGTGGACCAAAGGCGAAACCAGCCAAAACTTTCTGCATGTAAAAAGCATGCATATAGATTGCGATAACGATACCCTGCTGATAAAAGTTAAAGCCGATGGCCCCACCTGCCACACCGGTTCGCGCAGTTGTTTTAAAACAGACTACAATCAAAACTTTATACTGCAGTTAGAAAACATTATTGCCGATAGGTACGAAAATCCGGTTGAAGGTTCATACGTGAACAAACTTCGCAACAAAGGCCTTAACAAAATAGCCCAAAAAGTTGGTGAAGAAGGTGTTGAAACAGTAATAGCAGCTTTAGCCGAAACAGAAATTGACCTGGTAAACGAATCATCAGATCTTGTTTTTCACCTGCTGGTACTGCTCCGCGAAAAAGGTTTAAATTTGGAGCGCATTGCAAAAAATTTAGAGGAAAGACATCAATAGAAAGTTGGCAGTTATCAGTTAGCAGCGTAATACTGCGAACTGATAACTGCCTGCTGCAAACTGGGCACCGCCTACTGCAAACTGAAATGGAAGTACAAAAAATAGCAGAATTAACCGGCCACAGTAACCCCATATTTAGCCTGGAGCTTTCGCAAAAGCCGGGCATATTATTTAGTGGCGGTAATGACAAGGGCCTGGTTGAATGGAGCCTGGAAACTAACTCGTTCATCAAGGTGATGTTCCCGGTTATGGCTTCTATTTATGCTATTCACTGTCCGGCAGGTTACCCGCTCATGTTTGCCGGTTTGCGCAGCGGCGAAGTGCTGGTGTTCAATTTCATCGAGCAGAAAATAACACATCGCTTAAGGCATCACGTTAAACCTATTTTCGATATTAAGTCATCTGCAAAAAAAGATGAATTACTGATAGCCTCTGAAGATGGCACCGTATCTGTTTGGAGTTTAAAAACGCTGGAACTGGTGCACAGCATAAAGGTATCAAACGATACCGTGCGTTGCATCACCATAAACCCCGCAGAAGAAAGGGTTGCTTTTGGCTGCCGCGATAACCGTATAGTGATTTACGACCTGGAAGATTATAGTCCTATAAAGGCCCTTATTGGCCATACCATGTCGGTATTCTCATTACAATATTCCCCTACGGGTGATTACCTTGTTTCTGGCGCGCGCGATGCGCAAGTAAAGATCTGGGACAATAAAACCTATTCGCTTATCCAAAACATACCCGCGCATTTATTCGCGGTGAACAATATCCTCTTCCACCCTACCCAACCCTATTTTGCAACGGCAAGTATGGATAAAAGCATTAAAATTTGGGATGCTGTAGATTTTAAGCTCCGCAAAATAATCAGCAGGGAAAAAGGTTACGCCAGCCACGTTCTATCCATCAATAAACTGGCATGGAACGGCAACCAATTGCTATCGGCAGGTGATGATAAAAAAGTAATTATCTGGGACGTATCGTTTAACAATACCGCTTAATAACTTTAAGCTTGTGTGTATAACGTTTTAACTCTTCCGAATAAATACCCTGGGCATCTAAAAAATCAACCTTCACTTTTCCTGATGCATGGATGATCTTTCCGTTTCCTAATATAATGCCTACATGGGTAATACGTTCTTCTGAACTTTCAAAAAAAGCAAGGTCGCCCAATTTAGATTTCAGTACCGAATCTATTAGTGTGCCGTCTTCAGCCTGTAAGGAAGCATCGCGCCGCAAGGTTATGCCGAGTAACCTATAAACCGCCTGTGTAAACCCAGAGCAATCAATGCCAAAATGAGTACGGCCTCCCCATAAATAAGGCACATTTAAAAAAGACTGGGCAATATTGGTTATAGTATCTGTTTGGCCTATCTCGCCTATTATTTCAAATTTCTGATTACCAATGTAACTTGTTGTCCCTTCCAAAAAAGCAAGCGAACTACCTGCAGGCAGGTATATTATAGAGTTATCACTTATCTTCCAGGCTTGGGTAATAGCCCTGTAAGTTAGTGGTGACGGCGTTTGCAACAAACGTTTATAAGCCAGATGCCCGAGCATGCTAAGCTGCAGCCTGTCTATCCAGCCCGTATAATTATCTGTCGCTGTGGTTATTTGGACCCACTTATCCTTCCATTCTAAAATTTCGAATGACTCACCAAATAAAACCTGCGATACCATTTCACTGCGGTCGCTTGGCTCTGCCCTTAGGGGTACCACGGCCAAATTACAAATTCCGTATTCCATAGTTTAAAATCACAGAGTATTAATACGTTAAATTAAGTAATAAAGTTTTGCAAATAAAAAAGGGGAAAGCATTATCTGCTCCCCCCTTTTTTATGAGTTTTTTTAACTATCCATTTTGGTGCAACCAATCTTTTTTGGCATGCAGCTCTTCTTCGGTTTCGCGTACGTCTTCATCGTCCACACAGCAATCTACCGGGCAAACAGCAGCACATTGTGGTTCGTCATGAAAACCAACACACTCGGTACATTTATCGGGCACTATGTAATAAATATCATCAGATAAAGCAGCCTGTGCTTCTTCTGCATTTAAAGTATTACCATCACCAAAATCAATTACCCCTTTTAAATCTGTACCATCTGAAAAACGCCAGGCAGCACCCGCATCATAAATAGCATTATTAGGGCACTCTGGTTCGCAGGCCCCGCAGTTTATGCATTCATCGGTGATTATAATCGCCATATTATTTAAATATTCTTATATTCTAAGTTACCTTTGCCCTATAATTGGGCAACGCAAATATAACAAAAAAAGGCTTTAAGGGTTTACCCCGTTAACATATATATGTCAAAATTTAATATTACAGATACAGTAAATACATTTTCAGAACTGGGCAAACACCTTGCCACACCCAATGCACAGCTAATGGAGATCATTGAAACCGAGCGACAGTACAACGCCTGGTTCACTCCCGAAAGTGTATTAAACGCGGTTAAAGCAACCGGCCAAATGCTCAACAAAGTCGACCTGGAAAAATGGCTAAAAAAATACAATATAGTGCAGGGTGCCAATAAAAAGGTTGGTTTAGTGCTTGCCGGGAATATCCCGCTGGTGGGGTTTCATGATGTGCTTTGTGTATTGGTAACGGGTAATCACGCGCTTATAAAAGTATCGTCGCAAGATGCCCGCCTTATAAAATATGTGCTAAATAAATTGGTTGAGATAGATAATTCTTACGCTGATAAATTTAGTTTCGTAGAAAGGCTGGAAAACTTTGATGCCATAATAGCCACGGGTAGTAACAACACATCGCGTTATTTTGAGTATTATTTTGGCAAAGTGCCTAATATTATCCGCAAAAACCGCAACAGTATCGCGCTGCTTACCGGTAATGAAAGCGCCGAACAACTGAGCGCGTTAGGGCACGATATTTTTGATTATTACGGTTTAGGTTGCCGCAATGTATCTAAGTTACTGGTTCCCGAGGGGTATGTTTTCAATTTCTTTTTTGAATCGATAGAACATTTTGCCCCTATTATTAACCATCACAAATACAATAACAATTACGATTATAACAAATCTATTTACCTGGTAAACCGCGATGAGCATTTGGATAACGGCTTTTTACTATTAAAACAGGATACCCGTTTAACATCGCCCCTGGCTTGTATGTACTACGAAACATATACCGATCTTCAATCGGCACAAAATATGCTCCAGGAACAAAGCGAAAACCTGCAATGCATTGTTACTACAGCGCCGCTGCAAACGCAAAACCAGGTGGTTAATTTTGGCCAGAGCCAGTACCCGCAATTATGGGATTATGCTGATGGGGTAGATACAATGGAATTCTTGTCAAATCTTTAAAATTACAATACCTTTGGGGGAAGTAAGTTAAAAGCTAAAAGTTTAAAGTTCAAAGTGTCTTTTAACTTTAAACCTTCTACTTTAAACTCAACAAAATGTACATTATAAAAGTAAAAGGCGTTGCCAAAATACCCGATTACGTGCAGTTAAGGGATGACAAATTTACCCTATTGGCATATTTCAGGGTGGATAGGCCCGAAAAATCATTAGAAAAGGTTGGCCTTACTGATAAGTACGAATACATTATGGGCGTTATTAAAGACCTGCCCTTTGGTAAAATATTAAAATTAGAGCTGTAAATAAGATGATTGGAAACTCTATTATAAAACTAAATAACGTTGATATTTTTCAGCAAAAACACCTGGTTTTATCAAACGTAAACCTGCATATTGATAAAGGCGATTTTGTATGGCTTATTGGCCAAACAGGGTCTGGTAAAAGCAGTTTACTAAAAGTTATTTATGGCGATTTAAGTATTGCCAGCGGTACCGGCCACGCCTGCGGATACGAACTAAGCAAACTGGCAACTAAAGATGTACCCTATTTACGCCGTAAGCTGGGTATAGTTTTCCAGGATTTTCAATTACTTACCGATAGATCTGTTGAGCAAAACCTGCAATTTGTAATGCGCGCCACCGGCTGGGACGACAAAAAACAAATAGCCGACCGTATACTGGACGTATTGGAGAAAGTTGGCCTGCGCTCTAAACTAAAAAAAATGCCGCATGAGCTATCAGGCGGCGAGCAGCAGCGTGTGGTTATTGCCCGTGCTTTGCTTAATAATCCCGAAATTATTTTGGCCGATGAGCCTACGGGTAACCTTGACCCCGATACATCTGAAGAGATAGTTTTGCTCTTAAAACAAATAAGCCAGGGAGGCACCGCCGTAGTTGTTGCCACACACGATTATCACATCATCCGCACCTTTCCATCGCGTATTATTAAATGCGAGAACGGTAAGGTGTTAGAAGATGTACAGATAGCGTAGACAGTTTGCAGTGGGCTTTGCCCGGTTCGCAGTAGGCGGTGTGCAATTTGCAGTTTTAACATGCAAACTGCCAACTGATCACTGCCAACTTAATTCACACCTGCAAACTTAACCGAATATTTTATTGACTACTGACACGTTGTCGGGTTTAACCCGATGGCAGGATACTTGATTAGCACTATTTGCTATGAATTTTAATGACATGCTAAAGAAAAAAAATAAAGGAAATTCAGAAACCGCTAAAAATACCGCGGAAATGACAAATGAAAGCGGACAGGTTGACGGTACAGAACAAGCTATTGAAACTGCCGAAGCTGAAAACGCCCCTACCGCCGAAGAAAAATTTAAAGAAGAGCTATCACAAGCTAACGATAAATATTTAAGACTGTATGCCGAGTTTGATAACTTTCGCCGCAGGACCATCAAAGAACGTGAAGACGCCAGAAAAACTGAGGGTAAAGATGTAATTGTTGCCTTACTGCCTGTACTGGATGATTTTGAACGTGCTTTACGCTCAATGGATACCGTTACTGATGTAATACCGGTTAAAGAAGGCGTGGCGTTAATACAGCACAAGCTAAAAAACATACTTACCCAAAAGGGTTTAAAAGAAATGCAATCAATAGGAACCACGTTCGACCCTGATTTGCATGAGGCTATTACCAGCATACCTGCCCCAACTGATGATATGAAGGGCAAAGTAGTTGATGAAATGGAAAAAGGCTATGAACTTAACGATAAAGTGGTGCGTTTTGCCAAGGTAATTGTAGGAGCATAACACAATTAGTGATTTATTGAATGACTGAATTAGTGTCAGTCGGTTTTAGTAAATCTCTTCTTAATTTAACATAGATACTTAGAGTTAGTGATGTATGAATTAATCATAAATTCCTAATTCAATAATTCAATAATTAAAAAAATGGCTAAGAGAGATTATTACGATGTGCTGGGGATTAGCAAAGGCGCAGATGCCGATGAGATAAAGAAGGCGTATCGTAAAATGGCTATTAAATATCACCCGGATAAAAACGAAGGTGATAAAGCTGCTGAAGAAAAATTTAAGGAAGCTGCCGAAGCCTACGAGGTTTTAAGCAACCCCGAAAAACGCCAGCGTTACAACCAGTTTGGCCATGCGGCTAATGCAGGCTCTGCAAATGGCGGTGGTTATGGTGGCGGCAGCATGAATATGGACGACATATTCAGCCAGTTTGGCGATATATTTGGCGGTGGTAGTCCGTTCGAAGGTTTCTTTGGTGGTGGTGGTGGCCGTCAGGGTGGTGGCCGCAGGGTAGCACGTGGCAGTAACTTGCGTATCAAAGTAAGATTATCGCTTGAAGAAATTGCAAACGGCGCCGAAAAGAAAATAAAAGTAAACAAACAGATACTTTGTAACACTTGCGATGGCACAGGCGCTAAGGATAAATCATCTTTCCAAACTTGTAAAACCTGCGGTGGCGCGGGTTCTGTACGTAGGGTAACCAATACTATTTTAGGCCAGATGCAAACAACCAGCACCTGCCCTACCTGTAATGGCGAAGGTTCTGTTATTACCTCAAAATGTAATGTTTGCCACGGCGATGGTGTTGTACGCGGCGAGGAAACTATTACCATAAACGTTCCGGCAGGTGTAAGCGAAGGCATGCAGTTAAGCATGAGCGGTAAAGGTAATGCTGCCCCACGTGGTGGTGTACCGGGCGATTTGATCATCCTGATTGAAGAGATTCCTCACGAAACATTAAAACGCGATGGTAATAATGTGATATACGATCTGCATATCAACTTTGTTGATGCCGCTTTAGGTACCAGCGTTGAAATACCAACTATTGATGGCAAGGCCAAAATAAAGATTGAGCCGGGCACACAGGGTGGTAAAATACTGCGTTTAAAAGGTAAAGGCGTACCGGAGGTAAACTCTTACCACCGTGGCGACCAACTGATACACATCAACATTTGGACACCAAAAGCCCTAAGCCGCGAAGAACGCGAAGCATTAGAGAAACTGCAAGGTTCCCCTAACTTTAAACCCAACCCGGGCAAAAACGAAAAAAGCTTTTTTGAACGGATGAAGGAATATTTTGAATAACTGTAATATCAGAAGATAATTGAAAGCCCTGCATTATGCGGGGCTTTTTTGTTAGTATTTGATTACCATATAACTCCGTTATCCCACAAAGAATTATTTGTAACAATACATTCGCGCTTATATCTAATTTAGCATAAAACTAAATCCTGATATGCTAAGCATTCGCAACATTGTTAAACAATACGCCGGTCACCGGGCGTTAGACGATGTGAGCCTTGAAGTAGAAAGCGGTAAAATATTTGGCCTGCTTGGCCCAAATGGCGCCGGTAAAACCTCACTCATCCGTATTATTAACCAAATAACAGCCCCCGATTCTGGCGAAGTTTACTTCAACGGGCATAAGCTTAATCAATCGCACATTGAGCGTATTGGTTACCTGCCCGAAGAACGCGGCCTGTACAAAAAGATGGAGATAGGCGAGCAAATGATATACCTGGCCCGCCTAAAAGGCCTAACCCGCGACGAGGCCACCACAAGGTTAAAACACTGGTTCAAAAAACTGGATATGGAAACCTGGTGGAAGAAAAAAATTGAAGAGCTATCAAAAGGGATGCAGCAAAAGGCACAGTTTGTAGCTACCGTTTTACATGAGCCCGATCTGATCATCCTTGATGAACCCTTCAGCGGATTTGACCCGGTAAATGCCGAGCTGATAAAAGATGAGATACTGGAACTAAACCGCAATGGCGCTACCATCCTTTTCTCTACCCACCGCATGGAATCTGTTGAGGAGCTTTGCGATTCTATCGCCCTCATCCATAAATCGCGTAAGATACTGGATGGCCGCGTTAAGCATATTCGCAACTCTTACAAGAACGAAACCTACCTGGTAGAATACACCGGCGAACAGCTAACTTTCGACGGCTCACAGCCTTTCGAAGTGCTTAGCGAGATAGTAGGCGAAGACAGCAGCAACATCATTAAAATTAAGCTAAGCAGTACCTCAGCTAATGATGTGCTGCAGTATCTTATCCCTAAAACAAAGATCAACATGTTGCAGGAAGTAATACCCAGCATGAACGAGATCTTCATTGAAAAAGTAAACCTAATAGCCTAAGCCATGAATAAAGTATTATTGATCATACAGCGCGAGTATATAACCCGTGTGCGCAAAAAAAGCTTTATCGTAATGATATTTGTGGTGCCCTTATTGATATTGGGCATGTCGGCACTAATTGCTTTTATAGCTAAGGATAGCATGGAGATCTCGAAACCACAAATTGTAAAGGTTATAGACGAAAGCCATATGTTTGAAGGCAAGCTAAAGAACGCCAAAAACATACAATTTATTCCTACCAATGAACCTGTAGAGAAAGCCAAAGAAGGCCTTAAAGACAATGAGGACCTTTCTGTGCTGTTAATATCTAAAGATTACGCTCACAAGCCCGTACAGTTTTTCTCTAAAAAGAAACCGTCATTTACCCTTACCGGTGAAGTAGAGGACCAGATGAATGAGATAGCCTCAACCAATACTATGCTGGCTAATCATATTGATACAGCACTTTTAAACAAGGCTAAAAAAAGCAAGGTATCTGTTAATGCCATGGAGGTAACTGAAACCGGCACCAAAGATGCTAATGTGGGCCCATCAATGATGGTAGGTATTGCCTGTGCTATATTTATTTACTTAGCATTGTTCATATATGGCGCCCAGGTTATGCGTGGTGTTATCGAAGAAAAAACCAGCCGTATCATCGAAGTCATCATATCATCGGTAAAACCTTTTCAGCTGATGCTTGGTAAAATTATTGGCGTTGGCCTGGTAGGTTTAACTCAGTTTACCGCATGGATAGTATTATCAATCATATCAACAAAAATTGCAGGGCAGGCCGCATCAGGGCCGGGTAGCCCTATGGGGGGTGTTTTAGAAACCCTGCAAACCATTCCGTTCGGCTACATATTGGGATGTTTTCTGTTTTACTTTATCACAGGATACTTGCTGTATAGCGCATTATTTGCAGCAGTAGGCTCCGCTGTTGACAGCGAGACCGAAACTCAGCAATTTATGTTCCCTATAACGCTGCCGTTGCTGTTTACCTATATTTTGTCGGTATCGGTATTGTTCCGGGCGCCTGATAGTCCGCTGGCAGTATGGTTGTCAATAATACCTTTTACAGCACCGGTAGCTATGATGGTGCGGGTACCGTTTGGCGGCGTTCCCGACTGGCAATTAGGTTTGTCAATGTTTATGATGATAATCGGCTTCTTATTTACTACCTACGTTGCAGCACGCATTTACCGTGTTGGCGTATTAATGTATGGTAAAAAAGCAAGCTTTAAAGAATTGGCCAAATGGTTCTTTTATAAAGAATAGTATGTGAAGGTGAGGACACCAGCCACGAGATATTTATTATACCCTGTGTTCGGTGTCCTCACCGAATGCCCTTAACCTTATCATATTTAAATCCCCGCTTAAGCCAAACTTTAGCAGGGATTTTTTTATTTTAGCCAACGATGAATAACAAACGCATTGCTGTAATGGACCTGGGTACAAATACCTTTCATCTGCTTATAGCAGAGGGTTCTGCGGATAATTTTATGGAGATATTTCACACCAACGAAGGTGTAAAGCTGGGCGAAGGGGGAATCAATAAAGGCATTATCCAGCCGGCAGCCTTTGCACGCGGCGTTGCTACCATGCAGCGTTTTCAAAAACACATCGAAGAAAATAAGGTGACCGAGATAAGGGCCATTGCCACATCTGCCATTCGTAACGCAGGTAACGGCGTGGACTTTATCCGCGAGGTAAAAGAAAAAACCGGCATCCAGATAGAACTTATTAATGGCGAACAGGAAGCAGCCTACATTTACAATGGCATAAAAGCCAGCGGCTGCTTAAGCGACGATAACGCCCTGATAATGGATATTGGCGGCGGCAGTGTAGAATTTATCATCGGTAACGATAACGAAGTGCTTTGGAAGCAAAGCTTTGAAATAGGCGCCGCCCGGTTAATGGACAAGTTTCACCAAACCGACCCTATACCCGTGCTATCCATAAAAGAGTTAACCAAATACTTAAACACAAAATTACCCGAGCTATTTTTGGCCGCATCAAAGTACAAGCCTTCTATTCTTATCGGGTCATCCGGCGCGTTCGAGAGCTTTGCCGAGGTTATTGAACTGGAGAAAGGCAAAAAATTCGACATAAAGAAAACCAAGGTTTATGAATTTGATATTGATGAACTTTTAGACCTGATAGAAAGACTTATTAAATCAACCCACAGCCAACGCGCCAATATGAAAGGCATTATCCCGGTACGGGTAGATATGATAGTAGTAGCAAGCTTAATTACAATTTACATGATGCAAAAAATGGGTTTAGCCGATGTTACTATGTCTACCTACTCGCTAAAAGAAGGTGTGCTGGCGCAGATGCTGGGTTAAAATACGCGCTTAAGTTTGTACCACCAGGCTTTGTAGAACGGTACCCGCCTTACAACGGTTATAGCCCCGCCTAACATTACCGACCTCATTTTCAATGACACGCAATTAGATTCTTTGGTAAGATCGGCAACTTTAACTTCATAATTCTCATATCCTATATATGATATCATTAAGCTATCGGCAGTGACAGGTACTTTAAAGTTAAACTCACCATTTGCATTGGTTAATGCACCTATGGTTAAGTGTTTAACTCTGATAGAAACGCCCGGTAGTGGACTGTTATCATCTTCTCCTATAACTTTACCTCTTATAGTAATATAAGCAGTGGTATCAGAAGTTGGTACCTCTTCTGCATTTTTAAAAGACGGAGAGGCTTTAACAGTTATTTCGGGCGATTTTGCCTCAGCTTTTATGGTTGTAAATAAGCTTGCTAACGCCGCGGCTAATGCCAGTTTCTTCCATCCAAAACGTATTTTAACTTCTTGGTTAAGTTCTGTATTCAACACCTCCAACCGTTCTTTATCAAATCGCCCGCAAACATCTTTATGCGCCGATAGGTAATTTAATATTTCGATGTTTGACATTACCGTAAAATCTGTAACAGTTTTACAGCATTGTTGGCAATGCCTGCCGTTGTCAACAGCTGTCATTTGCTGCCATTGTTGGTGGCATGCTTCGGGGATGGTGATCTTTTGAATAGGTTGCATAACATTGTGTTTCTTATCAGATGCAGCAACCCGCAGCTTTCCATAACCTAATTCATATTTTTTTTCAATTATAACTTTCTTAACACAAAATCAAATTGTTCGGCAACCTTTGTATATTGCTTCGCTTATCGTCGCTCACAACATGAAAAAAATTATCGGCACTTCTTTATTATTGCTTTCCGCCTTTTTCGTACAGGCACAAAAAAATAACCCTAACGATACCATAACTACCAATTACCAGCCATCAGTGCTGTTTTCGCCCCTGCCATATACCGAAAAGGGAAACGAATTTCACTCTGCCAATGGCGAGCCCGGCCCTAAATACTGGCAAAACCATGTAAATTATAAACTGGCTGTAAAGCTGGATACCGTTACCAAAACCTTAAGCGGCACAGCCGAAATTACCTATGTAAACAATAGTCCCGATGCACTGCAATACTTGTGGCTGCAACTTGACCAAAACACTTATAAAAAAGATGCCCGCTCTAACTTTGTTACCGGCGCGCAGGCTACGCAACACACCAGTGGCTACGAAATAGAATCGGTATATATTGATAATGGCGATGAGCGCAGAAGGGCCAATTTTGTTATTACCGATACCCGTATGCAGATCCGTTTGGCAAAGCCAATGGGTAAAGGCCCTATAAAGCTGAGCATCAAATACCATTACACTATCCCCGGCGCTTTTGGCGGCCGTACCGATTATGTGGATACCAAAAACGGAAAGATCTTCGAAATAGCCCAGTTCTTCCCGCGCATGTGTGTTTATGATGATAGCCGTGGCTGGGCAACCGCACCATTTTTAGGCAGCGGTGAATTTTATTGTGAATATGGCGATATCGACTACTCCGTAACCGTACCGTGGGATGTATTAGTGGCCGGCCCCGGCGATCTGCTGAATCCCAAAGAAGTACTAACTGCCAAACAAATTAGCCGTTTAGAGGCTGCCCGTAACAGCGACAAAACAATAATGATCCGTACCGCGGCCGAGGTTACCGACCCATCATCGCGCCCGGTAAATAAAGGCACACTAACCTGGCATTACAAAATGCTGAATACCCGCGATGTGGCCTTTGGCGCCTCTAAAGCCTTTATTTGGGATGCTGCAAGGGTGAACTTGCCGGGTGGTAAAAAATCAATGAGCATGTCTGTTTACCCGGTAGAAAGCCAGGGCAATAATGCGTGGGACCGATCAACAGAATACCTGAAGGGCGCTATTGAGCACTTTTCCGAAAAGTGGTACCCGTACCCTTATCCTACTGCCATAAATGAGGCGGGCATAGCAGCCGGCATGGAATACCCGGGTATATTGTTTGATGGCATGAACGATAAAGGCGTTGAACTATTTTTTGTTACCGCGCACGAAATAGGCCACAACTGGTTCCCGATGATTGTAGGCAGCGACGAACGCCGCTTTGCCTGGATGGACGAAGGCTTTAATACTTTTATAGATGTTTACGCATCTGACGCGTTCAACAAAGGCGAGTACGCTCCAAAACGCGATGGTGAATACGCCCCCGGTGGTGGCAACCCGGCCGATGAGATCATCGCGCATATTATCGACCCAAATTCGCCAACCATTATGACCGCACCGGATGCCATTCCAGAGAAGTATCGCCATCCCCTCACCTATTTTAAACCGGCCTTTGGCTTAATATTGCTGCGCGAGCAGATCCTGGGTAAGGACAGGTTTGATTATGCGTTTCGTAACTATATTAACAAATGGGCCTACAAACACCCACAGCCGGATGACTTTTTCCGTTCGATGGAAAACGGCGCAGGTGAAGACCTGTCATGGTTTTGGCGTGGATGGTTCTACAATAATTACAAGCTGGATATAGCCCTCATTGATGCCAAATACGTGGATAAGGACCACAGCAAAGGCGTGAAATTAACCATTGCCAATAAAGAAATGATGGCCATGCCATTTACCGTTGAAGCTAAACTAAAGGATGGCAGCAAGCAGCGCATCTATTTCCCGGTTGAGACATGGCTGCAAAACAAAGTAACCACCTACATCCTGCCAACCACGCAGGAAGTTGAAAGCGTAACCATTGATCCGGATAATGCCTTACCGGATGTGAACAGGAAGAATAATTCAAAGAAACTGTAGAGACGCGATACTTCGCGTCTTAACCTACATGCTGAATTTGCATAAAGGAGACGCGAAGTATCGCGTCTCTACACCGGCCACGTCATTGCGTGGGCTTGAATGTCCTGAGAAACTAAGATTTCAATCTTACCAACTGCTGATAAACCTTCTCAGTAGGCAACCCTACCACATTGGTATACGAGCCATTAATGCGTTCGATGCCGATAAGGCCTATACGCTGCTGGATGCCGTATGAGCCGGCTTTATCCATAGGTTGATATTCTTCCACGTAACTGCGGATCTCGTGTTCGGTAAGCTTGCGGAAAAACACTTCACTACGGTCGTAAAATTTATTGTATTGGTGGTTGTGCAGCAGGCAAACACCGGTATAAACCTCGTGCACCTTGCCCGATAAGCGCTGCAGCATTTCTACAGCATGCTCAGATGATTCGGGTTTGCCTAATATTAGGCCGTCAATAGCTACAATGGTATCGGCGGTAAGTACTACTTCGCCAGTAACATCTTCATCAAATGCTTCGGCTTTTTTGGCGGCAATGTAAACGGCTATCTCTGCGGGCGTTAAGCCATCCGGGTAGGATTCATCTACCTCTTTTAAAACCACACGGAAATCAATATCCATCATCCTTAAAAGCTCTTGCCGCCTTGGCGATTTTGATGCAAGAATTATCTTTGGAAAAGCACTCATGCTAAGAAATTTTTGACTTTTGACTTTACATTTTTGACTTAACCACCTACCAGCTATACGCCTCGGCGTTCATCCATTTACCCTGTACCTTCATTACTTTTTCAATAATATCACGGGCACAGCCTTTGCCGCCGGCATAAGGCGAAACATAGGTACAAATAGCTTTAATTTCTTCGGCGGCATCCGCGGGGCAAACCGGTAAGCCAACCAGCTTCATCACAGCCAGATCGGGGATATCATCGGCCATGTAAAGGATGTTGGCCGGGTTGATGCTTTTTTCCTCGATGTAAATTTTAAATCGCTCAGATTTGGTATGCGCACCCAGATACACATCATTTATACCCAGGCTATTTAAACGAAACAATGCGCTTTTTGACCGGCTACCAGATATTGCAGCAACATTATAACCACATTTTACGGCCAGTTGCAGGGCATAACCATCCTTAATATTAAAGGCACGGCTTTGCACGCCGGTTTCGGTCACAAATATCGACCCGTCGGTTAGTACGCCATCCACATCAAAAATAAATGTGGTTATATCTTTAAGCTTGGTTAAAAAGGATTCCATTTAATTAGTTGATTGGTTCATTAGTTCACTGGTTTATTAGTTACAAACTGCCCACTAAATACTGCAAACTGAAACTATTGATTATCTCTCCACTCGTACACCCATGCAGATTGTATTTGCTCCAGGTGGCCTTCGTTTGATTGCTCGCGCGTGCCGGCAAAGTTTGGCAGGGAAAGTACCCATTCCAACAGCTCGGTAAAGCGGATGCGGTATATTTTTGATTCGTCAAAATCGTCGCCAAACTTTTCGTATAGGCTCAGGGCTATATCTTCGTAGTCGTTCCAGTGTATCGGCAGGGCGAATTTATCGTCGTTCATTTTTTGGTTGTGAGTTTAACTAATTAGCATTAATGGCCCATAAAGTCTGATTGGTTTGGCAGGGTAACTTCAATATCGCCATCAATTATTACACATTGGCAACCCAAACGCGAATTAATGCGCGGGTTAACGGCCCTGTCAATAAAATCTTCTTCCTTATCAGATATCTCCTGGATGTTATCCATCCCCTTGTTTACATATATATGGCAGGTACTGCAACCGCAAACACCGCCGCAGTTATGTTGCAGCTCAATGCCATTTTCCAGGCAAACGTCCAATACAGATTCACCCTCGGCTATTGCAAGCTCCACAGTTTCGTGGTCCTTCTCCTCGAAGTTTATCTTTACTTTAAAAATATTCATTTTGGCAAAAGTAACAAAATTACTTATCCCCGTTAGGCTTGTTATGGTTTTTGATAATATCCTGACTTAACAGTGTATAAAGTTCCTGTAAACCGGGCTTTCCATCAAGCATTTGCAGATGGGCCTGCATCGTAAATTCATCGTTACGTATGGCGGGGCCGGTTTGTACATCCGCAGGCGAGTGCTGCTTAATTTTGTCGGCTGTTTCAGCTATTAGCGGGCGCAGCATATCAAAGCTCATGTCACTTCCTGCCAAAAGCTGCTCGCCAATGCCATAAAGGTGATTGGTAAAATTACAGGCAAACACGGCAGCCAAATGCAATACCTTGCGCTGAGCAGAATTTACCCGGTAAACATTATTACTAATGCTGCGGGCAAGCTCTTCTAAAGTTTTAGTAATGGTTTCGTCTGCCCCTTCAATACATAATGGCACATCCCAAAAATTTAGCTCTTTTGTTTTACTGAAGGTTTGCAGCGGATAAAACACGCCCGCCTTATCACTTAGTTTCAGTATTTCCTGCATATCAACCGCACCGGATGTATGTACAATGAGCTTATCGAAGGAAGACAAATGCGGAATAAATGCCGGTATGGCATCATCCTTAATGGCCAGGATGAAAATATCGGTATCGGCATTAATATCTTCGGGCTTATCTATTGCTTCGGCACCAACATGATAGGCCAGCAAAGCCGCGTTATGCATACTGCGGCTGTAAACCTGCGCAATACTATGGCCTGCATTTTTAAACGCTGCCGATAAATGTGTGGCAACATTGCCCGAACCAATAATGGTAATACGCATTTGCTATTATTAATTAAGCTGCTAAATTAAATATTTCTGTTATTTTTATTCTTTAATTAATATCCTTAACCCCTCCATGAAATTTCTAAAGAACCTGCTTGTATTTATTATAGTACTGGCAATTTTTGGCGGCGCTGCCCTTTATATTATATACAATCATTATAACCCCGAAAAAAAAGAACTTACCTACGAATTGAGGAAGAATACAAACGGCAGCTACATTGAACTAAGCCAGGGTGTTACCCATTACGAACTGGATGGCCCCGATACCGGCAAGGTTATTATTATGATACATGGCTTTAGTGTGCCTTATTATATATGGAACGGCACTTATGAGTACCTGACCGAGCACGGTTTCCGCGTTTTACGGTACGATCAGTTTGGCCGTGGCTATTCTGACAGGCCGAACGTGGTTTACAATAAGCAGCTTTATTTTGGGCAGATAAATGACCTGATAGAAAAACTGCATCTTAAACAACCGGTGAACCTAATTGGTGTATCGTTTGGTGGCGAATTGGCTACCGATTTTACTGTAGCCTACCCCAATAAAGTAAACAAGGTAGTATTGATAGATCCTGCTTACCCGTCAGACAAACCGGGGGTACCATCATTTGTGGCTGATTTTTACGAAGCAACCCATGCTGATGACCGCGCCCAGGGCCAACTGACAGATTTTAAATATCCCGACCGCTACCCTAACTGGGTGGAGCAATACCGGCCGCAAATGGAGTACAAAGGTTTCCGCCATGCATTGGTTTCTACTATATACAATTACGATTATAATGGTCGCCAAAGTAATATAGCACTCAACAATACGCACAAACCGGTATTACTTATTTGGGGTAAGGAAGATAAGACCGTACCTTTTAATTATAGCGATTCGATACGCAGCGTTTTAAAAACCGAATTTTTGCCGGTAGACGATGCCGCGCACCTCCCCTATATGGAGAAGCCGGATTTGGTTAACCCTGCTTTGGTAACATTTCTGAAGAAATAATATCTAAACCATAAATAAACACTAATTAAAAACAATGGATACTTCACTCATTACTACAAGCACCGGTTTAGACGGTTACAAGGTTGTTAAACATTTAGGTGTAGTGCGCGGCATTACCGTGCGCAGCCGCAGCGTGGTAGGCAATTTTGCCGGTGGTATACAATCGCTGTTTGGCGGCAGGCTGTCTGTTTATGTAGAGCTTTGCGAAAACGCCCGCGAAGAGGCCTATCACCTGCTGATACAACACGCCCAGGCTTTAGGTGCAAACGCTATTATCAGCATGCGTTATGATGCCAACGAGGTGATGCAGGGTATTACCGAGGTATTGGCCTATGGTACAGCGGTGGTAGTTGAGAAAACAGCTGAATAATATTCCCAATGTCATCTCGAACGAGGTACGAGGAGAGATCTTGTTCATTATGCATGATTCGCCACTTATCATTTGAACAAGATTTCTCTCTGTCGTTCGAAATGACAACTTTGTGTCTTTGTTGGTATTATCAACAACAACATTTAAAATAAATGAAAAATAAAATTATCATCTTATTCTTAAACATCTGTTTGGGCACTTCGGGTTGCGTACCGAGAGCAACAGAAGAAGATATCTTTTCTTATTGGAAAAATAAAGTGGATCTTAAAATGATCATAACGGCGAAAAGTAATAAGCAGCGCGACGTTACACTATATGGCAGAAGACTCGATAATAATCACGACACTACATTCATGAATGAGACGGGCTATTTATTAAGGGTTTATGATCAAATACACGTGGGCGACACAATCATAAAAGATAAAGGAAAATATACATTACATATCAAAAACCGATATGAAACAAAAAATATCCCTTTCGAATATGCAGATAAAGAGATCGCCGATACGCTCAACATCCGTTAAATCTATGCCGTTGTTGGTGTTGTCACCAACAACAATCAGGGCAGGTCTTAAAATTTAACTTGGTATCAGGCAACTTGTTGGCGACAACATCAACAAGGGCGCGAAAGATTATAAGTCTTGGACTGGTTACCCATGACAATTCGTTATAAATAGCGGCGAAAAGTGTTCACGTTCACGGCCGTGAACGCGCGTGAACATTATTAAATAGCTGATAATCAGAGATTTTTAAATTAAGCTACTGACGAAATAACGTCACCATTAAATCCATACCAGGCACAAGCAAAATGTACTATAATATAGGCGGACACGCTGCATGGCTTCGCAAAGATTAATGTCATTCACCCTCATAGGCCGCTGATTTTAAAATTCAGACTGACTAATCGCGTCTTTGCGTGAAACCTCTTCCTCACAAAAATAAACTTCTATCTTTGCTTCAAATTACACCTACTATGCAAGTAATAAAGCAATATATAGAAGACAATAAACAGCGCCTGCTTGACGAACTTTTCGAATTACTGCGTTTCCCATCTGTAAGCGCCGACCCAAAATATGCTCCTGATGTTTTAAACGCTGCCGATTACGTAGCCAAAAAATTAACGGACGCAGGTGCCGACAAAGTAGAGGTTTGCAAAACCGCAGGCTACCCTATTGTTTATGGTGAAAAAATAATTGACGCTTCATTACCAACGGTATTGGTTTACGGCCATTATGACGTACAACCGCCCGACCCATTAGAACTTTGGAAAACCCCGCCATTTGAGCCTACCGTTCGCGATGGTAAAATATATGCCCGCGGCGCTTGTGATGATAAAGGCCAGTTTTACATGCATGTAAAAGCTTTTGAGCTGATGATGCAAACCAATACCCTGCCCTGCAATATCAAATTTATGATTGAGGGCGAGGAAGAAGTAGGCTCAAACAACCTGGGCATATTTGTAAAAGCAAATAAAGAACGTTTAAAGGCCGATGTGGTGCTGATATCTGATACCTCTATGATCAGCATGGAACACCCTTCGCTGGAAACCGGCTTACGTGGCTTGTCATACCTCGAGGTGGAAGTTACCGGCCCTAACCGCGACCTGCACTCTGGTGTATACGGTGGTGCGGTGGCAAACCCGGCCACTATTCTGGCTAAAATGATAGCCTCCCTGCATGATGAGGATAACCATATCGCTATCCCCGGTTTTTATGATGATGTTACCGAACTAACCGCAACCGAGCGCGCGGAACTAAACGCCGCGCCTTACGACGAAGAAGAATACAAAAAAGACCTTGATATAGCCGAAGTTTGGGGCGAGAAGGGTTACACCACCTTTGAACGTACCGGCACCCGCCCTACCCTTGAGGTAAACGGTATTTGGGGTGGCTACATTGGCGAAGGCGCTAAAACGGTATTACCGTCAAAAGCCAGTGCCAAAATTTCGATGCGGTTGGTGCCAAACCAAACCTCTGATAAAATAACCCAACTGTTTACAGATCATTTTCTGAAGATAGCGCCGCCTTACGTAAAAGTAAAAATAACCCCGCATCATGGTGGTGAGCCTGTGGTTACCCCAACCGATAGCATTGCCTACAAAGCGGCACAAAAAGCCATTGCCGAATCATTTGGCAAGCAGCCTATCCCAACCCGTGGCGGTGGCAGTATCCCTATTGTAGCTTTATTTGAAGCGGAACTGGGTTTAAAAACTGTATTAATGGGTTTTGGCTTGGATAGCGATGCCCTGCACTCGCCAAACGAGAAATACGATATTTTTAACTACTACAAGGGAATTGAAACCATCCCATTATTCCACAAGTACTTTGCTGAATTAAGCAAGTAGATTTATTTTTTGAAATCGAAACAATATCGGCGTAGCATCTATTTTATTTGTAATTAATGTAGGTGCTATGGAAACAAAAAACAACCCAAAGAGTGAGGCATCCAAGGAGATGAACACCCCAAAAAGTTCTAAGCCCGAGAAAGATGCTGCTACAAAACAAACAAGTAACAGCGTTCCAAGAAAAAGAAGGCATGTCCTGCTTTAACAAATAAGCCAATGGATCAAATCCATTGGCTTATTTGTTATTTAATGGTTACAAGTTCGCATTTGGATAAAAACTCATCATCGGCATCTGCCCCTATTCCCGGCGCATCACTAATGTTTAACTTGTACCCATTGTAAGTTACACCGCCAATACAAGGGTCAACAAGGTGCCCAAGCATACAGGTATCCATATCATAAAACTTAATATTGGGGCTGGCATACACAAAGTGTAATTTGGCGCTTAAGGCTATCCGGCTTTCCAGCATGCCCCCCATCATACAGGGAATACCTTTTTCTGCAGCAGTATCATGGATCTTCTTAGCTTCCAGTATCCCGCCGGATTTTGCCATTTTTATGTTGATATAATCACACGATCCGCTGTTTATCTGCATCCGTGCATCATGGTGATTGTAAACGCTTTCATCGGCCATAATTTTCACCGGCGATAGCTTCATTAGTTCGGGCAGGCGGTCATCATACCAGGTGCGCATAGGTTGCTCACAAAACTCAATATCATATTGGCCTATCGCCTGCAAGGCAAAAACTGCGTCGTCAAAACTCCAGCCCTGGTTGGCATCCACCCGTATCTTCATCTGCCCGCCAACAGCTTCACGGATCTGTTTAATGCGTTCAACATCGGTTTCGGCACCTTTGCCCAGTTTCACTTTTAAAATATGAGCGCCAGATGTTTTAAAATCAATGGCCTTTTTGGCCATGGCTTCGGGTGTATATATGCCGATGGTGATATCGCTTTCAACCATACGCCTTTCGCCACCTAAAAACTTGTATAAAGGCAATCCTGCATTTTTGGATGCTATATCATACAGGGCAATATCAAAAGCGCTTTTAATGGTAGTGTTACCCGCGGCGGCGTCATGCAGCTGCTGCATACGGGCAGGAATATCCAACGCATCTTTCCCTATCCAAAGTTTAGCAAAATCTTTTGCCATAGCCAGGCAGGTATCCTGCGTTTCGCCCACTATCATGGGGAAGGCCGAGCATTCGCCCACGCCGTAAAAACCTTTACCGGTATGGATGCGGATAAACACATTCTGCGCATGGTCCATAGTGCCGGTAGCTATAGTAAAGGGCTCCATGGGGATACTGAAACGGTAAATATCTATTGAGGTGATGATAACTTGTGACATATTGAATTAATTATAGAATGTTTCACGCAAAGACGCGAAGACGCAAAGCAATATATTAAATCTTAGCGTCTCTGCGCTTTTGCGCGAGAAAAAATCTCTGGTCTAACAAAATTTGTACATTAACACATTTACCGTATATTTGCGTTAGTACTTCGTACGCATTCATTTCGACTCTCCGGTTTCTGCCCTCTGTTTTAAGAAACCGTCCATGAGCCGAAAAATACTTCAAGAGATTTTATTTAATTAAAAAAATATACATGGCATTAACAAATCTGCCTGGTCCGTTTGATTATAACTCAACCAGGAACAAACTTTTACTTACTGAATATGGCCGTAACGTGCAAAATATGGTGAAATATATTGTAGCGTTACCAACCAAAGAAGAACGCAACAAATACGCACAAGTGGTTATAGACCTAATGGGCTTTCTAAACCCTCACCTGCGTGACGTAGCCGATTTTAAGCACAAACTTTGGGATCACCTGCACATTATATCCGATTTTCAGTTGGATGTAGATTCGCCGTACCCTAAGCCAAGCCCCGAGGCTATCCACTTGAAGCCCGAGCCGCTTAAATATCCGCATCAGCGTATAAAATACAAACATTACGGTAAAACCATCGAAATGATGATAGAGAAGGCTAAGGCCATTGAAGAGCCCGACCGTAAGCGCCACATGGTACAAGCTATAGCCAATTTTATGAAAATGGCATACGTGCAATGGAACAAAGATTCGGTTGCCGATGAAACTATCCTGTCTGACCTTTACGCCTTATCTGGCGGTACGTTAAAGTTGGAAGAGAACATTAACCTTAACCGTGTTGAGTTCCGTACTAATACATACAACAACAGCCAAAACAACAACAACCGCGGGCGTACCCAAAACAACCGTGGTGGCAGTGGTGGTGGTGGCGGTGGTCGCACCAACAATAACAACCCACGCAATAATAACAACCAAAATAACCGTAACCGTAATCCCGGAGGGGCTAAAAAATACTAATTGATTATTGGTTCATAGCCTACGGTTCATTGTTCACAGACAAAGGAACACGGCTTGGGTGCAATTGCGATTATTTTATAATCTTTGTGCCCGGGCATGATCTGACGATATGAATCAGACCATGAACTATGAACCATCAACCATGAACTTACTATGAGAAACGCATTCGAAATACAGGGCGGTAAAAAGCTTAAAGGCGAGATCATCCCACAGGGCGCAAAAAACGAAGCATTACAAATTATATCGGCTGTGTTACTAACCAGCCAAAAAATGACCATCAGCAACATCCCTGATATACAGGATGTAAACAAGCTGATAGAGTTACTGGGCGACATGGGTGTTGAGGTGAACCGCATATCGCGCGATACCTGCACTTTCGAAGCTAAAGAGATAGATCAGGATTTTTTTACTTCTGAAGCATTTAAAACAAAGGGCGGCGGTTTACGTGGCTCTATTATGATATTGGGGCCGCTATTGGCGCGTTTTGGCAAGGCAGCTATCCCAAAACCGGGTGGCGATAAAATTGGCCGCCGCCGTTTAGATACCCACTTCCTGGGTTTTGAAAAATTAGGCGCAAGGTTTGATTACAACCCCGAAAATGGCTTTTATAACGTAGATGCATCTAACCTACAGGGTACTTATATCCTGCTTGATGAAGCATCTGTTACCGGTACGGCTAACATTGTAATGGCTGCCGTGCTTGCAAAAGGTACAACTACTATTTATAACGCGGCCTGCGAGCCATACCTGCAACAGCTTTGCAAAATGCTTAACCGCATGGGCGCAAAAATTAGCGGCATTGCCTCCAACCTGTTAACTATTGAAGGTGTTAGCGAGCTTGGTGGTACCGACCACCGCATGCTGCCTGATATGATAGAGATAGGATCGTTTATTGGCCTTGCCGCCATGACAGGTTCTGAAATTACCATTAAAGACGTACACTACGACGAACTGGGTATGATCCCTGACGTGTTTAAACGTTTGGGTATTAAACTGGAACGCCGCGGTGATGATATCTACATCCCATCGCAAGATCATTACGAGATAGATACTTTCATAGATGGCTCGTTACTAACCGTTGCCGATTCGCCATGGCCGGGCTTTACACCCGATCTGTTGAGCATTGTGCTGGTTGTTGCCACACAGGCTAAGGGTTCGGTGTTGATCCACCAGAAAATGTTCGAAAGCCGTTTATTCTTCGTAGATAAATTGCTGGATATGGGTGCCAACATTATCCTTTGCGACCCGCACCGTGCAACCGTTATTGGTTTAGATAAAATGGTGCAACTGCGTGGTATCTCTATGACATCGCCGGATATACGTGCCGGGGTATCATTACTGATAGCTGCGTTATCCGCGCAGGGCCAATCAACCATTTACAATATCGAACAAATAGAACGTGGCTACCAAAACATTGATGAGCGCCTAAAAGCGCTTGGTGCCGATATAAAAAGAGTATAATTCTCTTTAGATAAAAGACCAAACGATTAAGGACAAAGGATAAGTGGAAAAGTGCACTTTATCTTTTGTCCTTTGTCTTTTCGTCCTTTCTCCAATTTTACTACCTTTAGCACAACCATTATATCCATCAATGCCTTATAAAAACCGGAGATCATCGTATTCTACCTTTATACTGATCTTTGTCGCATTAAAAATAGTGCTCAACCTGTTTGCTATCAGTCACTTTGGTTTCCACCGTGATGAATTACTGCATTTGGTTTTAGGCGATCATTTGGATTGGGGTTATAAAGAAGTACCCCCTTTTATAGCCGTACTGGCAAAAATAACCCTTTCTGTTTTTGGCCATTCTGTTTTTGCCGCGCGGATCTTTTCAACCATAGCCAGCGCATTTATTATTTGGCTTACCGGGCAAATCACCGCCGAAATAGGCGGCCGCAGGTTTGCAATTACCCTGGCTTGTTTAGCGCTGATCCTCGCCCCCGCGTTTGCTGCATCGGGGTACCTTTTCCAGCCTGTAGTATTTGATCAGTTATGGTGGGTGGTAACCGTTTGGCTTTTTGTACGCTACCTAAATACCGCTACTGTAAAATATTTATACTGGCTGGGCGTAGCTGTTGGTTTTGGTATGCTTACCAAGTACACCATGGTCTTCTTTACCGTGTCGCTTATTATTGGTATTTTAATAAGCAGGGAACGTAAACTACTATTTAACAAGCATGTATTGTTTTCGGCATTGATAGCCATACTTATATTTCTGCCTAATATTATCTGGCAGTTTGCCCACCATTTGCCGGTTATCCACCATATGAAAGAGCTAAGAGAAACCCAATTGGATTATGTAAAGCCACTGGATTTTGTAATGCAACAAGTTTTGGTAAACGGCCCCTCGATAGTTATTTGGTTTACGGGTTTTATTAGCCTGCTATTCTCTTTCCGCCTACGCAGGTTTAGGTTTTTGGCTATTGCCTACATCCTTATATTCCTGTTCCTGCTGCAAATGAATGGTAAAAACTATTACCTGTTTGGCGCCTACCCTATGCTGTTTGCCGCGGGCGGTTTTGCCTTTGAGCAATTATTAAAAAGAAATGCATATGCCCTGCGCACGGCTGTTATCATACTTTTTGTTGCGCCCAACCTGCTATTATTACCACTGGTGTTGCCTATACTTTCGCTTAATAGCACGTTGGCGAATTTCCGGTTTGCACAAAAAAACATGCCGTTCCTGAATTTTATAACCACTTGGGAAGATCATAAACAACACCCCCTAACGCAAGATTATGCCGACATGCTGGGCTGGGATGAAATGGCTAAAAAGGTATCAGACACCTACGACAGCCTTACACCCGAACAACAAAAAAACACACAGATATATGCCGACAATTACGGTGAGGCGGGTGCCATACATCATTACAGGCATAAATATAATTTACCGGAAGTGGTGTCGCTTAGCAGCAGCTTTCAACTTTGGGCGGCCGATGATCTGAATGCCCATTACATAATTTATGTAGATGATGATGATAATGTTGAAAGAAGGCTTAGTCCGTTATTAGAAAGTTATCGTAAAACCGGCGAGGTGTTAAATCCCCTGGCACGCGAAAAAGGAACACGTATCTATTTGCTTGTTAATCCGTCACAAAAGTTAAATGAGGTTTACCGGAAAGAATTAGCAAAAAAAAGATTGCAGTAATAAAAATGAAGTGTCAGTCTGAGCTTGTTGAAGCATCGGTATGCTAAGTCTTCGACAAGCTCAGACTGACATTAACAAAAAGAGACGCGAAGTATCGCGTCTCTACATTATATGATCTTTATTATATCTATGCCGATATCGCGTTGATGATATCGTACTGCGTGATGATCGCTATTTTACCGTTATCGTCCTCAACAAGCACAGCAATATTGTCCTTATTGATCATGCTGGAGATTTTATCGATAGAGGTATTCAAATCGATAAAAGGGAATGGCGCGGTTGATATGTTTTTGATCGGTTGCGATTTAATGGCCGGGTTCTCTATCAGCGAATCTAAAATATCACTCTCGGTTATCTTACCGATCACCATACCTTTTTGGGTAACGGGAATCTGGCTAATATTAAGCGATTTGATGGTATTTATAGCCTCCAGGACAGTCTTTTCGCAATCGATGGTAACAATCTCCAGATTTTCTTTTTTGCCGATGATATGGCGTGCGGTAAGCTTCTCTTCTTTCAGGAAACCACGATCGCGCAACCAATCGTCGTTATACATTTTGCCCAGGTAACGGGTACCATGGTCAGGGAATATGATCACAACTACATCACCTTCTTTAAACTTATCTTTCATTTGCAGTAAACCTGCCACAGCCGAGCCGGTTGAATTACCAGCGAATATGCCTTCTTTGCGAGCTATCTCGCGGGTCATTAGAGCGGCATCCTTGTCGGTCACTTTTTCAAAGTGGTCTATCAGGCTAAAATCAACGTTCTGCGGTAAAAAGTCTTCCCCTATACCTTCGGTGATGTACGGATAGATCTCGTTCTTATCAAACTCACCGGTCTCTTTATATTTTTTAAATACTGAACCGTAAGTATCTATACCCAAAATTTGGATAGCTGGGTTCTTTTCTTTCAAAAATTTTGCTGTACCAGATATAGTACCACCTGTACCCACCCCTACTATCAGGTGGGTTACTTTACCTTCGGTTTGTTCCCAAATCTCGGGGCCGGTTTGTTCATAATGTGCCTGCGAGTTAGAAAGGTTATCGTACTGGTTTGGTTTCCATGAATTAGGCACCTCGCGCTCTAAACGAGATGATACCGAGTAATAAGAACGCGGATCTTCCGGCTCAACATTTGTGGGGCAAACAATAACCTCGGCACCAAAAGCACGCAAGGCGTCAAACTTTTCTTTTGATTGCTTATCGGTACTGGTAAAAATACATTTGTAGCCTTTTATAACCGCTGCAATGGCCAGGCCCATACCTGTATTGCCCGATGTTCCTTCAATGATAGTACCGCCCGGTTTAAGCTTACCGCTTTTTTCGGCATCTTCAATCATTTTAAGGGCCATACGGTCTTTAATAGAGTTGCCGGGATTGGTAGTTTCTATTTTAGCCAATACCGTTGCGGGTATATCTTTTGCTACTTTATTCAATTTTACCAGGGGCGTATTGCCAATGGTTTCCAGTATATTATTGTACCACATATATAAAATCTACTAAACCTGTATACTTACAGGATATGTTCAAAATTAGCAATTTATTCTGTCAGAATTTGAATTAATTGTTCCGTGAGTGGTTGATTGGGTGAGAGTGAATGGTTAGAAAACACCTGCCTAATCAATCACTCACAGGCCCGTCCTGTGAGATCCCGAAATAAATTCGGGATGACGGCGGGCGGTGAGTGGTTATTGATGAGTAGTAAATGGTTAAAAACCACTCACCTAATCAACTCAATCAACCACTCACCAACTTAAAACTTCAAGTGCTTCACGGTTAAACCAACGTTTATTAATTGCTTTAACGATTGTATCCCTACACGCAGGTGGGTTTCTACATATTGTTCTGTTACGCTCGAGTCGCTTTCGGCGGTTTTAACACCTTCCGGTATCATGGGCTGGTCAGATACCAGCAGCAATGCGCCGGTTGGTATTTTGTTGGCAAAGCCCGTAGTAAAAATGGTTGCCGTTTCCATATCAATGGCCATAGCGCGCAATTCTTTCAAATACTTTTTAAAGACTTTGTCATGCTCCCAAACCCGGCGGTTAGTGGTGTAACAGGTTCCGGTCCAATAATCGCGTGAGTGGTCGCGTATAGTAGTTGATATAGCCTTCTGCAAGGCAAATGAAGGCAGTGCGGGCACTTCTGCAGGCAAATAATCGTTTGATGTACCTTCGCCCCGTATGGCAGCTATGGGCAGGATCAGATCGCCTACGTTGTTCTTCTTTTTTAAACCGCCGCATTTACCCAAAAATATAACCGCCTTGGGGTGTATAGCGGTAAGCAAATCCATTACAGTAGCTGCAACTGAACTGCCCATACCAAAGTTGATAATAGTGATACCATCGGCAGTTACGCTTTGCATTGGCTTATCCAGCCCCATTATAGGCGCGTCATTATGCCATTGCGAAAACAGCTGCAGATATTTAGAAAAATTGGTGAGTATAATATATTCGCCAAAGGCATCTAACGGGCGGCCGGTATAACGCGGTAGCCAATTAGCTACTATAGCTTCTTTTGTTTTTAATCCTGATTTTACCGGCGATTGTATCTCTTTTATCTTTTTTGCCGGTACAGTGTTTTCGTCTTTCTTTACATCTAATTCTTCGTTCATCTTTTTTTCCTCTTTTTTGTGTGTATGTATTTGATAATTGGGCTTTTCAAAAACCCTTTTATACAGCAAACCCCGGTGTGCGTTCACCAGGGTTAGTGTGTAATATACAAAAATAATTTTAAACTATCAAATAATTGTTAAGCCACCTTTAACTTTTTAAGATCACTCTTCTCAAATTTCTCCCTGGCATACTCTAATGTTACGTTCAAACGTTTCACATCCTTTTTAGACGGGAACTCGAACATGGCATCAATCATGATAGCTTCACATATCGAGCGTAAACCACGTGCGCCAAGTTTAAATTCCATTGCCTTATCAACAATAAAATCAAGCACATCGATATCAAACTCCAGCTTTACACCTTCGTACTCAAACAATTTTTTGTACTGTTTAAGCAGGGAGTTTTTTGGCTCTGTTAATATATTGTGCAGTGCTTCGCGGTCAAGCGGGTTAAGATAAGTTAATACCGGTAAACGGCCTATAAGTTCGGGGATCAAGCCAAACGATTTCAGATCCTGCGGGGTGATGTACTTGTACAGGTTCTTCATATCTATCTCGCTGTCGTCGCGCTTCATTTTGTAACCAACAGTTTGGGTACGCAGGCGGTTAGCTATCTTTTTCTCGATGCTATCAAACGCGCCACCGCAAATAAACAAGATGTTGCTGGTGTTAACCGTGATCATTTTTTGATCGGGGTGTTTACGCCCGCCTTGTGGTGGTACGTTAACCATGGTACCTTCCAGTATCTTTAGTAACGCTTGCTGTACACCTTCGCCGCTTACATCACGGGTAATGGATGCATTATCGCTTTTGCGGGCAATTTTATCAACCTCATCAATATAAACTATACCGCGTTCGGCAGTGTTTACGTCGTAATCTGCAGATTGAAGCAAACGGGTTAAAATGCTTTCAACATCCTCACCTACATAACCAGCTTCTGTTAATACAGTAGCATCGCAAATACAAAACGGAACGTTTAATACTTTAGCCAGCGTTTTAGCCAGTAAGGTTTTACCTGTACCAGTTTCGCCAACCATAATAATGTTTGATTTTTCAATCTCCACCTCATCCTTATCAATACGCTGGTTTAAGCGTTTGTAGTGGTTATAAGTAGCAACGGCTAGTATTTTTTTAGCATCATCCTGGCCAATAACATATTGATCAAGGTGGCTTTTTATTTCGGCTGGTTTTAATATCGCGGGAGCATTTGGCGAGGCTTTTACCTTACGTACTTTTAACTCTTCGGCCAATATCTCGTTAGCCTGGTTAACGCATTTATCACAAATATGTGCATCCAGCCCCGCTATAAGCATCAGTGAGTCTTGCTTGCCTGCTCCGCAAAACGAACACCTTATCTCTTTACTATTTTTATTCATTGTGATATTACTTGTTAAACAAATTTACTCAATTGGTATGATATATACAAAGTCCAGAAGTTAGACAGTCAGCAAGCCCGAAAGATATAGTCCAATTACGAACTTTACTGTCTTTTGGACTTACCGACTAATATTCTAACTATCAAATTACTTCTTTGTTTTATTACCTCTTAATATTTCGTCAATCATACCAAATTCTTTGGCTTCTTCGGCTATCATCCAGTAGTCACGGTCTGATGCAGAATAAACTTTGTCATATGTTGCACCGCTATGATCAGCAATGATCTGGTATAATTCTTTTTTCAGTTTAGTAATCTCATGGTAAGATATCTCGATATCAGATTGCTGGCCTTGAGCACCGCCTGATGGCTGGTGGATCATCACCCTTGAGTGTGGTAATGCAGCACGTTTACCTTCGGCACCGGCGCAAAGCAATACCGCGCCCATTGATGCAGCCATACCGGTACAAATCGTAGCTACATCATTTGATATTAATTGCATGGTATCATAAATACCTAAGCCGGCGTAAACAGATCCACCCGGAGAGTTAATGTAAAGCTGGATATCACGTTTTGCATCGGCCGATTGTAGAAATAATAACAGCGCCTGGATAACATTAGCGTTCTGATCATATATAGGATCGCCTAGGAAAATAATACGGTCCATCATTAAACGCGAGAACACGTCTAATTGCGAGATGTTTAACTGGCGTTCCTCAATAATATAAGGCGTATAGCCCATTGG
>NZ_JAQBOI010000039.1 GCF_028288105.1 Mucilaginibacter sp. | reverse complement strand
TTGCCTGTACTTTAGACCATTCAACACCTGTATGGCGGTTCATGTTTTTTTCGAAGCGGGTTTTCAAAGCCTTGAATAGTCCCTCACGTTCGTCAGATGATAACTCCCTTTTATTGCTATTGATGTTGCTCATAACTTTATTAATTAACTGAAATGATCTTTCTATCTGCAGGCCTGAAATACCACGACAAGATAATAAAAACAGTCTGCATAAATGGCCCGATAAGCCCCTTTACGCTATGGTCGCCGCTCAGCAAATGCGAAAGAAAGGCGCCCGTCATCAAAAAAAATAAACCTGCATAGGCCCATTCCTTAACAAGTTTAAACCGTGGAATTAAAATAGCTATCACGCCAAGTACTTTCCAAACACCAATAATGTACAAGAAATATAAAGGATAGCCTAAAGGAACGATCAGGTCAACCATATCTTTTGCATGAAATATTTGCGCCAGGCCACTTCCCAACATGCCAAAGGCCAATAAGCCTGTTGCAAACCAATAAATAATTAAATTTCTCTTTTCCATGGTGTATTATTTTAATTTGCTTACTATTTGTTGTAACCGGTTATGTGCCATATTTATGCCCTGGGCAAACGGCAGCTGCAGCATTTGATCACGCAGTGCAGCCGATTCATATACAATATGCATATTGATCTTGCTGGTATCGTCAGTAAGTTTTTCAAATTCCAATAACTCCAGCTGTACACCAAAAGGCGCGTTCTCCATTTCAAATGTCCGGGTAATCTTCTGGTTCGGACTAAATTCATGGATGGTACCATTGGCTTTAAACACCACGTTCCCTTTAGCATCTGTTGTTTCAAATTGCCAGCTGCCATGTTTTTTACCTTCCAGTTTCAGCACTTTAGTGCCCATCCACTGCTCAACAAGTTCGGGCTCGGTAAACGCTTTAAAAAGTAGTTCTAACGGCAAATCAAATTCCCTGGTTATAAATAAATCATGCGCACCGTTTTCGGCGTTAATTTTTGTTTTTAGTTCCATATTATTTGGTTTTATAATTCTTCATTATGTTTTCTAATGCGTTGAACCTATCATCCCACATTTTGCGGAATGGTTCAATAAAGTCGGCTACGTCTTTCATTTTTTTCGCGTTAATATGATAATAGATCTCCCTGCCGTTTTGCTCCTGTTTTAGCAATTCGCACTCGGTGAGTATTTGTAAATGTTTTGAAACTGTTGGCCGGGCGGTGTCAAAGTTTGCAGCTATGACCCCGGCAGTCATCGATTGCGAAGCAACCAACAGGAGAATTGCCCTTCTTGTGGGGTCGGCTATGGCCTGGAATACATCTCGTCTTAAATTCATCGTGTAGCTATTTGACTACAAATATATATGTAGTTATTTAACTACGCAAATTTTTGTGAAATTTTATACTGGATGCTTTTGTACGCGGTTATTTAAGAATAGCTCGATTTATAGCATTTCTACATATCCATCCGTTCCATTCACCCGGATCCACTGCCCGTCGTTGATCAGCCTGGTAGCATTCTCCACTCCCACAACTGCCGGTAAGCCATATTCACGAGCGATAACTGCTCCATGGGTCATCAGTCCGCCAACTTCGGTAACCAGGCCTTTTATAGATACAAACAATGCTGTCCAGCTGGGGTCAGTAAAGGTGGTAACCAATATATCTCCATCTTCTATATCAGCATCTTCCATTTTTAAAATAACACGTGCCCGTCCTTCTATAACTCCGGAAGAAACTGCCATACCTGCAATAGCCCCGGCAGGGAGATCTTCCCGATTGTACTTACCGGCAATAATTTCACCATCAGATGTAATAACACGTGGCGGGTTTAATTTTTCATATAATTTGTACTCATCTTTTCGTTTGCTGATGATTTGGTTATCCAGTTTTTTTGTGCGTACTACTTCGCGAAGTTCTTCAAAACTGAGGTAGTAAATATCTTCTTTTTCGTGAATAACATTGGCTTGTACGAGTTGTTCGGCTTCTTTCAGTAAAGCCTGCTTATAAACGAAGTAGCGATTAATAAACCCGTATTTGGGATATTCACGATAACCGCTAAAATTCCGGATCAGGTCGATAATCCGTTTTGTTTCCTGGGCTTTTTGTTCGCCGTCCGGCAATTGCATCAAGCTATCTAATAACTCTTGTTCTTTTTTCAAAGCTTCCTGTCGCCCCTGCTCAAACTTCCGATTGCCTGCACCAGGCTCAAAGTTTTTGATGTTGCTGAGAATTAAGGGAACAAGTGTTAATGGTTTTTCACTCCAACGGGTTCTTGTAATATCGATCTCGCCGGCGCACCGCATTCCGTATTTGTCGAGGTAAGCATAGATAGCGTCCCGGGTTTCCTGCCCACCTTCAAATTGAACAACTTCACTCAAAAAATTATCATTTTTTACGTGTTGCAAGTAATCGATCACTTTTGGATAAGGGCGAATCACATCCGCGATATTCAATAGCGCCAGGCCCATTTCTGAAGTAATATTGTTAGGCACAGATTGAGCAAGAATATCTGCCGCGTTTTTTTCACCTAACCATTCGTTCATTTTTTCATTGACCCAGAATGAAGCATTTATACCCGTCATAAGCACACCAAAACTTTGTGGGTCAAATGCGATCTTCTTTAATTGCTGCAGATCTTCCAGTATAAAATCATACAGATCCGGCCCTGATTTGGTTTGGATATTTTGTTTTAACGCTTCTATTGATGCTTGACTATTCTTGATCAAATCAGAAACGATTGTTGGATCGTATTCGTTTAGTGTTTGATAATTCGCGGGCGATACAGCGTTATCACTTTTACCCGGACCGGATTCCTTTTTATCATCCGGTAACAATTTAATAAAATCTCCCCGCTCTATGATGGTTGTAAGCGCGGATTTTATAAGTGGATCGGATTTTCCCAGGGTGACGTTTATCAAAGTTTCTCTGCCGGCGGGCGAAGCCAACATAGATGTAATATCAATAAATAATCTTCCACCGGCAGTATGCATGGGTGCCCGGGTCGTTAAAAGCCAAACAGATAAGCCCAATGGTTTCATGGGGTCGGTCATCATTTGTTGATGGCCGACAGATACGTAAACGTGATTTTCCTGGTCATTCGCTTCAGGAATTGGGAACAAAGTAGTAATAGGCCGGCTTTGAACAATATAAAATGCGTCATCAGCCAAACACCATTCAATGTCCTGGGGGCGACCGAAATGTACTTCGATCTTTCTGCCTATGCGCTCAAGTTGCAAGATCTGTTCATCCGTTAGCGCTTGCCTGTTCTGCTTTTCGAGCTCAATCTCCTGTTCTTTAGTACCGCCATCTTTTAATGCATAAATAGCCAGTGTTTTAGTAGATATCCTCTTATCGATAATCTTATGGTCACATACATTATAGCTGTCAGCATTTACCAGGCCGGAAACCATGGCCTCACCAAGCCCGAAGCTGGCATCAATGGATACCACTTTCCTGTTACCAGTAACGGGGTCGGCGGTAAACAAGATCCCAGCCGCCTGTGGGAAAACCATTTGCTGAACAACCACAGACAGGTAGACCTTACTATGGTCGAAGCCGTTTTGAAGGCGGTAAATTACCGCTCTATCGGTAAATAGCGATGCCCAGCACTTGCTGATATGCTTTAGGATGGCCGTTTTTTCGATAATGTTCAAATACGTATCCTGCTGGCCTGCAAAAGATGCCGTCGGCAGGTCTTCCGCCGTAGCGCTTGACCGCACAGCAAAGGCATCTGTTTCATCAAACTTTGTAAGGTAACCCGCAATCTCTTCTGCTATATCCTCAGAAATGGGTGTTCTTTCAATAGTCGTACGGATCTTTGCGCTGATCTGGCTGATATTTCCCCGCTCTTCTGCCTTCAAACGCGTTAATTCATCCAGCAAGCTGTTAAGCTCCCGGTTGTTTTCGGTTATTTTTTTATACGCTTCGGTGGTAACACAAAAACCTTCCGGCACCTGTATCTCCTTGATTCGGGACAGTTCGCCAAGGTTAGCGCCCTTGCCCCCTACAGCCATAAACTTTGATCTGTCGATCTCCTTAAAAGCGATTACATACGTGTTCATATTTTTTCCTCTTTTTATCGATACTGATGACTTTTAGAGATGTCCAAAGCCAAAAATATAAGGTATTATGAATCAAAACATCGTTTTTCAACTATATTTTTTTACGCGCAATATGATGGAAGTAAGAGCGTTATCCATACAAATAAAGGGATTGAGCATTGGTTTTATGTGATAGCTTTTGATGCCGGTTGTAGACCGGTTTTTTTACGCCCATTCAAGCGTCCGCGCTTACCAGAAGTTTTGTTCAAGCGTAGGCGCTTGAACAGGCGGAGACACCTTTCACAGCCGTCTCCACACCACCTCGGCAACTACAGCTTTGCCGCCTTGCGTAGTATGGGTAACTACATATTTTAGCTCGTTGCCGGTATAAACATAGGTTCGTTCCTGATCGGCTCCCTCCCAGTTAGGGAACGACGCATGGTCTATTTTAAAGGTGATGGTATGTTTAGCCTCATCCACTTTGTATTTGCCAAAGTGCGCATTGCTGCCTTGTATCAGTGCTTTGCTCTCTTCGGGCGTACAAACATTTTTATCGCCCGATACTATTTTGGGTCGCACAGCTTTATAGATCTGAATAGCATAGTTTGACCGTTCGTCAAATATCAGCATGCCTTTTGGGTTTTCGCCATAGGGATGTATCCTGCTGCTATCGGGGTAAATATTATCAACAGATACCAGCGCCCAGGTACCAATAAATTGTTCTTTTAACAGTTTGTTGGGGTTAGTTTTGGTTTGTGCAGATACGAAAGCTACAGCGCAAAACAGCATTAAGGTGGTCATTATGGTTTTCATAGTATTCAATATTAATTTTATCATCGATACAAAATTATACAGATACCGGCACCTGTTACTTGTACAAAATTTCACTAATTCTGTATATTAGCACTGATGAGGAAAGAGAATTTATACCATCCGTTCGAGATAGAACTTAAAGAGCAGGACCGCTTCCCAAAAACACCGCGGACCAATAATTTTTTCGAACTGATCTATATTGTTGATGGTACGGGTGTGCAGTATATCAACAAAAACAGGTTCAATTATCGTAAGGGGAACCTGTTCCTGCTTACACCGCAGGATTTGCATTCGTTCGAAGTAAGCACGGTTACCAGGTTTTTTTTCCTGCGGTTCAATGAATATTTTGTGCAGAATAACGCGTCGAAGGATAAGGCGCTTGTACAGCGCATGGAATATATCCTGCAAAATGCCAGCCATAGGCCGGGCTGTATTTTAAAGAACAAGGTAGATAAACCGCTTATCGCGTCACTTATTGAAAGCATCATACAGGAACAAACCAACCGGCAGATCTATTGCGACACCATAATTACCCAAATGGTTAACACCATTATCACCATTGTGGCCCGTAACATTGCCCTTAAACTCCCTAAAAACATCAAAGAAAATACCGGCGAACCGGTGTTGGAGATGCTGCATTATATCCAGCAAAACATTTTCGAGCCGCAAAAGCTGCGGGCCGAAAGTTTGAGTAAACATTTTGCGATATCATTAAGCTACCTGGGCCGTTATTTTAAGAGCCAGACAGGCGAGACGCTGCAACACTACATTGCTATGTATAAAATGCGATTGGTAGAGACCCGTCTATTGCATAGCGATATGCGCATCAATGAGATTGTGAACGAATTGAATTTTACCGACGAAAGTCACCTGAACCGGTCTTTTAAAAAGTATAAAGGCATGGCACCGTCCGAATTCAGGAAGCTGCATAGTTAACCCGGAAAGTTAAAAAAGTTAAAATATTAAGAAACAGTTTAATTATGCCCATTCAAGTGTCCGCGCTTGAATGTTAAATTAAGTAAGCGTCCACGCTTGCGAATTGTAGTAAGCGTGGATGCTTACCGGAAGTTTTGTTAAAGCGTAGACGCTTGAACAGGCGGATAGACGCTTTACAAATGTTTTACGATAAATAAATTTTGATGGCTACGATAGCAACAAAAAAATCCCTGCTTCCGGAAGAAACAGGGATTTGAAAGAAACTTATAGTTTTGAAACAGTTATTTAGTGCTTATCTGGTTAAACCGCCGTCAACCATTAATTCCGTCCCATTGTCTTTCATTTTTTTCGCGTTAATATGATAATAGATCTCCCTGCCGTTTTGCTCTTGTTTAAGCAAGAGCACTCGGTGAGTATTTGTAATATGTTTTGAAACTGTTGGCCTGGCGGTATCAAAATTTGCAGCTATGACCCCGGCTATCATCGATTGCGAAGCAACCAACAGGAAAATTGCCCTTCTTGTGGGGGCGGCTAACACACATATAAATAAAACACAGCAAATATAATACATTGTATAACTATGTATTATATTTGTGAGATGAATACTGAATTTGTGCAGAATTGGTTTTCCCAGGTAAAGAAGGGAACACTATCCTACATCATCCTGGTAATACTTGACAGAAAGGAATATTATGGCTATGAACTTGTGCAGGAAATAAAAACTCATACCACGCTTGAGGTTGCCGAGGGCACTTTATACCCACTATTAAACCGACTGAAAACAGAAGGAATTGTCGATTCAAAATGGGTTGAGCAGGAATCGGGCATACCGCGCAAGTATTATACATTAACTGATAGCGGCAGAGCGACATTAATCGAAATGAAAGAAATCTGGTCGGCTTTAGGGGCCGCTATAAACAAAATTGAGAAATGAAAAGAATAATTTTTACCAATCCAACCGCCCAGAAAATGTACGACGACTACTTTGCCAGGGTTACCCGCTGCGTAAACATCCTGTCGGCAACCGACCAGCAGGAACTGCTGATGGAACTGAACAGCCATGTGTATGAAGCAACCCACAGGGGCATAACCGGCAACGAAGTTGACATTTTGGTTGATGCCCTTGATAAATTAGGCGCACCTGAAATGGTTTTGCAGCCCACCGTGGCCTACAAAAAGGTACAGCAGGCAGGTCGGTCGTTTAACCCGAAGCATATTTTGCAGGCGCTATATCTTAACATTGCCAATGGTGCCGGCTTCTTTGTTATCGGAATTATTTATTTGCTGATACTTGCCTTTGGCTCGCTGGCCATTATTAAATTGATTGCGCCCACTCATACAGGCCTATTCCTGCAAAACGGTCATTGGTTTGCGTTCGGTTATACCAGCAATTTACCCAACGGACTTATAGAATTACTGGGCAACTGGTTTATTGCGGTTGTTATTGTATTAATGGGTGTATTTTACTTTTTAAACACCCTGCTATTTCGTTTACTGAAAAAACGATAGCTTTTTCAGCTACCAATACATAGCATTACTATGTATATGATTATATAAACTATATTTAAAACAATTTATGAACGCAACATTAAAACAGGCCGCACACTCATTGTCAGTGGCGAAAATTATTTTATTCGCGCTGGGCTGTATTACCGTATTTGTAGCGGCGGCCGCTGTTACACAGCTATTAACTTTTTGGATAAATAACCAGGCTGCCAAAACTGTAGCAGGCGAAATTTTAATAAGGACGCCCTTAACCATTATTGCCCTTCATCTTTTCGCCATTAAAGTGATAAAAACGTATAACCCTTCAGCTATTTACGGCAATCTGGTACTCGTGAAACTGCTGAAATGGACAGCCATCGCTTTTATTTTACCGCTTTCGGTGGGTTTATTTTACTGCCTGTTTAATTTTATGGCGCCGTTTGCGCACACTATGCCTTTAACCATAGCCGGCAAGCTTGGCATATTTATAACATGGTTATCCATCTCAATTTCGGCAGGCATAACTGAAGAGGTATTGTTTCGCGGGCATTTGTTTATGATTATCCGCAACCGGTATTCAGTAGCACAATCCATTTTCATCACATCGTTAATTTTCGGACTGGTGCATATTGTTATGCTGCCCTCGTTTACACTGCTAGACGTAATTATTGTAACTGCCGGCGGCACCGTGGCAGGGCTGATGTTCTCCATGATCTACGTGTACGGCAGATCAGTTTGGTATGTAGCGATAGTACATATAGTTTGGGATATTTTTTTCATCGGCAAAATAACTGCAGTTGCTGCCACGCAAGCCGATGCCAACAAGATTATTATGCCGTTCAAGCTAACAACGCATAGCCAATGGCTTACAGGCGGCAGTTTTGGGGTGGAGGCTGCGTTGCCCAGTTTGGTGCTCTACCTGCTGGTAATTGGGATGTTGTATAAATTGATGGGAAGTAGTAAAAGTAGCGACGAAACGGGTACCCTTAGCTAATGCAATTTGTTCTGTGGGAACAAACTGTTCAAATGCCGGTGTATCTGTTGTACCTGGTGTTATAACATTTGCTCTGATTTTTCTGCCTAAAAGGTCGCTCGAAAATGCTTTTGCAAAAAAGATCACGCCGCTTTTGCAGCACCATTAGAACACGGCAATACGACCATCATCAGTAATCTTACAGATTGGGGATTGTACACCGAAAGAAAACTGTCGGGAAATAATGTTCGTTCTTTGTTGGGTGTCGTCCTGCCATTGCTGCTATCGGATTCGATATTTATCTACAACAACGCCATCAAATTTATACTGATGATAACCCCTATCCTCAAAAAATGCGAAATCAAATAATTTTTTGGATAAAAAGGCGATTTATATTTTAGAAACAAGAAAATAATAATCCCCAATAGCAGGATGCCGGATACAAGCATAGGCAGTTCATAGCCGGCCATATTTAGTGTTTTATACAACATTGACACTACACCCATAGCATAAACAAAACCAGATATCATTGGAAATATTATGGTAGTTTTAGTAGGCATCCTTAAAAAGTAAAAACCTAACGGAAAATATATAATGCCGAGGATCATTCCGAAAACAACAATATCAACAGTTCCCGTTACAGGAAATACATTAAGCAAAACTGAAAGAAATGTTAGAACAAGAAAAAGCTTCTCCCAGTTATTAATAGTTTTTAGGGCGCTAATTATTTCTTTCATATAATCATTAAAGGTACTTAACCAATATACAAATCAACACCACAAACCCTATAAATAACGC
>NZ_JAQBOI010000012.1 GCF_028288105.1 Mucilaginibacter sp. | reverse complement strand
ATTTAAAAAAGCGACTACAGCAAATACAACCACAGAAATAGCCGATCGGATAAGGTGCCATCTTAAAGCTTCTAAGTGGTCAAAAAATGACATCTCGGCTTCTAATGATTTGCCCTTATCCTGTATTGCTTTTATTAGTTTGTTATCGCTCATTTGTTTAGTTGCCCGCGCGTAAATGCCCGAACGCTAAATTACGTTTTACTACTGCTTGTTGGTATTATTTATTCAGAATATTCAAACGTTTCCATAAACTTGGTAGTGAAGTTACCCGCACGGAAGTTTGGATCCTTCAATAATTTCAAGTGAAACGGTATGGTTGTTTTAATGCCTTCAATAACAAACTCGCTTAATGCGCGCTCCATGGTGCTTAATGCTTCTTCGCGGGTTTGGGCCACGCAAATAACTTTAGCTATCATCGAATCGTAATTAGGCGGAATAGTATAGCCTGAATATACATGCGTATCTACGCGCACACCGTGGCCACCCGGCGAGTGGAAATTGGTGATTTTACCCGGTGACGGGCGGAAATTGTTAAACGGATCCTCGGCATTGATACGGCACTCAATGGCGTGCATTGTTGGCTCGTAGTTTTTACCTGATATCGGGATACCCGCAGCAACTTTTATTTGTTCTTTAATTAAATCGAAGTTGATAACCTCCTCGGTAACCGGGTGCTCTACCTGGATACGGGTGTTCATTTCCATAAAGTAAAAGTTGCGGTCTTTATCAACCAAAAATTCTACCGTACCGGCACCTTCGTATTTTACTGCTTTGGCACCTTTAATAGCTGCCTCGCCCATTCTTTTACGCAGTTTTTCTGTCATAAAAGGTGATGGTGCTTCTTCAACCAATTTTTGGTGACGGCGCTGTATAGAGCAATCGCGTTCAGACAGGTGGCAAACTTTACCATATTGGTCGCCTACTACCTGTATTTCTATGTGGCGCGGGTCCTGTACATATTTTTCAAGATACATACCATCGTTACCAAAAGCTGCGCCAGATTCTGCACGAGCCGAATCCCAGGCTGCTTCAAATTCTTCGTCTTTCCAGACTACACGCATACCACGGCCACCACCACCGGCAGTTGCTTTTAGTATAACAGGGTAGCCTATTTTGTTGGCAATGGTAATGCCTTGTTTAATATCGCTAAGCAAACCTTCAGAACCTGGAACGATAGGCACACCGGCTTTTTTCATGGTTTCTTTAGCCGAAGCTTTATCGCCCATTCTGTTTATCTGATCGGCTGTGGCACCAATAAATTTAATACCGTACTCGGCGCAAATGGCCGAGAATTTCGCGTTCTCAGATAAAAAGCCATATCCCGGGTGTATCGCGTCAGCATTTGTTAATTCTGCTGCTGCAATAATATTAGGGATATTTAGGTAAGAGTCGCGGCTTGGAGGGGGGCCTATACAAACAGCTTCATCTGCAAAACGCACATGGAGGCTATCACGATCGGCGGTTGAGTATACAGCTATGGTTTTAATACCCATTTCCTTACAGGTGCGAATAATTCGCAGGGCAATTTCACCTCGGTTAGCTATTAATATTTTTTTAAACATTCTTCTTGATTTTAGATTACACCGATTATAGCAGGATTACACCGATTAAAATCTGTGAAATCACAACCAAATCTGTGAAATCAGCAAAAATTACTTAGGTTCAACTAAAAATAAAGGCTGGTCATATTCAACCGGTGATGCATTATCAACCAGTATCTTTACAATGCGGCCAGAAACTTCTGATTCAATTTCATTGAAAAGTTTCATGGCTTCTATAATGCAAAGTACACTACCCTCACTTATTTCATCGCCCACGTTAACAAACAATGGTTTTTCCGGTGATGCAGAGCGGTAGAATGTACCTATCATCGGCGATTTAATAGTAATTAAGTTTGAGGTATCGGCAACCGCTACAACTTCGGCAGCCGGGATTGAAACCGGTAAACTTACAGGCTGTGGCGCGCTTGCGGCGGCAAGTGGCTGTGGCGGTATAGATGCATTTACATACGTAGGCGCATCGTTAGTTTTTATGGTAATCTTAAAATTTTCCTGCTCGATAGAAACTTCGTTTACGCCTGATTTTGACACAAAGCGTATAAGGTCCTGAATCTGTTTAATATCCATAATAAGCGATAATTGGTTTGGATAAAGTATTTATAAATATGCAAATGTGCGGATATGCAAATGTGCAAATGATTTCTAATGAATTATATTATTTAACAAGTACAATTTTAAGATGTTTTTAATTAAAATCTGCATATCTGCACATTTAAAATCTGCACATCTATTAATAAGCCCACTTTAAATAAATGGAGCCCCAGGTAAACCCACCGCCAAAGGCAGCTAAAATAAGGTTATCCCCTTTTTTAAATTTGTCTTCCCATTCCCATAAACATAATGGTATTGTTCCGTTTGTAGTGTTGCCATAACGCTCAATGTTCACAATCACCTTATCGGCACTTATGCCGGTACGGTTAGCTGTAGCATCAATAATACGTTTGTTGGCCTGGTGTGGCACCAGCCATGCAATATCATCGGCTACAAGGTTATTGCGCTCCATCACTTCGGCGGCAACTTCGGCCATATTGGTTACGGCAAATTTAAATACCGCCTGGCCTTCCTGGTATGCATAATGTTCTTTGTTGGCAACGGTTTCGTGTGTAGCGGGGCTAACAGAACCACCAGATTTTTGGAATAAAAGGTGCGAACCCGCGCCATCGCTTTTTAGTACCGAATCTATAATACCATAACCTTCGGTATTGGGCTCCAGCAATGCGCAACCGCAGCCATCGCCAAAAATGATACAAGTAGCACGGTCTTCATAGTTGATGATAGATGACATTTTATCGCCGCCTATTACCAATACTTTTGTGTGTTTGCCACTTTCAATGAACTGGGCGCCTGTTGCCAGGCCAAATATAAAACCAGAGCAAGCAGCCTGCAGATCATATCCCCAGGCATTTGTAGCGCCAATTTTATGTGCCAGGATGTTCGCCGTAGCCGGGAAAGGCAGATCGGGAGTGGTAGTGCAAAAAATGATCAGGTCAATTTCGTCGGCGCTTATGCCACGTTTTTTTAATAAACCTTCAACAGCCGGTACTGCCATATCTGAGGTACCAAGGCCTTCGCCTTTTAATATTCTCCGCTCTTTAATACCGGTGCGGCTGGTAATCCACTCATCATTGGTTTCCACCATTGTTTCCAGCTCGTGGTTAGTTAGTATGTACTCGGGTACGTAACCATTTACAGCGGTAATAGCAGCATGAATTTTGCTCATTCTATGTTTTTTTACTGAAAAGCCAGTTTAATTTTATCTATAAGGTTGGTCTCGATCATGTTTCTTGACAGCAGCACCATGTTTTTAATAGCCTCGGGGCTTGAGATACCGTGGCCTACAACAACAGGTGCGTTAACCCCAAGTATAGGGCTTCCGCCGTATTGCTCGTAGTTAAAGCGGTCAAAAAAATCGTCTTTTAATCTTTTCTTCTGAGTAATAACGTAAAAAGATTCAGCAAGTTTTAGAATAACATTGCCTGTAAAACCGTCGCACACTACAACATCGTTGTTATCTTCAAAAAGGTCGCGCCCTTCCACATTACCAACAAAGTTAAATAGTTTCGAATCCTTCATTAAAGGATAGGTAGCCTGTAAAAGCAGATTCCCCTTTTCTTCCTCTTCGCCAATATTCATCAGCGCTATGCGGGGGTTAGGGATACCGTAGATAGATTCGGCAAGCAGGCTGCCTAAAATACCAAATTGTACAAGTACATCGGGCTTGCAATCGGCATTGGCGCCAACATCCAAAATAATACCCAAACCGCCTTTAAGTTTGGGTACAATGGTTGTCATGGCCGGGCGTATTACACCGGGAATGGTTTTTACGCTGAACATAGACCCTACCAGCATGGCCCCGGTATTACCTGCCGATGAAAACGCCTGTAGGGCACCTTCTTTCAGCATGTTAAAACCTATAGCAATGCTCGAATTTGGTTTTTGAACAATAGCCTTAGTAGGGTGTTCGCCCATACCAATCACCTCGGTTGTGTGTACAAACTCGAAATGATCGGGGCTAAAATTATTTTCCTGAAGAATAGTTAGGGCAATATCCTTGTCGCCAATAAGCACAAGTTTTTGCCCGGCAGATAAAACTTTACAAGCTTCAATTGCCCCTAAAACTGCTGCCTTGGGGGCGAAATCACCGCCCATAATGTCTAAGCCAATCTTCATTTCAGAAAATTAACTTATACTGCCAAAGCTTTTTCAATAAGAATTTTTCCGTTGAAGTAAACGTTACCGTCAACAGTGTAAGCTCTGTGTGGCAAGTGTACTGCACCAGTAGTTTGGCAAGTTGTTAAAGTAGGCGCTACTGCTTTATAATGCGTTCTGCGTTTATCTCTTCTTGATTTTGAAATTTTCCGTTTTGGATGTGCCATAACTTTTAGTTATTATATTATTTTAATTTTTTGAGAGCTTCCCATCTCGGGTCAGTGCTCTCGGTTTGTTCATCATTTGCTGCAAGCTTATTTAAGTTTGCCAGCATTTCCTCGTCACAATGTTTTGTATCGCTCTCGTTACTGCAAACGGCAATAAACGGCAGGGCAACATTAACATATTCATATATCAACCCGGCAAGCGCAATCTCATGATCGTTTTTACCGAGGGTTATTATTTCATCATCTTCGCCCATCGCCTCTTCGCTGAACCTGGCTATCTGCTGTTCATGGATGTCCATGGGCTGCAAATAATCTGATAAGCATTTATCACAGGTAGCGTTAACGGTACCGGTAATATCAAAGTTGAGGATAAGCATAGTTTCCTGCTTGTCCAGTTCAACCTTACAAATAAGATCAGCCTTTTTAACCAGCGAGTATTCAAACTCGTTAAAAAAGGCGTCGTTTATTTCGTATTCAAAATAATGCTTACCCAGCTTTAGGCCGGTAAAAGGTATTGAATATGTCTTTAGCGATTTCAATGAGCAACAATTAGCCCGCAAATGTAGGTAAATTTCCTAAAATTGGAAAGTGTTTTTTTTAATTGGATTTTGGGGTGATTTTACCGGGTTAAAAGGCGAAAGATTAGGGGTAAAAGGTGGATGGTTTGGGGTTGTGTGACGGGTCATCCTGAACTTGTCGAAGGGCGTGATGGCGGCATAGGCAGCAAACAGCGGTTATCTCTCGCAAAGACGCTAAGACGCTAAGACGCAATGTATTCATGTCTTTTATACTTCTATCCTTTTTTATCTAAAAGGCGGCCAACTGCCAACTAATCACTGCCAACTGACCTATGGGCGTTGCCTGCGGCCCGGGCTTTACGCTCATACGCGCACATGCATTGGGCGCGAGGGCCGGTATCCGCTTCACTCCCTAACGCGGGTTGTCTGAACCGGGATTAAGCGAATTAAAGGATTAATTAGCAAAAACAAACTGCAATTTACTTTATATTAGTAAGTTAATAGTGTGGACCAGCGATTAAGCAATAAAACTACTTGAGCACATATACATTCCATATCACCCCGTATGACCTGGCTTTCCTGGGAGTGATATTTATCGGGTTCTCTTTTGCTCTGCAGTTGGCATTCACCAAAAGAATCAACCGGCCTGCAAACTGCTTTTTGAGTTTGGCCCTGGCCACAATGGTGCTTTGGCTGCTTTGGATTTTGGGCAGGGACATAGGCCTTGAAGCCTATTTTTCTCATTGGAGCCGGCTGCCACTGCAATTTTCGCTGGCATTTGGCCCGCTGATCTTTTTTTATGTCCTCAAACTAACCCAGCCTAACTATCAATTTCGTGGGAGAGATCTGCTGCACTTCATCCCACTGTTACTCGAACAGGGTGCTCTGGTATTGGAGATAAAGGAGAGTATCAGGACGGGGGCGGCCACTTATCATACGCTTACTTTTCATCAACTGAACCCCATATTACAATTGCTAACGTTTGTTTCAGTCAGTAACTACCTTTATGCATCTCACAGGCTGATAGAACGTTTTTACCGTGGCCTGAAATTTAACGGGGGAGACCGGCACCGGTACGAATTGCGATGGTTGCAAAATTCACTTATAGGTTTCGGCTTGTTATGGCCATTGTGGATACCCTTCACAGGTGTAGATTATTTTTATTACCATAACCAGTTAGGCATTCATGCTTATTATCTTTTGTATCTTCTTTTTGCAGTAATAACTATCCGGATAGCGGCAATGGCTTTTTCAAGGCCCGAAGTTGGCGTACCGGTAAATGCGCCTTCGTTTTTAAAACCATCAACACCGGCGGAGTTGAAGCACAAAGCTATTTGGCTGAAAAAAGTCGTCAAAACCAATTCCTATTACGAAGATCCGGAATTAAGTTTAAGCTCACTTTCCGAAAAGCTTGAGCTTACTACCCATGAATTATCCCGGATAATTAATACGGTGCTCAAAAAAAGCTTCAATGATTTTATCAATGAATACCGTGTTGCGGATGTTGTTAAGAAAATGCAAGACCCGGCTTATGACCATATCACCTTGCTGGGCACTGCGTTTGAATCGGGGTTCAACTCTAAAACTACTTTTAACCGTACTTTCAAACAAATAACCGGGGAAAACCCGGCTGAATATAAAAACAAGCTTAAAAAAGAGCGCCCATCTTATAACTTGGGGCGTTATCCCCGGTTTGCGACGGTAATTTCGAACCATGAAACCACCCAGAAATGGCCTCTGAAGAAATTAAACCGCAACTTTATGTTTAAAAATTATTTCAAGATAGCATGGCGCAACCTAACACGTAATAAAAGCTATGCAGCTATTAACATTGCCGGCCTGGCTGTTGGTATTACCGTTTGTATGGTGATCTTCATCATTATACAATATCAAACAAGCTTTGATAATTTCCATGCAAAGAAAGATCGCACCTATCGCGTGCTGACCGAATATCACGGAGAATCAGGTAGCATTTCTTATGGGAAGGACCTTCCTTTTCCAATTCCATTAGGGTTAAAAACAGCCTTTCCGCAAATAGAACAGGTGGCGCCAATTTTTGCAAGCCACGATGACCAGTTGTTTATATTGAATAATAACGGAAATACGGAAAAAGTATTTAAAGAGCAGCGGGGGGTATTTTATACTGCGCCTTCATTCTTTAAAATATTTGATTTCCCGCTGCTGGCCGGTTCATACGAATCTTTAAAAAACCCGAACAACGTATTGCTTACAAAAGAAGTAGCAGAGAAATATTTCGGCGACTGGAGAACAGCGATAGGCAAAACCATCAAACTACAAACGGGCGGTTACATGTTTGAACATGGCACCGATGTATTAAAAGTTTCGGGCATCCTTGCCACCATGCCTGCAAATACGGATTTTCAGCTGAAAGTAGTTGTGGCTTATGGAACAAGTTTTACCGGAAGTTACCTGGCAGCATCTACTGATTGGGACAGAACAACAGCTGACTTTGGTTGCTACATTTTACTGCCGACAAATATTTCTGCCGACAATTTTAATCAGCAGCTAAGGGCCTATTCACGAAGGGTGAAAACGCCTCTTAATAAGGATAATCATATTATACAAGCATTAAATGGGGTGCATTACGATACGCAGGTGGGCGATTACAGCAACAGAACCATCAGTCGTCAACTGCTTAATGTATTATGGCTTATAGCGGCATTTATCCTGTTAATTGCCTGCGTAAACTTTATCAACCTTTCCACCGCGCAAGCTGTTAACCGTGCAAAAGAGATTGGCGTACGAAAAGTATTGGGGAGCAGTAAATCTCAATTGCAGGTTCAATTCATAGTGGAAACATTTTTAATAGTTATGGGTGCTGTGGTCCTTGCAAGCGTAATTACAATTGTTGCGCTGTCTTATGTAAGTAAGTTTTTAGAACTTCCGCTTTCATTGAATATACTTAGCGACCCGGCAGTTATTTTGTTCCTATTGGCTGTAACAATTCTTGTAACCGCCCTTGCCGGCTTTTACCCTGCTATTGTTTTATCACGCTTCAACCCCGTTAATGCTTTAAAAAGCAAACTCACAACAACTCCTGCGACAGGAATTTCATTAAGAAGAGGGTTGGTAGTGTTTCAATTTATAATTGCGCAGGTGCTTATCATCGGCACGCTCATTATTGTGAAGCAGATGAATTTATTTATGGATCAACCGTTGGGGTTTGATAAGGATGCAATTGTAAATGTCCCTTTCCGTGTAGACAGCCTTCGCATCAGCAGGCTGGATTATTTAAAAAACCAGTTATTAGCGGTAAACGGCGTACAGGCAGTAAGCTACAGTTCAAATACGCCGGTTGAAGACAATAATGATACGTGGAGCACGATGAGGTTTAATCACGCAATAAAGGAAACGGATTTTAAAGTTATTACCAAATTTGCCGACGAAGGTTACGTACCTGCTTACAAGTTACAACTGATAGCCGGACGGAATTTGCAACCTTCCAGCTACACCAGGGAGTTTCTGGTGAACGAATCATTAGTGAAAAGCTTAGGATTTAAAAACCCGGAAGATATCTTGAATAAAGAAATAAGCATATGGAACGATCAGATAAAATGCCCTGTTGTTGGCGTGCTGAAAGATTTTAATAACAGATCTTTTCGCCATAACCTGGCACCATTGCTTATTGCCACAAACGTTACCATGTATAACCAGGCCGGAATAAAGCTCAAAACAACAAATATCTCTTCGACGATGCAATCTGTTAAAAAAGTATTTGAGCAAACATTCCCTGATTTTGTTTATGATTACCGCTTCCTTGATGATAAGATCGGAAGTTTTTACAAACAGGAAAACCAGTTAGCTGCCTTGTATAAAATTTTTTCAGCTATCGCGATATTCTTAAGCTGCCTTGGGTTGTATGGCTTAGCTTCATTTATGGCAGTACAACGAATAAAAGAGGTCGGCATTCGTAAAGTGCTTGGCGCTACAGCAGTCAGTATCGTCTATTTGTTTTCAAAGGAGTTTATCATACTTATTACCATTGCGTTTTCAATTGCTACACCCGTTGCATGGTATTACATGCACCAATGGCTGCAAGCCTACGCCTATCGCATCAACATCAGTTGGTGGTTACTTGCTGCAGGCGGGCTTGTTGCACTCCTTATTGCACTTGTAACAATAAGTTTCCAGGCAATAAAAGCAGCAAAGGCAAACCCGGTGAAGAGCCTGAAAAGTGAATAGAGTTTTACAAAACATAAGATTTGGAATTTAGAGGAAATTAACCCGGTGTTATCCGGATTAACCATACCCACCCCCATCTTTGAAAAGTACCACAAAACCCACAAATATTGCCAGTTTAGTATAACTAACATGTTTACTTTTGATCTAAACAAAATATCATGGAACAAAAACTGCCCCTGCCGCCTTTCACCTTTGAAACAGCTACTCAAAAAGTTCAACTGGCAGAGGATGCCTGGAACAGTAAAACCCGCAACGGGTATCCCTGGCTTATACTCCCGATACCGAGTGGCGCAACCGGGATGTGTTTATTAATGGCAGGCAGCAGGTGGTTGAATTTTTAACAAAAAAATGGCAGCGCGAGCTCGACTATAAACTAAAGAAAGAGCTTTGGGCTTTCACAGATAACCGTATAGCCGTACGGTTCGAGTACGAATATCATGATGCATCCGGACAATGGTACCGCGCCTACGGCAACGAAAACTGGGAGTTTGACGAAAACGGCTTAATGCAGAAACGTTACGCCAGCATCAACGACCTGGCGATTAAAGAAGAAGACAGGCGGTTGTAATTGAGGTTGAAGTATGTTTGGGTCATCCTGAGTTATCAAATCCCGTGGCATTTGAAGGTGCAATGACAGATCTTTGCGGGGGGGGCGTGACAGACTATATTATTTGCATGTTTGCCTGTGCCAGGTTTGGATTTAATGGTGACGTTATTTTGTCAGTAGCTTATTTTTAATAAGCTCATTATTAGTTATTTATGCGTTCACGATGGTGTTCACGGCCGTGAACATGAACACTACTCACGCCATTTACTAACAATTGTCATGAGTAGCTTGTCGAAGGGTGGGTGGGGCAAGCCGCTATGCAGTTCGACAAGCTCAACCTAATCAAGTCTTGGCTCTTGAATCTTCCTCTCTTGACTCTACTAACTTATATCTTCAGCCTCACATTTATCTTCTGCAACAAGCCGGTAAGCCATACCATTACAAAAGAAAAAATGACGCATTTGATGAGCCCACCGGTGCCCTGGTCAAAGTACTCGGGATAACCGAGGTCGGTCATCTGGTAAAGGGGGTAAAACAAAAAGGGCAGCAGGTAGCAGGTAAAGGTGTTGGTGCCTGCTGGTTCTATCACCTTAAACCAATGAAACTTGTGCTTTACATCTATCAGGTAAACAAAAAAGGCATACACCACAAGGCTTATACCGGTACATATCAACACCCACGAAGGGGTATCGCGCGCCTTAGAAATGCCCCCGCTAAAGTAACGGACAATGAACCCCAGGTTAAACAATATCACCGCCATAAGCAGCATTGCCACCCATAGCATTTTAATTTCTTTGTTTTGATTTAACCGCATATATAGCACCGATACAAATACGCCCGCCATAGTAAAGGCCTGCATGGCGCCGTTGCCGGCTATCCACATATACTTTTGAATGCCGCTTAAAAAGTTAAGCATCCCAAAGTGGAAATCGATGTTAAAAAACATGAAGAAGATCCAGGCGGCAGCCTGCACCCACAACACCCCGTTGGAGTAGTAATAAATAAACGCACACACCAGGTACGACCAGCCTATCAGCCCCAATATTCCCCACCAGGTTAAGTGTAGCCATGGGTGGTTAGGGTCGTCGCTTTTGTAAAGTATGCACATGGTTATCAGCAGTGCCACACCAAAGCCCTGAAACAGGTATTGCCGTAATTTTGATTTGGTTTTGCTGTAATCTAAAAAGATAAAGAAGAAGCTGAAGGTGGCCAGACTGTCCCACACGGGCTTGGGCAAAAGGGTGGTTGCCTCGTTATAGGTTTCCATATTGGCATGAAAAAACCCAATAAATATCAGCGCGAACGACCGTGTAATAATGCGCATCGGTATATGGGCATTCTCGTTATGCAAGCGCTTGGCAAATGCATAGGGTATGGATAAGCCCACTATAAAAAGAAAGGCAGGGAAAATGGTATCGGCAAGTCCTAAAGCGTCGGCATTAATATCAGCATGTTTGAGCCACTCGGGAGTATTTGGCACCCCATCCAGATCATTCACAAAGATCATCAGGAACATGGTAACTGCACGAAACGCATCAATTGACCTGATGCGGTTAATTAAATTACTCATTAAACAGGAAAATGTTTTTTTACAGATAAATGTTTTAATAAAACGGTAATAAATTTAAAACAGTATCTGCACAATGGCTTATTAATCCCTGTCGCGACTTAATTTGGCAAACGTCAGCGGGTTTTCGTTTAGTTCGGCAGTTTCCCTTCTATGCTTAATTATATGTATGGCAGTAAACAAGGCTTCGCGGAATGAGATCTCTGATGCCATATTTTTTCCGGCGATATCATAGGCCGTACCATGATCTGGCGAGGTACGTACAAAACTTAATCCGGCGGTATAATTTACGCCCGATTCAAAAGCTATCTGCTTAAATGGTATAAGCCCCTGGTCGTGGTACATGGCCAATACGGCATCAAACTGCAGGTATGTTCCGTTTGCAAAAAAGCCATCGGCAGGGTACGGGCCAAAAGCCAGTACATCATTATTCATTGCTTCTTCAATAGCCGGGATAATGGTATCTTTTTCTTCGCTGCCAATAAGGCCGTTATCGCTTGCATGCGGGTTTAAGCCCAATACGGCAATTTTTGGTTTACGTATCCAAAAATCATCGTGCAGGCTGGCATTCATCAGCTTTAACTTATGAACTATTTTTTCGGTAGTTATGCTTTCCGAGATCTTAGCTACCGGGATATGGCCCGTTACTACACCAACGCGCAGGGTATCACTCACCAAAAACATTAAAGATTCTTCCTTGCTATCGCGATGCTGCAAATATTCGGTATGGCCGGGAAAGTTAAATTCCTCGTTCTGGATGTTATCTTTATTAATAGGTGCGGTTACCAGGCCGTCAATACTTCCGCTCAGCAAATCGTCGGTAGCGCGTTGCAGGGATATATAGGCGTACTTACCGCCATCGGCAGTGATCTGGCCGGGTTCAATACGTACATCTTCTTCCCAGCAGTTTATCATGTTAGCTTTACGGTGCTGCGCCTCTGTGGGGTTATCGATCACATTAAAGTTAAACTCGTTGATATGCGTAGCGCGGCGATGAAATGATGCTACTTTGGTATGCCCGTAAACAATAGGTGTACAGTAATCGTATATGTGGGTATCGGCAAGGGTTTTAATAATTATCTCTAATCCTATCCCGTTAACATCGCCAATACTTATTCCTATTTTAGGTTTGTCGCTCATGATATTTATAATGATTCACCGACCTGATATTGGGGCCGGATCCTTGTGTTTGCTTTGTGCTTTAGGCTATTAGCCCTAAGCTTATATTGCAAATAAAAAGATTTTAAGTTTATAATTCCTGATTAAAGCACAAATATGCCTTAATTTGCTCAAATAAAAACGGATAATGACATTAGTAAGAGCAAAAAAACATTTAGGGCAACACTTTCTTACTGATAAAAATATAGCCTCGAAAATTGTAGAGAGCCTGCGCCCTGCCGATAAGTACAAACAAGTGCTGGAGGTCGGCCCGGGTATGGGCATCCTGTCCGACTTCCTGCTGCAAAAAACTGAATACGAAACGTTTTTGATTGATATTGATACCGAATCGTATACGTTCCTTAAAAAGAAATATCCTAAACTGGGCGAACGGCTAATTAATGCCGATTTCCTGGAGCTTGATTTTAAAGCCAAATTTGATAGCCAGATGGCCGTTATTGGTAACTTCCCATACAATATATCATCGCAAATACTTTTTAAGATACTGGATCACCGTGACCAGGTGCACGAGGTTGTGGGCATGTTCCAGAAAGAAGTGGCCGAACGCTGCGCATCCAAACCTGGCAGCAAAGAGTATGGCATATTAAGCGTTTTTTTACAAGCTTATTATAAGGTAGAATATTTATTTACGGTGAAGGCCGGGGTATTTAATCCGCCGCCAAAGGTTTTATCGGCAGTTATCCGCCTAACCCGTAACGAAACCGCAGGCTTGGGTTGCGACGAAAAGCTGTTTTGGCAGGTTGTTAAAGCAGGCTTTAATCAGCGCCGTAAAACATTGCGCAACGCTGTATCTTCATTGATAAACAAAGAGAAGATGGTCGATAATAAAACCCTCGACCTGCGCGCCGAGCGTTTAAGCGTAGCCGATTTTGTAAAGCTAACTAATGAGATAGCAGAGAACAGACAGGCTTAGTCTATCGGAATCACCACAATTTTATCCGCACCTTTCATTTCTTTTACTTGTTGGGCCATGCGTTTAACAAACAGGTAATTTGCAGTGCCGCCAATTACAGCGCCAACAACGGGCACTAATCTTTTGGCAGCGCGTGCGCCAAATGCCAACAAGAGTTTCTCGGCAATACTTTCCATCATGGCTTTAGTTACGGATACACCGGCTTCTATTTTAAAGGATGTTGCTACCAGATGCATAAATTCATCAAAGCTTATTCTGTAGCTTCCTTTGGTATAATACATAATGGCCATGGTAACCCTAAACTGCTGGGTTATCAGGTTCACAAAATCAACCGGCATGCCTACTATCATGGTCATGATACCGCCGCTACCTGCTATAGCCCCGGAGCCTGCTGCCAGGTAAGCGCATTGGTTTATAAATTTATCCAGGCCCATTTTGTCTACACCTTTTTTGATGCTGAGCTGGTCTATATGGTCAAATATCTGCCTGAAACCATCGTGAGATAGTTTTTCGGTATACAGTTTTATATGCGTACGGGTCTTTTTAAATGGAATTATCATTGGTAATATGTTATATATAGACATACGCTATTAACGTGCCAAGTTTGGGGAGTGGCTTTTACTCACCCCTTAGCGCAGGCAATTCGTCATGCTTAAAACACATCTGCCACAACCATTAACTAATGGGTTGCTTTTTATTAATTTTGCCCATCATAATCTTACTCCATTGAAAAACAACATCCTTATAGTTGACGATCTGCACCCGGCCTTTGTTGAGCAGGCCCGGGCCTTTGGTTATACCTGCAATTATCAGCCGGATATGAAACTTGATGAGGCTTATGCCATTATCAATGATTACGACGGGCTGGCTATCCGTTCAAAATTCCAGGTGGATAAGGCTTTTATCGATCAGGCCAAAAACCTGCGCTTTATTTGCCGCGCCGGGGCCGGTATGGATAATATAGATGAGGGCTATGCCCTATCTAAAGGTATTGAGCTGATAAACGCGCCTGAGGGTAATATGGATGCAGTTGGCGAGCACGCTATGGGTTTGTTGCTGTCGTTAATGAATAACCTTAACCGTGGCGATGCCGAGATAAGGGATGGTAAATGGCGACGCGAAGAAAACCGTGGCTACGAGCTAAAGGGCCGAACCGTAGGCATTATAGGCTATGGCCATATGGGCAGCAGCTTTGCCAAAAGATTATCAGGCTTTGGGGTAAACGTTATTGCCTACGATAAATACAAAACCGGCTTTAGCGACCAATACGCCCGCGAGGTAAGCATGGAAGAGATTGTTAAACACAGCGATGTACTAAGCCTGCATATCCCTCTAACTGCCGAAACCAACGGGATGGTTACCGATGAATATCTGTTCCATTTTAAAAAGCCTATATTTTTCATTAACACAGCCCGTGGCAAGGTGGTTAATACCAGCGCGGTATTAAATGCTATTAAGC
>NZ_JAQBOI010000311.1 GCF_028288105.1 Mucilaginibacter sp. | reverse complement strand
AGGAAGTGAACCTCTTTTTTGTCGAGGGGCTGAATATTCCATCGGGTAAATTCCATGTACCTGCTATGCTTTGGAAAGCCAATGCCGACCATTTGATGGTCTTCGGCTTGTCAGGCAAGACCAAACCCAACATGAATACTAGACTTTGCCATGCCCCTTATTTAAATATTTATGGAAGTGGGCAGGTCTGCATGGGAACGGTGCAAATCAATATTGGTAAAAGCACCTGTTTAGAAGAATTTACGAAAACATGGGAGCAGTATTTCTTTAACAGCAATTTCAGCCACTCCATCAGCGGGAATAACAGCACTAAAAGCAATACCACCGAATTATGGCGCTCCCTTGCAGGGAAAGGCGATGTGTTTCCACAGTGCGAATTAATTAAAACAAGTTTGACCCTTAAACAAATCATCCAGTGAGAACGAAGAAAATCCATAAACCCGCTGTACATATCGTCCAAAAGGAATTATTACAGCCTTATAACCCTGTTACTATTAATTTGATAGGAGCAGGTGGTACGGGCGGTCAGGTATTGACCGCATTGGCAAGAATGAACCATGCGCTTATCGCTTTGGGTCATGCGGGTTTATTTGTCAGGGTATTTGACAATGACACCGTAGACCACGCGAACCTCGGCAGGCAGTTATTCACCACCGCCGAAATTGGGTTACACAAATCAGTTGCCTTGATTAACCGAATTAACCGTTTTTTCGGCACCAACTGGAAAGCTGAAACGCTACGTTATGATAAGCAATCATTATCCAATAAAGATGTCGCCAGTGCGGTCATAACCATATCTTGTGTTGATACGGTACAGGCTCGCTTCGATATAGCGGACGTATTGAAATACCTTGCTAAAAGCTATGGTGGCCGTAATCATGTTCAATATTGGATGGATTTCGGTAACAGCCGAACAAACGGTCAGGTAATACTATCGACGTTAGAGAAAATCAAACAACCCGCTTCTGAATTATACAAGCCTGTAGAAAGCCTGCCTTTAGTTACCGATGAATTTAAAGAACTCCTATATTCCTCGGAAAAGGAAGATAACACGCCAAGCTGCTCCCTTGCCGAAGCCCTCACCAAGCAGGATTTGTTTATTAATTCCGCATTGGCTAATTGTGGGGCATCATTACTTTGGCAGTTGTTCCGTGAGGGGATTTTATCTAATCGGGGGTTCTTTTTAAATATTAAAGATTTCAGGGCACAGCCACTTAAAGTAGCTTAATATACAGCATAATGAAAATTACGGATCTGAATGGTTGCGACCTCGAAATAGACAACCTGCAATTGGCGATTATGCAAGCGGATGATTACAGGCACTATGCGCATCTTAACCCTGAACATCGTTCGGCAGATGAACGGTTACAGAACTATTGTGAAGATGTTTATCAAAAACTGGTTGCTTTAGATGCTACCTGACTTTAAAATTGTAAAACGGCCCCGCTTTGCGGGGCCCGTTTCGCCCCGTGTTTTGCCTCTTGATTATTGTCATCGGCGCAAAACACGGAGCACTTTATTGGAAGATTTTCACAGCCCGTATCGCCCGCCCAGAGCCATTAATCAATGATGGACTGATAACGGATCATTTCAAAACACACCCACCAATTGTGTACGCACCGCGTACACAATTTATCCCTGCTGCCTAAACCGGTTTCAAGGAGCCAATTTGGCACCATGGAAAACTTATCCTAAATGTTCGGTGACTTGAGCGATCTCTGTCGACAATTCTTCGGGCGTCGGCAAATACAATTTATATTTTGACGCAAACACATTACTGTTTTCAGGTAGGGAATACCTGACGACAGTATCATTCTTTTCAAGACACAGCAATATGCCAACAGTTGGATTTTCGTGAGGTAAACGTTCCACACGGTCATAATAGTTCACATACATTTGTAATTGGCCGATATCCTGATGAGTGACCTTATGCGTTTTCAATTCGACGATCACAAAACATTGCAGCAGCCGGTTATAAAAAACCAGGTCAACGAAAAAATCATCACCATCCAGATGGATGCGTTTTTGACGGGCGGTAAATGAATACCCGTTACCGAGTTCCAGCATAAACTCCTGGATGTGGGTGATCAAAGCCGATTCCAGATCCTTTTCGAAATAGGCTTCCTCTTGTTTTAACCCAAGAAATTCCAGCACCATCGGGTCTTTGATAATGTCCTTAGCTTCCCGGGGTTGCTGCACATTCCGGGCCATGGCCAACACAGATTCCTTATCTGTGCTTAACAGCAAACGTTCATATAAATGACTGGATAATTGGCGCTCCAACTGCCGTGAGGTCCAATTGTTCTTCGACGTCTCGTTAAGATAAAACTCCCGTTGATCATGATTGTCAAGCGTAAGCAAGGACCGATAATGCGACCAGCTCAATTGTGCACGCAGTGCGTGCACAATTGGAAAACAGCGGTAAAACTGACGGAATAGGTTCAGATTTCGGGAAGAAAAACCCCCGCCAAATTGGGGCTGCAGCTTTTCGGAAAGATATTTAATGAGCCGTTCGCCATAGGCGGCCCGATCATGACCGCCCTGTTCTTCCTCAAAAATCCTTCTACCGATATGCCAGTACATAACGACCCGTTCATGATCCACGGCGCGGACCGCAGTTGCACGGGCTTTCTGAATGATCGATTGAATATCGGCTATAATATTGGTGTTGATTTCCATAATGATCTTATTTATTAACTGGCCCTATTCAACTTGCCGGTAGGGGTAAATAACTTTCTTTCTAACTCCTTCATATTGTTGCTGATCTTGCGCTTGGTGATCTTCGCGTAGATTTGCGTACTGCGGAAATCCTTGTGGCCGAGCATTTTCCTTACGGTTTCCAGCGGAACATCGTTTTCAAGTGTAACCGTAGTTGCGAACGTATGACGTGCTGTGTGGGTGGTCAGGTGTTTTTTTATGCCGCAGATATCCGCCAGTTCCTTTAAATAGGTATTATAGCGGTAATTGCTGTTCACCGGTAACAGCTTATTGTTTTCAAGGCAATAGATATGTTTTTTATACCGTTTAATGATCTCCAAGGCAATCGGCATAAGCGGCACACATTCCTCTGAACCAGTTTTTTGACGGTCTTTGGTGACCCAAAGCTTACCATCGAGCCCGGTAAAGATGTTCTCAGGCTCCAGGTGATAACAGGTTTCATACGCATAGCCCGTAAAACAACAGAAAATATACACATCACGGATCTCAGCCAGCCTGGCGATCTCAATTTTTTTCTGATACATTTTAATCACTTCGTGCATCTCCAGACACTCACGGTCGGGATCTTCATATTTACATTTAAAACCTTTGATCGGATTGACCTTGATCCAGCCTTCATTTATAGCGCGGTCGATCACCTGCTTTAGCGTTTTTACATACTTCATGGCCGCATTCTCACCGATGTCCTGTAAAAGCAGGTGATGGTAAAAGTTGGTGGCGATACCCATATGCAACTCTTCGAGGGCCATATCGCGTAGCTTATATTTGCTGTGCAGGAATGCCATGCAATAACGTTCGAGCCGCTCATAACGGGTCAGGGTACCCGGACTGCCTTTTTTCTTGGCGACCTTTTCGGCGAACTCTTCATTGTGCAGTTTAAATGCACCCCCCAGGGTTTGCTGGTCTACCACTGGCTTGGGTTTGTAAGCATCCTTAACCATGGCCGCCGTCACCCGGTCACAGGTAGCTTCCAATACATTATAGCATTTTTCCAATTCCGCCCTGGTCCTGGTGACATAACTATTGATGGCCTGATAATCCGGGCAGTTCATCCCAGCGATGGCCGCTTTTTCATCCCAGGCATCCGGATGAATTTTCTTACCGGAGGCGAACCCATCACGTCCGCCATTTACAGTGATACGGACATAGATCGGTACCCGTCCGTCTTTTAGCGCTTTTTCACGCTTTAGCCAAAATAAAATTGACAACTCTTCATTAACTTTCATACTCCAAATTTTTAAGTGAAAAACTGGTTCTTTTAACTGATAGTCAAACTGATACAATCGAAATCAAACTGTACTAAATTCTATTCGGTACCCTATTTTCGGAAAAAGGAATAGAGTACCGAATAGGGTACCGAATTGGTTGTATTGAGTTGCCTTAGATTGTATTGGAATTAAATAAAAGAGACACCAGCTAGCACCGGGTATATTGAAAAATCCTTGTTTTAGCTATAAAAAGCCTTAAAACAAAAAAAAAGCCTCTTTTTCAAGAGGCTTTTCCTTCAAAACGTTCGACCTGTTGGGTGGTCTTTGTGATCCCGCTGGGATTCGAACCCAGGACCCCAACATTAAAAGTGTTATGCTCTACCAGCTGAGCTACGGAATCAACTTTTAACTTTTCGATTGTGTTATCGTTTCCGTTTAAAGTGGTGCAAATATAGGATTAATTGATATAGGTTGCAAGCCTATTTTCAATAAAATGTAAACTTTTCAATAAGTGCTTCAAACACACAATTTTAAAATTTAAATGAACCTAATTTTCCTCCATCCCCAGCCAATAAAATAAGGTTTCCATGCTTTGCTTTGCGGCAAACGTTATAACTTGTGCCATCAATTTTTTGCCAGGTTTTACCACCATCTATAGTTAGATTACTTCCTGAGGTGCCTGTTGAAAGGAATACATCACCTTTGATATGTTCAACACATGATTGATAACCGGCAGGTCCGGTTACTGGAATATACTTTTTAAACTTAGCTTTAGCCTTCGGGAGTATATAAGCTACTGAGTCGCTTTGTTTATCCTTTGCATAATTTCCGCCAACTATGATTGTTTGATTGTTGCCATATGCAACAGAAAAGGCACCCCGGCTTGCTGCGCCGTTTGTAAGTGACAATTCTTTTGCAGTCCACAAATGGTTTTTGATAGGAGAGGTTAGTATCCGGCTATTACTTCCACCGGTTACTATGGTAATCAACTTATTTGCTCGTAAGCAGGTGCCGCTGGCAGCAAAGGCGGCCTCGTCTTTTAATGCTGCCGGCGAATTTATAACAGGGTTCCAGGTTTCGCCACCATCTATAGTTTCTAAAAGCAAAAATTTATTATCGATAGGGTCGCCTAAAACAAAGCCATGTTGCTTTGTTGAAAAATCCATCGCATCTAAAAAGTAGGCTGTATCCGCTTTTTGATACTTAATAGCCCAATTTTTACCACCATCGATTGTCTTTAGGATAAGAGCTGGGGTTCCTGAGCTTATAATTACGGCTTCTTTATCAGAGAATGCTTCAATATCTCTAAAGTCAGATTTTTCGAAACCTTTAATTTGTTGCCATGCCCAACTAATTCCGCGATCATTTGATATTCCAATTGTTCCTTTGCTGCCGCTTACCCAGGCTGTTTTATCATCAACTACTGACAAACCACGGATACTGGTTGGTCTGCCTTGCTGTAATGACGTTATGCTTTGAGCTTTTAAACTAATAAATAAGAATAAAAAGAACGCTGTGGCGATATGGGTTTTATTAATATGCATAATAGAAGTTTTACCGAAGTTAACTTTTACCATTTGGTTTACAAAAAGTGCGCTTATTTAGCATTTATTTTAGTGGGATTAACTAAAAAAATTATATTTGCAACCTTGTATATGCCCGGATGGCGAAATTGGTAAACGTTGCGGTCTCAGAAGCCGTTGAGAATTGTCTCTTGAGAGTTCGAGTCTCTCTTCGGGCACATCCAGTAAATTTAGAGTCTTAAGTTCTAGGTCATGTGTCGAATTGATAAGACAAGGCTTAAACTTAAGACTTTGTATTTATTAAGCCCGGGTGGCGAAATTGGTAGACGCACCATCTTGAGGGGGTGGCATTCGTAAGGATGTACGAGTTCGAATCTCGTTCCGGGCACAAAATATAGTATAAATTCAACCTTGAATTTATGCCGATAATACCATTCTACAATACAAACGGCATTGTCTGAAATATTAAATATTGTCCTACTACGTGCAAATATGAATTATATGTTATCTTCATTTTATTAAAGATGGTGCAAACTGTAAAGGCAAAATTTTTATACATCGAAGGGATTAGAGCGATAGCTGCTGTTTATGTAATGATGGACCACATTACATTGAGTTTTAAGCTGCAAGCATTAACCTCATTAAATCAATTTGTTGTTAATTTCTTTCAGTATGGTCATTTTGCTGTCGACATTTTCATCGTAATTTCCGGCTATTGTTTGATGCTTCCAGTATTAAATAGTAATTACAGATTGCCGAATGGGATATTGAATTTTTATAAAAGACGGTTTATAAGAATTTACCCGCTATGGGCAGTGCCTCCGTTACCCTCAATTGTTTTATAGTTTCGGCAAATGTGGCTGCGGCATATTCATCATATTTATTACCCGTTGCTCGGCAGTAAAAGTAATAGGCCAGCACCTTGCAGCACGCGGTAAGCGATGGGTTAAAGTAATCCTTCCAGTTTTCTTCACCGTAAATTTTTATGTGTTCGGCTATTTCATCTGCAATAACATCCCGGGCGGCCATAAATGCGCCCGCCGGTTCTACCGATAGGTTGTTTATCACATTTACTGTAACCAGTTTTTTATCAACGTCAACAGTTATTTTTTTGGGGATCTCATCGCTGTTATACAAATGCCTTATTTGCTGGGATAAAGAGAGTACAGCATCGGCGAAAGCCATAAAGTCGCCGGCATTGCGCACTGTTTGAAGATCGGAAACCGGGACGCCCGATAATATGCTAATGGCGTCCAGGTCACTCAATTGTGGATTATCCTGCAGGGCCATCATTTGCCCCAGGCTAACTTCATTTAGCTGCGATGGTATTTTAACCCGCAGTTTACCATGGGTTGTTATAAGTATTTTTTCTATCATATTATTGGGATTACACCGATTGTTTTGAATGATTGCACCGATGGATTAAGAAAGATCGATTATTCCGGCAAAAACATCATAGTTCTGTTGCTTAATGGCTTTCGGTAGCCTGCTTTTTACCCCGAAGCTGCCTTTTGCATTTAACTTATTTAAGGCTACATACCGCAAAGGGTCTATAAGGTGGTTAAAGGTATCAACTGGTTGGTTTATGGTTTTGCCGCTCTTATCGCTTTTCCATTTGTACCTGCCTAATTCCTTACGCAGATTTACGCTGTTACGAGTAACGTTTATTTTATAACGTTTAAGTATGTCTATTGAGTTTTTAATGCTATCAGCCCCTTTTTTAGCACCTGTAACATACCACCCAAGGCGCTTAAGCTCTTCAATTGATTTTGGTTCGGCGCTATCTGCAATAATCTCTGTTCCTTTGCTAATGCCGGCGTTTTGCAATTTACCGGCTATATCTTTATTGGTAAGTCTGGTTTCATAAAGTACCTCATCAACCCAAAGCTCACCGTTTTGTTTATAAACAAGCACGCAACCGGTTTCATCATTAGTAAAGCCAAAATCGAGCCCTGCGGATATTAGTTTTGCATCCGTAGGGATAGCTTCACAAATATGCCAGTTATCAAACACTAAACCGGTTATTCTACCTGTGAGACCACGCGCATAAACTTTCCATAACTCCAGGTCTTCGGATTTAAGCGCCTCTATTTTGGCCCGAAAAGCATCTTCTATAAAAGGGTTATGCCGATGGTCGGATATGAAAAGCTGCACGTTTTCCTTGCCTATCAACCTCTCGTGCACCCAAAAACCTGTGTTGGGATTGTAATCAATATAGATCCGTTTTTTGGTACGCAGGGCAAGTTCGGTATACACATCCCACTCAATGCCATTCGCTTCGTTTACAAACAGGTAATCCCTTTTTCCGGACTTCGCGTCTTGTGCATTATCGTAGCTTTTAAACTCGATGATACTGCCATTGCTAAACTCAAATATGCGATCTGTCCGGTTGTAGTTTTTAACCATGCGCTTCAGAATATCCGATTCGCTGTGTATGGCCTGTGCATCGCGCAGGGCACCCGATTTTAGGTTGGGGATATCCTGCCCTACAACGGTGATGATCTGTTTTTCGTTTTCTGCCGCCAGGCAAAACAATACCTGTTCAATAGCATAAGTTTTACCAGAACTTGTGCCCCCCTGGTTTATAATAATATGGCTGGTAGCTTCGTAGTTATGTTTGAATAGGGTGGTAGTTTTATTGTGCATATTCTTTGGATAAAAGACTTTTAGATTAAAGACCAAGGACTTAAGAGGGAAGGTCTTTTATCCTTCATCCTTTCGCCTTCCCGTCTAAAAGCGTCACATCTTTTTCGCTCGAAGCCAGTTTAGGACCCGAATTAACAATTTCTATTTTTATTGTTTTAGGTATTTCCTTTAAGAAAGGATCATCAGGTTTCTCAGTCCAGCCCAGGTTCTTCAAAAAAAATATAGCCCCGGTGGCCGATTGATAATGAAGCCTTTTTTCGTACTCGGCCTCTACCTTTAGCCTGGCCTTTTTAATAATATGCGCGAATTTGCCATCACGCTCATATGCTTCCAGTTCAGCTATGCTGATAAAACCCAAAGCTAAGGCCAACCCGGATAGGGTAGCAGGTTCGGGTTCACGGTCCCAAACCTTTTGATCTATAAAGTCAGTGCTGTCTTTAGAACCCTTTGCCGGTACTTTTTCTATATGATATTCTCCCTGTATAAAGCTAAAATATTTTGCAATACGCGCCCTGTAAGCTTTGATTGTTTTTAGATGTTGTTTCATGAAGAGTGACGTTTAATGAATTAAATGCCGATTGGCATAATCATATACAAATATAAAATAAATTCTTTAAAAATGCAAATATTAAAGAAAAATCTTTATTTTAGAATGGGGGACTTGTTTTATGCTTACCACAATCTATCGTTTACAAAAATATATCTTTACACCGTTGTTTTGCAGCACTAATCTTGTAATCCCATCTTAATGAAATTAGCGTTATTGCTGATAGTTATGCTTCTGTTATCTTTTGCGCTGCATGCGCAGGATAAAAGCACTATCCCGCTAACCAGGCACCGCATGAACGATACCCTGGTGGTTGCCCAGCAAGACACCTCCGCACAAAAGGATCTATACGATTTGATCCGTTCAGTTTTTAATAAAAAGGGGACTGTAGATAATAAAGCAACTACAGTAATAGGAACAAAGCCGGTATTTTCTGTATTGCCTGCAATTGGTTATACACTGCAAACCAAGTTAG
>NZ_JAQBOI010000287.1 GCF_028288105.1 Mucilaginibacter sp. | reverse complement strand
ATAACTAAGCCAAACAGTATGGGTGTAAAAATGAGCAGGGTTAATATATTCATCAGGTCCAGATCAGTTTTAAAATAAATACGGTGATCAGCACTAATAACATGCTGAATAAATAATATTGAATTTTTCCGCCTTGAAAACGGCGTGCAAAACCACCAATGCCGTGCACAATATCAGCAATTAGATGCAGCAATCCGTCAACTACATGTTTATCAAACCATGCAGCAATACCGGCAATGGCGATACCAATTTTTTCGAGCAGGTTCACAAATCCATCTACTACTTTACTATCAAACCAGTACAATGCATTGCTTAACCACATTACAAAACGCACAATAACACGGTTATAAAAGCTATCAATACACCATTCGTTAAAAGAGATACGGAACAGCAGCCCCTTTTGCGGAAACGACCATGTATTGCGTTCTGCATAAATCATATACGCGCAGTATATTACCACAACGCTCAATATATTCACCAACACTGGTATAATATAGTGGTACATATTCTCGCGCGCTAAAAAGTTAGCCTGCAAAAACCCTTTGTATAACCACGCATCCTCGTAAAAAATCGGGCTATACGAAAACACCGGGAATAAGCAGCAAAGCGCCAGAAACACCAGCGGCAGTTTGTATTGCCAGCCCCCATCACCCATGTGGATATGAATGTGAGGATTCATTTTTTGCAAGCGGAACTCACCAAAGAAAACTTTTACTATAAGCCTTGCCACATAAAACGCGGTTAACCAACTGGTGAGCAGTGCCACATATGGAATTAGCTTTAGGATGCCTGCTTTATTGTCCGACCAGTCAAACGCCTGGATCAGGATACCGTCTTTTGACAGGTAGCCCGATGTTAGCGGGAAACCAACCAACGCTAATCCGCCAATTAAGGCAGCGATAAAAGTTAAGGGCAGCTTTTTACGCAAGCCCCCCATATGCAGGATATTTTGCGGGTCGATATCAAGGTTGTTATCATCCTTAATATGTTTTACCTGGTGGATAACAATCCCCGCGACAAGGAACAGTAAACATTTAAAGAACGCGTGCGTGGCCAAATGGAATAGCGAGGATGAATATGCCCCAACGCCCATAGCCATCACCATAAAGCCCAATTGCGAAATGGTGGAGTAAGCCATGATGCGTTTCAAGTCGTTTTGTGTAAGGGCGATAGTCGCTGCCATAAACGCGGTAAAGCAACCTACAAAAGCCAATACGGTTAGTTCTGTCCCGTTGAACATTGGGTAAACCCGGCCTAACAGAAACACCCCTGCAGCCACCATGGTAGCTGCGTGGATCAATGCTGATACGGAAGTCGGGCCTTCCATAGCATCAGGCAGCCAGGTATGTAAAGGGAACTGTGCTGACTTTGCAGCAACTGCCAGAAATATCCCGCCGAAGGCAACGTATTGCCATAGGGCAGGTATACTGCCTAAAGTACCCGTCCATTCGCCATTGGCGATGATAGAATTAACAATTAAACCTTTATCGCCAAAAAGCTGCTGGATATCAAATGTATTAAACTGCGTATACAGAATAATAATGGCCGTAAGCAAACCAATATCCCCTATCCTGTTTATAATAAAAGCCTTTTTATTGGCGATGATGGCACTCTCGCGGGTAAACCAAAAACCAATGAGCAGATACGATGAAAAACCCACCAATTCCCAAAATGCATAAAGCAGTATCAGGTTATCAACCACCACCAATGCCAGCATACTAAAGCAAAACAGACTTAAATACCTGAAGTACCGGCTATAGCCATCATCATCCTTCATATAAGCGGTAGAATAGATATGCACCGGCAAGGCAATAACCGATACCAGCAGCAACATCAGCACCGACAGATTATTGAGCAGGATGCCTGCCTGTACCTTTGTAGCGCCAATGATAAACCACACTTGCTGGGTATGTATGGTGTGGGTATTCCATACCTTAAAGAATACGCTTCCAGCTAATATTGTACTCGCCAATATAGCCAATGTAGATACCCAACCCGATGCCTTGCTTTTACCCAACAGTAAAAAGTTTACCACAAAGGCAGCAAAGGGCAACACCACTGCAATTATTGCAAGGGTTACGGTTTGCGCGTCGTTATATGGTAAGGTTGGGTTCAATTCGATTGTTCGTTAATTTCTATAGTTACGGTAGTAGGGGTCCTGTTTGATCTTTTCCCTGTAGCCCCGGCGAAAGTTACCGACTTAATATCCGAGTTATACACCTTCAATAACTTGATCAGGTCTTCTTCTTTTCCGCCTGTCAATGTAGTTCCGTCGCTTAATACATAGTTTACACCGTTATCATTGCCACGGCGGCTTCTAATGTAGGTTTTGTAGGCTTTTGATAGTGTACCAAATTTCCATTGGTATAGTTTTTTTCCGTAAACCTTAGTGGTTACGCTTACCGTGGTATCATTATCTTTTGAGCCAACAAATTTGGGCTGTATCAGCGTATCTATACTTAATATCTTCTTTGGGTCAATATCTTCAACTTTACCATAGGTAACCTCTTCGTTAAACATAAATGGCTTTTGCTGGGGTCTTGGTTTGGGTAGCGGCAAAGTATTATAAGCCAAATTGGCCGGCAAATGCTGTTTTGTTTTAATGACGATGGCGCCTGCCGCAGCCTTTGGCCCATACATTATCCTTGCCCCTTTTCGCTTTACTACAGATACATCTATAATGTTATCAACCTTCAGCTCCTCCAATCTGCCGTTATAAACGGTGTCGTTTATAATTACAAATGGTTTTTCCTGCCCATCAGGCGGGTCGGTAAATACTATCTTTTTATCGGCCCCCATAGTTACATACTGAAACTCTGGTTGAAGCACCGGTTCTTCCTCGCGTGTTGAAACCCTGTGCCTAACGCGGTGTTTGGTAGTGCGGCTCACTTTCTTTTTTGCATGCTTCTTCCGTGTTTGCGCAAAAGCGCCAACAACAAGTAACATCAGCAATATTAAAAGGAGTTTTTTCATTATTAGTTCTTTTGCTCGTTCTGTTTAACAGCTTTCTCTGCTTCTTTTTTCTTTTTATATGCTTTTGTAATAACTATCACCACGCCGTTTTTGCCCGCAACGGTATTCTGGGCTTCCTCCGATGCATCTTTCACTACGCTAATACTGTCAATATCATTAGGATCTAAGTTTTGCATGCCGGTGCTTGGTTTATCATCAATAATGTATAATGGTTTGGTTGATGCAGAATCTGCTTTAGCCGTAATAGTCTGCGAGCGTTTTAAAGCTAAAGCCTTGCCTTGTTTAGTGGTAATTAAGATCACTCCGTTTTTAGCTGCTTCGCCATATAATTTTTTTGACGATGCATCTTTCAAAACTTCGACACTTTCAATATCGTTGGGAGGTATGGTATTGATATCGCCCTTATACTTTACACCGTCTACCATCACCAAAGGCGGCAAACTACTATAGGAGTTGCCGGTGCTAATTCTGAACTCTTTTTTAGCCGAATCGGCCTTTTGCGCGTAAGCGCCAACCGATAGAAACAACGAAAAAACAACAATTAGCTTTTTCATATTTAATCTTTTAACTGGTTTACTTTATCCGGGTTGATGGTTTTATACTGGCGATACACATTCAATATAATAGCCAGCGCCACGGCTGTTGTAGCAGCGGCTAACACAATGGCAAACAGAGCGAACATTTGTCCCCCGTTATTGGCATTATCATACTTTCCAAAAGCTACCAGGTTCAAAATGGCAGCGTTCAGCATCAGTTCGATACCTATCAGTATTTGTATGGCGTTCTTTTTTGATACGATAATGAACAAGCCTACGCAAAACAGTACCACACTCACTATCATAAAATCATTCAGCGTGATCATGTTTTGATGGCCTCCTTTCGCGACAAATGGGCTGCACCTACCAGGGCTATCATCAACAAAACAGATATTGCCTCAAATGGCAGTAAGTATCGTGTCATTAAATTTACGCCTATGCTGTTAATACCTGTTCCATCAACCGGCACCACATTCTTTGTTTCGATAGCGGCTTTTACCCACTGTAGATTATTCAAATCCGCCTTAAAAACTACATTAAGCATTACTACTAAAAATAATGCGGCCAATAAAAACGCAGGTAAATTATTCAGACTAATAAAACGGTTGGTTTGTTGTTCGGCGGTGGCTAAAGCCTCCTTGCCCGATAGCATAAAGGCAAAAAGTATCAGCACTAAAATACCACCAACGTATATTACAATTTGAGTTACTGCTACAAAATCGGCCAGGGCCAAAACATATAAACCTGCTAACCCAAACAGCGTTACAAAAAACATGAATATGCTGCGCACCAAATTCTGACTAATGGCAACCACTAATGCCGATCCCAGCGTTATAAAAGCCATGAGGTAGAATAGTATTTGCACTAAATTCATGCTCCGCCCTCCTTTGCCTTCATGGCGGCTAATTTTGCGGCTTGTTTCTCGGCCTGTTGTTTTTCCAGCAGCATCCGTTTTTCGGCAGCATCTTCTGGCGACATGTCCGAAAATTCATAGGTAAGGTTACTTAGTTCAAATACTGTTTTGTCGTACTGATTGGTCATCACAATGCATTCGGTTGGGCACACAATAGTACACAAGCCACAATACATACATTTAGCCATATCAATATCAAACTTGGCCGCATAAAGCAATTTTTTAGACCCATCTGATGTTTCACCGATACTACCCTCGGTAGATTTTATCGATTCGATATCGATGCAGTTTACCGGGCAGATCTTAGCGCACAGGTCGCACACAATACAATCATCAATCTCCACATCCAGTTGGTAACGGCCCACTTCGGGTACGGGTAGTTCTTGTTTTGGGTATTGTATGGTGTTAGTGTTGTTTTGCTGGTTAAAGTAATTATCATCAGTTATAGACGTGATCTTACGTTTAGCGTTTGATGTAAACAAAGCCTTTATGGTAAGGGTTAGCCCCTTCCATGCCGTTGTAAAACCGTTTATCGCCTTTTTTATCATTCTATTTTTTGGATTTCACCGATGCCTCAATACTATGAAATGATTACACCAATTACTTTTCTCTTTTTTTTCTTGTCTCTTGACTCTAACAATCTTGCTTCTTTTCCAACTACATTACCCACAACCGCCATATACCGGATATTAACATGCAGGCAAATGCCAGCGGGGTTAACACTTTCCAGCATAAGTTCATTAGTTGATCTACCCGCAGGCGCGGTAATGTCCACCTTATCCACATTTGTACGCCTACCAATAATAAGGTTTTTACCAGTATCCAGATAATTCCCCATGCCGTGCCGGTTGTCCAGCTTGCCAAAGTTACCGAACCTATATTTGGCAAAGGCGTATTCCATGCGCCTAAAAATAAAATTACGCCCACCATCGATACTAAAAACATCATCGAATACTCTGCCAAAAACACCAGCGCGAACTGTAGTCCGGTAAACTCTGTATGGAAACCAGCCACAAGCTCCGATTCCGCTTCCGGAATATCAAATGGGGCGCGGTTACTTTCGGCCAATGATGCTATAAAGTATATTACAAATGCTACCAGTAAATGCGGCGCCTGAAAAACGTTCCATGATAATATACCCCCTATTGCCGATACATCCCAAAAGCCAAAAAATTTGGCTTTCTCGGGAGATAAGATACCTTGCAGCATAGCTATATCCTGTAAATTTAATGTTTGCGCTACCATTACCACCGATATCAGCGCGAAGCCGGCAGGTATTTCATACGATATAATTTGCGCTGCAGACCGCATAGCACCCAGTATTGAATACTTATTGTTTGAGCCCCATCCGGCCATTAATATGCCGAGGGTCTCGATAGAAATAATAGCGAATATGTAATAAAGCCCTATATTAATATTAGCGGGAACTAATCCCGGGGCCCATGGCAAAGCAGCAAAACCCAGGTAAACCGCTATAAAGATAATTGCAGGTGCCGCCAGGAACAAAACTTTATCGGCCGCTGCCGGAATGATCAGTTCTTTTTGAACCATCTTTATCATATCGGCCAATACTTGCAAAGTGCCGAACTTTCCCGTTTCAGTGGGGCCAAGCCTATTTTGTATAAATGCACTTACTTTACGTTCGGCGTATACGCCAAACATGGTAAACAGCCCCACAAAAGCAAATAAACCTGCGGCTACAATAAAATATGTAATATAAAAATTCAAGGGCGCTTGCTTTGGGTTGCAAACTTAATAAATGCTAAGGATAGTTGACTATTTTAGTCGTGCTTTTTTAGAATGATTTTAAAGAGGAAAAGGTGATTGATGAAGGGTTATTAATGTGTTCCACCCCCTTGTCATGCTGAACGTATGTGAAGCATCTATTCGCCAACAAGCATGTAGTACATTAGATCCTTCACATACGTTCAGGATGACAGGTAGGTAAAAATACATCTATTTAACACCCTTCCCTCACATCAACATATTCGCTTTTTACATTATCTGCAAAAAACAACGATGCATGGCGGTCAAAATCTGGGGTATCATCAATAGTGGTGTAAAACTGGCGATTGCCGTTCTTTGTAAGTCGCTGCTCCATTTCGGGATGGCGTTGCAGGTAGTCTACCAAACTGGTGGCAACTATATCGCCCTGTGCAACCACATTTATGTGCGCCGGCAAGTGGGCTTTAATTTTATCCTGCAATAGCGGGTAATGTGTACAAGCCAGTAAAATGGTATCAATATCCGGCGATTGCTCCATTAACTGATCCAGGTATAGCTGTACATAATAATCAGCTCCCGGTTTATTGTATTCTCCATTTTCTATCAACGGTACCCAAAGCGGGCAAGCTTGCTGATAAACTTTAAGGTCCGGAGAAAAGTGCTCTATCTCTAATAAATAAGAGCCCGATTGCACCGTGCCTTTTGTGCCCAGCACGCCTATCTGTTTGGTTTTGGTATAATCGCCAATAACCTCGGCCGTTGGGCGAATAACACCCAGCACACGCTTATCAGCATTATCTTTTGGCAGGTCCTGCTGCTGTATAGTACGCAATGCCTTTGCAGATGCTGTATTACAGGCCAGTATAACCAGCGGGCAGCCTTGCTTAAACATCCATTGCACACACTCCCAGGTATATTGATGAATGGTATTGAAAGAGCGGTTACCATATGGTGCCCGGCCGTTATCACCCAGGTATAAATAATCATAACCGGGTAACTGTTCTACAATAGAACGGAACACCGTTAAACCACCAATACCCGAATCAAATACCCCAATAGGACTGCCTGATAACATATACACCAAAAATAAAAAAAGCGCCCCGAATGAGGGCGCTTTTCAAATAATTTAATTTTAAGATTACTTTAATCCTAATTTAAGTTTTACAGCCGGCATCAGATCGTCAGCATCAGGAGATACTACTAAATACTCGCTGGTGGTATCTAATACATAACCGTAACCTTTTTCTTTAGCTACTGCAGATACTGCTGCACGTGCTTTATCGATAAGTGGTTTACCTAATTCACGTTGTTTAGCTTCAACTTGTTGTTGTGAAGACTGTTGGTAATCTTGTAACCGTTTTGCTATATCCTGCAATTCAGTTTCAGCTGCACCACGTGCTGCATCAGTCATGGTTGTTCTTTTTGATTGATATGCCTGACCTTTAGTTTGATACTCGTTATTCATTGTAGTTAACTGATCAATGAATTGTTTTTGATAAATTTCAAGCTGAGATTTTACTGTTTTAGTTTCTGGCATAAAATCAATTAACTGCTGAAAATTAATGTGGCCAATTTTTGATTGTGCCTGGGCAAAGTTGCCTGCAAATAACATTCCTGCTGCAACTAAAGCAACTTTAAATAGTTTTTTCATTTCTGTTGTTCTGTGTTTAATAATAGTCCTAATTATAAATATAAAATTTTTATTTGGCAAATACTCCAGGCTTTAACCCCAAACGTGTTACCACCTCGTCGCTTTTATTATAACGCGGACTGGCATACAGCATAATAACCTCGCTGTTTTTGTCAAATATCATATCCAGGCTTTCGCTTTCGGCAACGGCCTGTACAGCTTTAGACACTCTATCCTGTATTGGTTTAATAAGCGCATTACTTTTTTTAGAAAGTTCGCCATCCGGACCAAAAATCTGGCGTTGGTAATCTTTAGCTAACTTCTCTTTATCCACTATTTCCGCTTCGCGGCGTTTACGCATTTCAGGTGTCATTAATACCTGATCTGCCTGGTAAGCTTTGTACAAACGGTCAATTTCCTGAAACCGGGTATCAACATCTTTTTGCCATGACTCGGATAGCGATGCCAGTTGTTTTTGCGATGATGCATATTCTGGCATATGTTTTAAAATATAATCAGAATCAACATAAGCAAAACGCTGTGCCAGTGCTGCCGTGGAGGCTGTAACTGTAAAAAAAAGTATTAAAATTATTTTTTTCATAAACTGCTGTGCAAATTTAATTAAATCCTCCGCTTAAGCTTTGTGAAATTGTAAAATGGAAATGTCCTTTATTAGCATCGGGCTGGCCAGGTATTTTGTCGAAACCATAACCATAATCTAAGCCCAGTAATCCAAATATTGGTAAGAATATCCTTGCACCCACACCAACAGAACGACGCACATTAAACGGATTAAATTGGCTAAAATTATCCCAAACGTTACCACCTTCGGCAAACGCCAGTAAGAAAATAGTGGCAGACTGTCCAGTAATTACCGGATGCCTTAACTCCATTGTATACTTATTGTAGATGGCACTACCCTGATTTGTATTTGCATTAAGGTTTGAACCTACCGGTACAATAGAGAAGTTTTCATAACCGCGTAAACCTATAACATCAGTACCCTGTAAGAACTGGTAGCTCTGCATACCATCACCACCCAATTTGAAACGCTCAAAAGGAGATGGACCTACCAATTTGTTATACTGGCCCAGATAACCAAAACGCACCTGCGACATCAGCACCAATTTACCGGCTATCCGTTGGAACCACTGAGCATCAAATTTCCATTTGTAGTACTCAACAAAGTGATATCTTTCTTCTGGTGTTGCCACATTATAATTAATACTATTAAATAAAGAGTATGGTGGCGTTGCCTGAATTGTAAGTTTAATATTTGAACCCGATGTAGGATAAAGAGGCACATCGACCGAGTTACGGCTAAGCTCCTGGGTTAATTTAATATTGTATGATGTACCATTCTGGAACAGGTAACCTCCATAGTTGTCCAGGTCATAATGGTCAACGTTTAACGAGTAGTTTAACTGGAAGTAGTTATCCGGCCAGTTTAAACGCTTACCTAAAGTTACACCAATACCATTGATACGCAACTTGTTATAATAAGGGCTTTCTTTAGGATAATACTGCCCTGTAGAGCTACCTTGTGTATAAGCCGATAATGCAAAGTAAATTGGTTTTTTACCCCCCAACCAAGGCTCAGAGAAAGTGAACGAGAAGTTTTGATAGGTACGACCGCTTGACTGACCTCTTAAGCTTAGTTTCTGCCCGTCGCCTTTTGGCAATGGTTTGTAAGCTTTTAGATTGAACAGGTTACGTAAGGCAAAGTTGTTAAAGGTTAACCCTAATGTACCAACCAATTGCCCGCCGCCAAAACCACCAGATAGCTCAATCTGATCTGAAGGTTTTTCAACTACGTTGTAAACTAAATCAACAGTACCATCGGCCGGGTTAATATTTGTTGGCCTTGGTTCGGTTTTTTGCTCGTCAAAGTTACCCAACTGGCCAATTTCACGCGCACTACGTATTAATAGTTCTTTGTTAAATTTCTGACCCGGTTTAGTCCTTATCTCGCGGAGTACTACCTTATCGTTGGTAACATCATTACCCTTAACTATTACACGGTTAATAGTGTACTGTGGGCCTTCGTATATCCTTATATCAATATCAACAGTATCGTTATAAACCCTTGTTTGTACTGGGTCGGCATTAAAGGTTAAATAACCATCATTTAAATAAAGTGATGAAACATCATCGTTATTTGGCGTAGGCCCGGTTAAACGCTTGTTTAATTCATCCTCACTAAATACCTGTCCTTTTTCTATACGTAATATCCTGCTCAATACATCAGCCGGATAACGTGCATTTCCAGAGAATTTAATACCACCAAAATAATATTTAGGGCCTTCGTAAACTTTGATCTTTACATCAACCGTTTTCTCGTCATGCTTGGTAACGCTATCGCTTAAAACTTCCGCATCACGATAACCTTTTTCCTGCATTTTTTCTACAAGTGTCTGCTTATCTTCTTCGTATTTATCCTGTTTAAACTTCTTTGAGCCAAATATGTTATAGATCTTTTTTTCGCGGGTATTTTTAAGAAATTTCCGCAGCTTACTGTCAGAGAACGCCTTATTACCTTCAAAAGTTACACTGTTTATTTTAATCTTAGATTTTTTGTCTACAGCAACATCCAGTATAACGCTGTTGGCATCACCCGGGTCTTTTGTTTGTTTTATGTTTACTGTAGTATTTAAATAGCCCTTTTCATTAAAGTGCTTTTTGATGATAGCGGTAGTGGTGCTAAGTAAATTTTCGTTTACAATTTTACCGGTTTTATCGCTTAGCTTTTTGGTTACATCCTCAATTTCGCCTTTGCGAATGCCGGTTATATGCAAACGCGATAAGCGCGGGCGCTCAACAACAGCAATCTCCAGGTAAATGGTATCCATGTTTATTCTGGTAACATTTAACTGTACATCGTCAAAAAGGCCTTGCTTATACAAGTCCTTTATAACGTTGGCATTTTGTTCGCCGGGCAGATTTATCCTGTCACCTTTGTTTAATTTAGATATAGTGAGTAGTACTTCTTTATCCAAATACTTAGCGCCAGACACAGTAACACCACCAATAATATAATCTTTGGGACTAAGGTAGCTGAGGCTATCGGCAGGTATAGATCCCGACAGTGAAGACTGTTTTGCGCCATTAACCTGTGCCAGTGCTGCAGTGCTTATAAAAGAGAAGAGAAGAGCAAAAAAAACTTTATTCATCCGAATATTTTAGTGGGCTAAAAATAATTTATACAGTTGTTAAAAAGTGTTAAAAGTAAAAATTTAGTTTACCTGCTCGCTTGTCATACCAAAACGGCGTTCGCGTTTCTGGTAATCCAGTATAGCTTCATACAAGTCTTCGCGCCTAAAATCAGGCCAAAGCTTTGCTGTGAAGTACAGCTCGGCGTAGGCAATTTGCCATAGTAAATAATTACTTATACGATACTCGCCACTCGTCCTTATCAATAGTTCAGGGTTTGGCATACCGCCGGTATATAAATTATCTTCAAACAATTGTTCATCAATATCGGCAGGGTTTATTTCCCCGCTTTGTACTTTGATTGCTAAAGCTTTAGCGGCATGTACAATTTCGCCGCGCGAGCTATAGCTCAATGCAAGCGTAAGCACCAGCCCTGTATTAGCGGCAGTTTTACTTATTGCATTTTTTAGTTCCTGGTGGCATTTACCCGGCAGCATGTTTAAATCGCCAATGGCATTTAAACGCACGTTGTTCTTCATCAGCTTGGCAATTTCCTTATTAAGGGTGCTGATAAGCAACTCCATTATAGCGGTAACCTCAAATTTTGGCCTGCTCCAGTTTTCGGCGCTAAAGGTATATAAGGTTAAATATTCTATCCCCAATTCGCCCGCACTTTCCACAATATCCCTTACAGACAGCACCCCGTTATGATGGCCAAACACCCTTAACTTGCCTTTTCC
>NZ_JAQBOI010000282.1 GCF_028288105.1 Mucilaginibacter sp. | reverse complement strand
TCAGTTCGTTAATTAAATAAGTAGCCAGTAATAAAAAACAGCAGATACCTACTGCCAGGCCGGCCATACTAATTATAGATGTGGTTTTATTTTGCAATAAATTACGCCACGCTGTTTTTAAATAATTCCTGATCATATGCCTTTTATTATTGTTTTAGTCTTGTTTCTTATATCTTGATTCTTTACTCTGAACGTAAACTCTTTACAGGATTTGCCAGCGCTGCTTTTAGCGCTTGCGAACCAATGGTTATCAGACCAATAAATACCGCTATAGTTGCCGTGTAAGCAAAAATCGTCCAGTCTATATCTTTCCGGTAGGCAAACTCCTGTAACCATTTATTCATCAGCCACCATGCAATTGGCGAAGCAATAATGATAGAGGCAATGATCAATTTTAAGAAATCTACCGATAATAAAGACACAATAGTTTTTACACTTGCACCTAATACCTTCCGTACACCAATTTCTTTGGTGCGCTGTTCTGCGCTAAACGCAGCTAAACCAAACAAGCCAAGGCAGGATATCAGTATCGCCACAACGGTAAAATAACCAACTATACCGGCCAGCCTGGTATCTGCCTGATAGTTCTTATCAAAATCTTCATCCAGGAAACTATAGTCAAACGGGTCGTTCTGATCGTATTTTTTCCAACTTGTTTCGATAGTTTTTAGCATGCTGGCCATGTTACCGGGTTTTGCATGTATAACCATATAGTTAAAGCCGGCGGTGTTCAGCATAAAGCCATAGGGCGTTACCGGCAGGTGAAGGTCCTCATAGTGAAAATCTTTTACCACGCCAACAATGGTAAACGTGGTTGTGTTATCCTGAAATTTATTGAACAACTTTTTATTGACAGCATCCTTTGCACTACTGAAGCCAAATTCTTTGGCGGCTTTTTCGTTAATGATAATACTGTTACTGGTATCCGAATGAAAATCAGGGCCAAACAAACGGCCTGCAAGTGGCTGTATATTTAGTGTTTGTAAAAAGTTATCATCCACATAGTTGAGGCGGGTACGCTTACCTTCGGCAGTGGTTTGCCCTTCCTTATAAATCAAATTATCGCTTGGATTAAATATACCGGGATAATAGGCCGAGCCGCCAATTGATATCACCTGGCTATTTTCCTGCAGTTCGGCTTTTAAAGCAGCATAAGCAGATTTAGCAGTCGTGGTACGAAGCGGAACAATAATTTGCTGGTCTTTAGCAAATCCCAGATCGGCAGTACGCATATAGTTCATTTGCCTTGCTATAACTACTGAGGCTACAATAAGTACAACCGAAATTATAAACTGAAATACAACCAGGCCTTTACGCACCGCAACTACAGCCAATGAATTGGTTAGCTTACCTTTTAAAACCTTAACCGGGTTAAATGATGACAGGTAAAATGCCGGATAACTGCCTGCAAGCACGCCGGTTATTAACGCCATCACTAAAAATTCAAAAAACAATACTAGGTCCTGTGATACAGAAAGCGTTATTTCCCTTCCCGACAACTGGTTAAATAGTGGCAGCAATATTAAAGTGATAGCTATCGCGAAAATAAAGGCTATCAGGGTCATCAGGATAGATTCGCCCAGAAACTGTTTTATTAAGGTTGATTTCTCGGCACCCAATACCTTACGCACCCCAACTTCCGACGAACGTTTTGATGAGCGTGCGGTAGAAAGGTTCATGAAGTTGATACAGGCAATGATCAGCGTAAAAACCGCGATAGAAAACAGTACGTATAAATAAGTTTTGCTGGCGGGTGGTGTTACGTTACTTTCAACTTCGCTGCTAAGATGTATATCTTGCAGGGAAATAAGCGATTGCTCCTTTTGAAAGCCCATGTTTTTCAGATCCTTACTTGCATACTTATCCATAAATGCCGGCAGTTTGGCTTGCAGTTTAGCGGCATTTGTACCGGGTTTTAATAAAATATAGGTATAAAACATGTTATTGCTGGCAAAATCATTGGCCTGCCTTTTAATAAAACCTTCCATGTTGCCACCATTTACAGACAGGAAGAAGTTAGCATCAATATGTGATGGTGTTTTGCCATTTTTAAATACACCGGTTACGGTATAATCCTGTTCACCGTTTGTATTGCTGTTAACATGTATCACCTTGTTAAGGGCTGATTGAGCACCAAATAGTTTTTCAGCAAGTTTTTGTGATATTACTATGGTACGTGGGTTTACCAAAGCATTTGCAGCATCCCCTTCGGTAAAGTTATAGGTGAATATTTTAAAGAAGGATGCATCTGCCAGAAAACCCTTTTCTTCAAGGAAAGATTTACGCTCGCCACTGGTCGGGTTATACTGTACTATGGTTTTATCCTCAATAAACAATTTCAGCAACCTTGCACTTTCAACCACCTCGGGGAACTCGCGTTTTAAAGCGTCCCCCATTGGTGCCGGTGTGTTTGGCATTTTCACGGGCTTACTACCTTTTTGTATAAAAGCGGTTACCACCTGGTAAATGTTAGACGCGTTTTTATGCTGCGAATCGTAACTGGTTTCGTAATTAAGATACAAGGCGATCAGCATGCAGCACGCCAACCCTACCGATAATCCAAATATGTTGATGAACGAGAAGAACTTATTCTTCATCATATTACGCCATCCAATTTTGAAATAATTTTTGATCATGATATTAAATTCTAAATCCTAACTCTAATCCATCTTTAACCTTTATTCTGAACGTAAACTCTTCACCGGATTGGCTATAGCAGCTTTAATAGCCTGGAAACTTATAGTTGTAAGAGCAATCACCATGGCTAATATGCCGGATATAGCAAAAACCCACCAATGGATATCTATACGGTATGCAAAATCTTGCAGCCACTTATGCATAAAATACCAGGCAACCGGTGTTGCTATCACAAACGATATACTAACCAGTTTCATGAAATCTTTTGAAAGCATATTTACAATACCCGGTGTAGATGCGCCTAATACCTTGCGGATGCCAATTTCGCGGGTGCGCTGATAAGTACTATATGATGCCAGCCCAAGCAAACCAAGGCATGATATGGCTATAGCCAATATAGCAAAGTTGAAAAACAACTTCCCAAAGCGCTGTTCGCTGCGGTATTGCCTGTCAAAAAACTCATCTAAAAAGTAATAACTAAAAGGCCTGTTTGGTATAACCTGTTTCCATTTACTTTCAATGGCAGCCAAGGTTGCAGGCAGGTTTTTGGCATCAACCTTTACCGATACCAGGTTAAGGCCACCCAGTTCAACACGCATGCTTAGTGGCTTTATTTTTTCCTGTAACGACCGGAAGTGAAAATCTTTCATCACCCCAACTATTTTACCTTCGCGGCCCCATTGTTTAAAGCGGCGACCAATGGCTTGTTGCGGCGAACTATAACCAAATAATTTTACCGCTTCTTCATTCAATATCATTGCCTGCGCTGTATCCGTGCTTATAAAATCGCGAGAGAAAGGCCTGCCGGCAATCATTTTAATTTTAAACTGGTTCAGGTAATCAAAATCAACAAAATAAAGGTCGAGGTTGGCTATTTGCAGATCGCCTTTTTTGTTCTCGATCTCTGAATACGCCCCGTTATTACTACCACCCGGTACACTTGATGATAACGCGACTGATTTTACACCCGGTATAGATCTGATAGATTGCTGAAACGCATCCTTGCCCGTATCGCCGTTGCTATCCATTACCAGCATCTGGTCTTTTGAAAAACCAAGGTCGCGGTTACGCATAAAATCCATTTGGTTATAAACTATTATGGTACCAATTATCAGCGCTATAGAGATACTGAATTGAGCCACAACAAGGCTTTTTCTTAGTAAATTACCTTTAGTACCGGTAGAGAACCGCCCCTTTAAAACCATAACAGGTTTAAATGAAGAAAGCACGATAGCCGGATATATCCCGGCCAAAAAACCAATACTAACAGATATACCTAACAGGATAACTATATAATATGGGTTGGAGAATACGCCTTCACTAATTATTTTACCCGATAACTGGTTAAACAGTGGCAGCAATAAAGCCGAGAGTATAACGGTAATAACAAAGGCTATTAAGCATAACACTACAGATTCGCCAATGAATTGCCCGGCAAGTTCACCCTTGGCTGCACCCACAACCTTACGTATGCCTACTTCTTTAGCCCGTTCTACAGAACGCGCGGTAGTTAAATTAATAAAATTGATGCAGGCTATCAACAGTATAAATACTGCTACTATACTAAATATGTAAACATTGCTAATGCTGCCTACTTCTTGTCCTCCCCTTTTTGAATGTAGATAAATATCCTTTAAAGGCTCCAGCGATAAGGTGGCAAACATTTGGCGTTTGCGGCTTTCTTCGCCATTACGTTTCTCTACAAATGCAGGGAATTTTGCCTGTAATGTTTTGGCATTCACGCCCGGTTTTAATAACAAATAAGTTGTTGCGCCGTAATTACCCCATTGCTCCTCAATACCTTTATTGAACTTTTGGGTAATGGTTGACATCGATACCAGCATATCTGCCTTTATCTGCGAATTTCCGGGCATATCTTTCATTACACCCGTTACCATGGCTGGTATACCTTCGCCGGATAGTAATACGGTTTGCCCTACCGGATCGGTGTTGCCAAAATACTTTTTAGCAGCTGTTTCTGTAAATACAACATTTGCCACAGCAGAAAGCGCCGTTTTGGGATTTCCTTTTATCAGGTTAAAATCAAAAACTTTAAAAAAGTTGGAATCGGCAAATAATGTTCTTTCTTCCTGAAATTTAACGTTACCCTTTCTTACCAGGAAACTACCACCGCTTGTTCTCACATATGCTTCTACTTCCGGGAAATCGGCTTTTATATTAGGCGCAAACGCCCAAGAAGTAACATTCGTAGTAATAGTTTCTGATGGGGTTTTTATATCGGTAACCAGCCGGTAAATACGATCGGCCTTGGTATGGAACTTATCATAACTAAGTTCAAATGCCACATACATAAAAATAAAGAAGCAAGCAGTAATACCTACAGATAAGCCCGTAATGTTTATAAACGAGAATATACGGTGCCTCCACAGGTTACGAAGGGCTATTTTAAAGTGATTTTTTAACATATGGTTTAGTTTTAATGCTATTTATTATATCGTATTAATTATGACAATAGAACCCAAAAAGAGGTTACAGTTGCATGTAGTATTAAGTACTTATTCGCTCCTTAAACTTTTAACAGGGTTGGCAATTGCCGCTTTTATTGATTGAAAACTAATGGTTAATAAGGCGATCACCACCGATAGTAAAGCCACAGAAACAAACGTGCTTAGCGTAACATCAATACGGTAGGCATAATCTTCCAGCCATTGGTTCATTACATACCAGGCAAGCGGCCATGCAATTAAGTTGGATAGTAATACCAGCTTAATAAAGTGCCCGGATAGTAACAGCACTATGTTTTGCACCGATGCGCCTAAAACTTTTCTTACCCCTATTTCTTTAACCCGTTTCTCTGCCGAAAAAGATGCCAGTCCAAACAAACCTAAGCAGGATATTATAATAGCCAGGCCGGCCAGTATGCCTACAATTTTGCTTACCTGGTTATCGGCACGGTAAACTTCTTCAAAGTGCTCATCAAGAAACTGGTATTCGAATGGGTTTTCGGGATACAGGCTTTTCCAGGTGGCTTTAATATAGTTGATAGCCTCGGTTGATTTACCTGCTTTTATTTTAACCGATGCATTGCTGAAACCCCAATCTTTTTGGTTGAGCATAAACATGGTTTCTACCTTGTAATGCAGAGAGTTAAAATTGAAATTCTTGGCGATACCTGTAATTACGCCTGCCGAATCAAAACCAAAATGTTTACCAATTAGCGATTCCTGTTTTGCTTTAGGATAGTCTTTTAACAGTTCTTTGGCCAATGCCTCATTAATAATGTATTCATGACCATTGGCAGCTTTCTCGCTCGAAAAATTCTTGCCGGCAGCCAGCTTTATATTATACAGATTCAGGTAATCATGATCAACAATTAATCTGGTTGAGGTTAGTTGCCTTAACGGGCCATTATCATACTTAAACTCTACACCCGACTGATCTAAATGACTACCTAAATTATCTTGTGCACCGGTTACTGCTGTAATTAAAGAATTACCGGATAGTTGCTGCTTAAGTAAATCGAATTTGCGTGAGGTTATATTATCAAGCGGAATAGTAACTACCTGATCACGTGTAAAGCCCGGATCTTTCTTTTGCATAAAATCCAGTTGTTTTAGTACAAACACTGTGGCTATCATCAGAAAAACGGCGCTGGTAAACTGGCCAACAACTAAAATATTACGCAGCCTGCCTTTGTTCTTGCCGGTATCAACAGAGCCTTTTAAAACTTTTACCGGCTGGAAGGATGATAAGAAAAGTGCCGGGTAGATACCCGAAAGTATACCTACCAATACAGTACCCGCAAGCATAGTAAAAATGAAAACCGGATTGCTAAATATAGGTAATGCAATATGACGCTGACTTAAATTGTTAATATAAGGCAGTACAAATTCAACCAAAACAACTGATAATATCAGCGCAAATAACGATAGCAAAATGGTTTCGCCCAAAAATTGTAAAGCCAGTTGTAAACGGCCAGCTCCTATTGATTTGCGTATACCTACCTCTTTGGCCCGTTCTGCCGAACGCGCGGTAGAAAGGTTCATGAAATTTATACAGGCAATAATGAGCACAATAAATGCGATGATCCCAAACAGGTTGGTTGAGCTTTTATCAAATTTTTGAAAATTAATATAGTCCAGCCCAATATCGGCCGAATTTGCATGGACGCTTTTAAGCGGTAAAACAAATAGCTCGTAGAACTTATGGCCATCGCCGGGCATATATTTCTTTAGAAAATTGGGGAATTGTTTTTCTAATGTAGCAACGTTGGTGCCTGGTGCAAGCTCAAAATAAGTATTTAACCAATTACCGCCCCAACTATTCATCCATGGCTTAACAATACTACTGAATGAGTAAACTGCATCGAACTGCAATTGCGAATTTTGGGGCACATTAGCCAATACACCCGTCACTGCGAATTTTACAGTGTCACCGCCATAATGAGTAATGAATTTACCCATCGGGTCTTCGGTACCAAATAGTTTTTGCGCCGTTTCCTGCGTAATTAAAACACTGTTTGGTTTCTCCAAGGCAGTTTCACGATCGCCTTTTAACAGTTTAAAATCAAATATTTTAAGGAAGGTAGAATCGACAGCAAATACCTGGGGCAGAAATACACGTTTATCACCATAGGTTGTCTGATACTTAGTATCCCATTTAACGCGGGTAAAGTTTTTTATTTCGGGGAACTCGCTTTTTAGTGCAGGCCCCATTGGATACATAGATAAAGCCACCTTTTGCGATGCCACCATTCCCGGAAACTTCTGCACCTCGTTTAGGCGATAAATATTTTTACTATGAAAGTTATCAAAGCTTTTTTCGTACGATACAAATAGCAGGATGACAATACAAGCAGCCATACCTATGGCAAGGCCTACAATATTTATTGTTGATGACACCTTATTTTTCCAAAGGTTTCGCCAGGCCGTTTTAAAGTAGTTCTTTATCATGATGCTTTATTTAATTAAATTTAAAACTCTAAAAACTTAAGGATAAATCCTTAAGTTTTAGTCTAATATGTGTATTTCACCAATCTCTTAAATTACTCACTGCGCAAACTTTTAACAGGATTTACCAGCGCAGCACTAATTGCTTTATAACCTACTGTTATCCACGCTATTATTACCGATAATACAATAGATATGGCAAATATTCCCCAACCGGGATGTATGCGATATGTGAACCCCTGAAGCCATTGCTGCATAAAATACCATGCAACAGGCGCCGAAATAATAAAGGATATAAGAATAAGCACGGTAAACTCTTTTGAGAACAGGTACACAATATTTGCTACCGACGCGCCCAGCGTTTTACGTATGCCTACTTCTTTAGTGCGCTGTACCGCCATAAACGATACCATACCATACAAGCCCAGGCACGATATAAAAATGGCTATGCCTGCGAATATTTTATATAGCTGAGATAGCTGACTTTCCTTTTTATAAAAATTCTCTATTTTTTGATCAAGGAATTTGTGTTCGTAGAGATTATCGGGGAAGGTTTTTGTCCACTGGTTTTCAATTGCTGCCAGGGTGGGTTGCATGTTAGATGGCGAAAGCTTGATATTGGCTATACCATACTGCCCTGTCCAGGCTGCCATAACTACCGGTGGTATTTGTTCGCGTAACGATGTAACATTAAAATCCTTTACCACACCAACAATTCTTTGAGTTAAGTTTTTATCACCCCAAATATTTATGGTTTTACCAATAGCATCTTTAGGGTTTGTTACCCCAAGGTTTTTTAGAAGTGTTTCGTTAACCACATAAGCGTTTACGGTATCGCTTTTAGCGTAGGGCCCGCCGGCAAGAAACTTCAGATCATATAGCTTAAAGTAGTCGGCATCAGCCCATTTCAAATTCACCCTAAATTCGGTTTCAACAGCTGCGTTATCATAAGTTATCGGGGTGCCCCAGTTTATATTATCAGACGGACTGCTAAAACTGTAGCTAAAATTTTTAACGTTCGGCTGCCGTAGTATTTCGTTTCGTAAAGCACCCATCCTTAGGCGGCTAATGCTGTCGCCGGGTAAGGTTACTGTTATTACAGCATCTTTATCAAAGCCTAATGGCGAGTTTTTGAAATGATTTAATTGGCTGATAATAACTATAGTGCCTATTACCAGCACTTGCGCTATGCCAAACTGTATCACAACAAGGCCACGCCTTAAGGTTATACCATTGCTTCTAACCCCGGTAATTTTGTTTTTTAATGCAGCTATTGGGTTAAAGCCCGATAGCACCATTGAAGGATACAAGCCTGACAATAAGGTAACTACAATAAGTACCACCGCTAAAAATGTTACAATAATCGGGTCGGTAATAAAGCCGGAACTTAGTTTTATTTCGAGCAGGCCGTTTAATGCAGGCAAAGCCGCTTCGCTTAAACCCATTGCTAACACTACAGAAAACAGGGTTATGATAAATGTTTCGCTTAAAAACTGCAGGATAAGCTGTTTGCGCTTGCTGCCTAATACCTTTCTTATACCCACCTCTTTAGACCTGTTAACCGCCTGTGCCGTGGCCAGGTTTATAAAGTTAACACACGCTATTACCAGTAAAAACGCACCGATAAGGCTTAATGTCCTGATCATGTCTTTACTAAATACTTGTCCACTGAATAAGCCGACACGGGTGTCAAAATGCATTTCTGTTAGCGGCTGCAATAAAAATGCTTCTCTTTTAGCTTCATCAGGGCGATGTTTTTTTATAAATGCCACCATATCATGGTTAAAACGTGCCTCGCTTACATTCTCAGGCAATACAATAAAGCAATTGTGCGATCCAAAATTGCTGTTCCAGTCTTCAAGGTTGTTAACATAGTCAGTCTTTTTAATGGTAGGGTATGATATCGCGATATTTACAGGTAAATCAGTATTTAAAGGCAGATCTTGCAGTATACCGGTGACTTTAAGGTCTATCTTGTTTTCGTAAGTAATGGTTTTACCTATTGCATTTTGCCAATCGCCGAAGTATTTTTTTGCCATGCGCTGCGTAAGCACAGCGGTATTAGGTTCGTTCAAGGCCGTTTTTTTATCGCCGGCTACCCAGGTAAAGTCAAATACATTAAAAAATTGTGTGTCGGTAATATAAAGGTCATCTTCCTTAAATCTTTTAATTTGTCCTGCATTATCCTTGACGCTTATTTGTTTCCCTTGATCGTTAATAACAGTTGTTACCAGCGGTAATTGGGGGAAGTCAACGCGCAAATCTCTTGCTATAGGCAATGGTAAACCGGCCCTTAGTTTAACACCTTCAGACGAGGTGCGTTGATTTAATACGCGATAAATACGGTCCTTTTTAGCGTGATAGGTGTCAAACCCGGTTTGAAAGTGTATCACTAAAAATATAAGCAGACAGGCGGCAATACCAATGGCAAGCCCTGTGATATTTATTATAGTATAGCTTTTGTTACGAAGCAAACTACGCCAGGCCGTTTTAAAATAATTTTTTAACATATAATTTAAATGATAAATTTCTAATATTTAAGTCTCAACTATTCACTTCTCAGGCTCTTCACCGGGTTTACCAGTGCCGCCCTAACTGCTTTATACCCCACCGTTAACCAAGCTATTACTATAGATGACACAATAGCCAACACAAATACGCCCGCTGTTAATGGTATGCGGTAAGCAAAGTTTTGTAACCAGCCCGACATCATGTACCAGGCTGCCGGCATAGCTATCACAAAGGATATGGCTATCAGTATCATAAACTCTTTTGAGAACAGCAGCACAATGCTGAATACCGACGCCCCTAATACTTTACGCACACCAACTTCTTTAGTACGTTGTACTGCCATGAACGATACCAACCCGTATAAACCAAGGCATGATATGAATATGGCGATAAAGGCGAAGATCTTGTAAACCAGCGCCAGTTGGTTTTCCTGGCGGTAGAACTGTGCAATATTATCATCAAGGAAATAGCCGTTGTAAGCATATTCCGGGTAAGTGCTTTCCCAAAGCTTTTTAATCTCCTTGGTTGTTTTAGTAAGGTTTTTTGTCTGGATCTTAACAGCCACCTGCGATTCGTACTGTTTTTGAGCCATTATATAGATAGGCTTTATGGCATCACGCAACGAATTGGTCTTGAAATCTTTCACCACGCCGGTAATAGGTAACCAGCGCTTCCCTCCTCCTAATTTAACCGTTTTACCAATTGCATCTTCGGCCTTTTGGATGCCAAGCTTATGAATAAAGGTTTCGTTAACAACAACTTGTCGGGCGGTGTCGCTGCTGTCGTACTCCTTACCTGCAACAAATTTCAACCCGTAGGTTTTAAAGTAATCACCATCAGCAAACTTTAAAAAAGTGGTAAAGTTTATATCCTTCATGGAGTTGTTGAAGTAGAAATTTGAACCCCAATTATTTTCTGATGATGGTGCATCCGAAGCAAAACTCATCGATTTAACATCGGGATTTTGCAGGATCTGTTGCTTAAACGATTCCATTTTGCCCAGGCTGATACTATCGGTATAACCCGGTATCACCAAAACCGCGTTTTTGTTAAAACCAAGGTCGGCCTCGTTTACAAAATTCATTTGGTTAACGGCTACGATGGTACCGATAATAAGTAACTGTGCTATAGCAAATTGCGCCACAACCAATGCCCTGCGCAATGGTATGCCACCTATTGATGCCGCTGTGATTTTATTTTTAAGCGCGGCAACAGGTTTAAAGCCCGACATAACCAATGCCGGGTAAATGCCCGATAAAAGCACTACTGCTACCAAAGTGATTACCAGGAATAACACAGTGCCTGTATTTAGCAAAGCGATATCATCGGGCACGCTGGCAATGTTTTTAAGGTAAGGCAAAGCTATTTTTGCCATCGCGACAGCTAATATTACCGAGAACAGGATCACCATTGTAGTTTCGCCAATTACCTGGGCAATAAGCTGTTTACGCGTGCTGCCCATTACCTTGCGGATCCCTACCTCTTTTGAACGACCAACCGATTGGGCAGTTGACAGGTTAATGAAGTTGATAGATGCCATCAGGATAATTAGAATTGCAATAAAGGTTAAGGTATTAATGGTAGCCTTGCTGGTAAGGTGGTCGCCAAGGGTATTGCCTACTTTGGTATCAAAGTGCATCTGGCTAAGTGGCTGTGCCAGGTGGGCGCGTGGGGTGCGTTTTTTGTCGTTTAAGTTCTTATTTGTAAAGCCTATAAGTTGTTTTTCAAAACTCTGCTGACTTAAGCTTTGCGGCAATAAAGCAAATATCTGGTGATTACTGCTTATAGACCCCCAATCGGTATTATAATTATAGGTGGTGCCTGTTTGTTTCCAGGTAATGTACGATACCATTATTTTCATCGGGATATCGCTGTTACTTGGCGAATCATCCACAACCCCTGCTACCCTTAGGTTTAAGGTATTATCCATTTTAATGGTTTTACCTGCGGCGGTTTTCCAGTCGCCAAAGTATTTGGTAGCAATAGCTTTGCTAACAACAACCATATTGGGCTGCGAAAGCGCGTCTTTAGTACCATTAAGCCATTTGGCCTGAAAGATATCGAAGAACTGCGGTTCCATAAAGAAGACACCAATAGGCTCGATGAATTTTTTATCACCTGCGGCGTTGCCAGGATCAGCACCCTGAACGGTCATTTGGCTGCCGTAGCTTGAGTTTAAAGCTGCAAATTTTATCTGTGGGAAATCGATCCGCAAAGCATCCAGGGCCGGTGTAGAAACGCCCGGGTTGTAGTTTATACCATCTTCCGCGGTTTGTTTGGTAACCACGTGATAGATGCTTTTGAAATTACTGTTGAAAGTATTGTAGCTAAGCTCGAATTGCAGGATTACGAAGATGAGTAAACACGCACCAATGCCCACACTTAAGCCGGAAATATTTATGATAGAATGTGCCTTATGACGGATGATGTTTCTCCAGGCAATTTTAAAGTAATTTTTAAACATAGCTATGGTATTATGTTTTATAAAGGCTAAAACATATACCAAATTACTAAGTTACTAATAATGAGATATTTAAACAGATGGATAACTGTACGATATGTACGTAACTGTAACAGTACGTGTTCGGTTATGATACAGTTAATATTAGAGGTTATAGAGCTGACGATCAGAGATTAGAAAAATCAATCTTAACTACACTCTGATCTCCAGACCCTAATCCTCTAACTTAGAACCCGAAATGCCTGATATAAGTATCCAAATCTTTATCCCCCCTGCCCGATAGGCATATCACCACGTTATCGCTTTTTTGGAAGGTCATCTTCTCCAGGTAGGCCAGCGCGTGCGCGGTTTCAATGGCCGGGATAATACCTTCCATTTGTGAGCAAAGCAAGCCGGCATCCAATGCTTCATCATCGGTGATACTTACATATTTGGCGCGGTTTATTTTGTATAAATGCGCATGTTGCGGACCAATACCGGGGTAGTCCAGTCCGGCGGATATAGAATAGGGTTCCTCTACCTGCCCATCGGCAGTTTGCATTAGTATGGTACGGCTGCCGTGTAACACGCCTTCTTTACCTAAAAATGTGGTAGCTGCCGAGTGCCCGCTATCAACACCCTTACCCGCGGCTTCAACAGCAACCAGCTTAACATCCTCATCATCTAAAAAATGATAGAACATACCCATAGCGTTACTGCCACCACCTACACAGGCCATAACGTATTGCGGTAATTCGTTGCCTGTTTGCTCCAGTAATTGTGTTCTTGTTTCTGCAGATATAATTGACTGGAAACGAGCTACCATATCCGGGTAAGGATACGGGCCTACTACCGAGCCTATAATGTAATGGGTATCAACCGGGTTACCTATCCAGTCGCGCAGGGCCTCATTGGTGGCGTCCTTAAGCGTTTTACTGCCCGACGTTGCCGGCACTACCTTTGCACCCAACATCTTCATACGGGCCACGTTTGGTGCCTGGCGCTCCATGTCAATTTCGCCCATATAAACAATACATTCTATACCTTTTAAGGCGCAAACTGTAGCAGTTGCTACCCCATGCTGACCGGCCCCTGTTTCGGCAATAATGCGCTTTTTACCAAGACGCTGCGCTAAAAGTATCTGCCCAATGGCATTATTTATTTTGTGCGAACCCGTATGGTTCAGGTCTTCCCGTTTAAAGAAGATATTAGCGCCATATTTTTCAGAATATCTTTTTGCATGATACAATGGCGAAGGCCTGCCCACATAATCTTTCAACAACTGGTCAAACTCGGCTTTAAAGCTTGGGTCGCTCAGTATTTTTATATACTCCTGTCTTAGCTCTTCAACATTTGGGTACAGCATTTCCGGTATGTATGCGCCTCCAAAATCTCCGTAATAGCCATTTTCGTTAACTCCGTACTTCATTGCTGTTAAATGTATTTATTGTATTAAATGCTTGTGTTAATTTATCTATGTCTTTTAATGCTGGTGATATCTCAAACTTACTGTTAAGGTCTACCCCATAAAATGCAGGGTGTTGTATTTGCTTCACTTCCTCCAAATTATCAAGGCTTAATCCACCCGATAAAAAGAAAGGCACATCCAGCTTATATTTATTCAATATACTCCAATTAAATGTTTTGCCCGAGCCGCCATGCGCAGCCGTTTTAGTATCGAACAGAAAATAATTTACATTGTTCTTGTAAGCTTCAAGTTGTGCAAAATCAAAATTTTCGTCCACACCAAATGCCTTTATCACCTGTACCTCGTGCTTAAACATATCGCAAAACTCAGGGCTTTCTGCTCCGTGCAACTGTATCGCGTCAAATTTATATTTGTAGATTAGCTTGCTTATACTATCGGCATCCTCATCTACAAAAACGCCTACTTTAATAACATTAGTGGATATATTTACTAATTCATCATCATCCATGCCGCCAATAAAACGTGGCGATCTGTCATAGCAAATAAAGCCCATATAATCGGGCGCTAAGGCCTCAACAGCTTTAATGTTATCAGAATCCCTTAATCCGCAAACTTTAATTTTCATCTTAATTGGCTAACAAAGTTTTAAAACTACCCAATGCCTTTTTGCTTACCAGCGATTCTTCTGCCTCGTAAAAGCAATCTGCAAAGCTTTTTTCCGGGTGGATGGTTTTAATGGCCATTGCGGCATTGCTTAATACTACATTGTTTTGGGCAATGGTAGCATCATTGTTAAGCACCTTCATAAATATATCGGCCGAATCGCTAACGGTATGCCCGCCGGTTATCTGATCTTCATTCAGCTTATCAAAACCAAGGCTTTCAATGCTGTTTATCTTTTCGCCTTCGGCAGAAAACGTTTTAAAATCACAGGTAAGGGAAATTTCGTCATAACCATCCAGCGCGTTCAGGATGGTATATTTCACATCAGATTTTTGATACAGATATGCATATACCCTTGCCAGCTCCAGGTTAAACACACCTACCAACTGGTTTTGCGGTTTAGCGGGATTTACCATAGGGCCCAGCATATTAAAGAAAGTTTTCACACCCAATTCGCGGCGAATAGGTGCTACGGTTTTCATGGCCGGATGAAACAGTGGTGCATGCAGGAAACAAATATTCGCTTTATCAATGCTGCGTTTAAGTGCATCGGCATTATTGGTAAACACATACCCTAAATGCTCCATCACGTTTGATGAACCACAACCCGATGATACCCCATAGTTGCCATGCTTAGCCACCTTATACCCCGCCCCAGCTACCACAAACGAGGCCAGGGTAGAAATATTGAACGTGTCTTTACCATCGCCACCGGTACCGCAAAGGTCTATCAGTTCGCCTGTTTGCAAATCAATTGGCAGGCAAAGTTCCAGCATGGCATCACGGAAACCTTCCAGTTCGTTTACTGTAATGCTGCGCATGCAATAAGCCGTCATAAAGGCGGCCATTTGCGAATTATTGTATTTACCTAAAGCAATGTTCTTCAAAATATCTTTCGATTGCTCGCGGGTAAAAATTTTATGTTCAAAAAGATGATTAAGTATTTGTTTCATATTTGGGGCATAAAAAAAGGGTTACCATGTGGCAACCCTTCTGTATATTTTATAAAAAAACAAAAAATGAGGCTGCCTTACGAATTCTCGTTAAGCCACCACCAATTGTTGTTTAATATTTGCACTTTCATTTTGTTAAGCAAATATGGAAATTGTTTTCACTAAAAGCAAGCTTTATGATATTTTTACGGGAAAAGCAATTAGTGATTTATTGATCAGGGGAATAGTTATTGGGGGAATCCCTTACTTTTCAAATCAATAAATCACTAATTCACCAAATCGCTAATTAACGTATGGCTATTCGCAATCAACAAGTTAACCCCGAAAACGATCTTGGCTTTGGCCCCCAGCCGGTTATAAAAAGCCAGCCGCTTATTAATAAAGATGGTTCGGTAAATGTTAAACGCAGAGGCCTTTCGCGGTTTAATACCGCCGATACTTACCATACGCTTATAAAAATGAGCTGGACAAGGTTTTGGGTAGTGGTATTAAGCGGTTATTTAATTGCCAACCTGTTTTTCGCGTCTATATATGTATTAATAGGCATGGACAGCCTTGACGGTGCATCGGGCCATAACCATATGAGCCATCTTTTGGATGCCTTTTTCTTTTCGGCACAAACCATATCAACTGTGGGTTATGGGCATATTAGTCCGCGGGGTGTGGTGGCCAACAGCGTAGCCGCATTTGAATCAATGATAGGCTTACTGGCTTTTGCACTGGCAACAGGCTTATTATATGGCCGTTTCTCTAAACCATCAGCAAAAATCGTTTACAGCGATAATATTCTGGTAGCGCCATACAAGGAAAATGGCCGCGGTTTAATGTTCAGGCTGGCTAACATCCGTAAAAATGTATTGATAGACCTGCAGGTGGAAATCATATTCTCCTACAATGAAATGGTAAATGATAAACCTATAAGGCGGTTTTTTCCGTTGGAAGTTGAACGCAAATTTGTGAGTTTGCTTACCCTTAACTGGACGGTTGTACATCCTTTAGATGAAAATAGTCCGCTGATTGACATGACGCTTGACGATCTGGAAAAAGGTGCGGCATCCTTCGCGGTATTGCTCAAAGCTTTTGATGATACATTTTCACAAACGGTGCACTCACGTACCTCCTACACAGCTCATGATATGGTATGGGATGCAAAATTCATCCCTATGTTTAACCGGGATGAAACCGGAAGGATTGAGCTGGATATGAGTAAGATTGGTGATTATAATTTGGTTCATTAGTTCACTTGTTCATTAGTCGATTAGTAGTACATCCAATACCAATGAACCAATACACTATTTCAACAGGGCATTCTTCTCCCTCGCGAAAACTTTAAAAACCTGCTTATCCAAAAATGCAGGTAAAAACTTATTCAGGAATATGGTTAACTTCCCTTGAAAGGTCATTATTAAGGTGCGTTCGCGGTTTTCAATGCCGTTTGCAATGATTCGAGCGACTTCTTCTGAAGTCATCATTTTATCTTCTTCCAAGGTGCTTTCGCCTTGCTGGGTACCGTTCTTATCAAGCGCGGTGTTGCGGATATTAGATGAGGTAAACCCCGGGCAGGCCACCATAATATGCACACCTGTACGCAGGTTCTCTATCCGTAAAGCATCCAGAAAGCCATTCATGGCATATTTAGATGCCGAATAACCCGTGCGCCCGGGCAGGCCTTTGTAACCTGCAATGGATGAAACGCCAACAATACTTCCTTTAGTTTTTGTAATTTCGGGCAGGGCATATTTGGTACAATAAACTGTACCCCAAAAGTTTACATCCATTAACGATCTAAAAACTTTAAGATCTACATCCTTGAACAGAGCCCGCATAGATATACCCGCGTTATTCACCAGGATATCAATTTTTCCGAAAGTTGATAATGCTTGCTTAATAAGCGCCGCGCAATCCTCTTCTATTGATACATCACACTGTACAGCTACAGCTTTTACATTATACTCTGCTTGGATATCATGCGCAATTTCGCATAAAGTAACATACTGGCGGGCTGCCAATACCAAATTAGCGCCACGCCCGGCAAGCTCAATAGCAAGGGCTTTACCTATTCCAGATGATGCGCCGGTGATAATGACTACCTTATCTTTCAATTTCATATTTCGGGGCAAACATTTGCGGGATGCCCGGCATTTTTAACTCTGGCATATGCAGCAAATATTTGGTGGCGAATATAATCATAGCACCATAAAAATGCCTGATGTAATCCCAGCTAAATTTAGATTGAAGCTGTGTATTGAAGTTAAGTATATAAGTTCTTGGGAAATAGTAATTTTTATAACCAGCCAACCTAATACGGAATGACAGGTCGATATCATGGCCAAACATTACAAAATTTTCATCCAGGTCACCGATCTGGTTAACCACCGATTTGCGGAGCAGCATAAAGGCGCCATTTATTACGTCAACCTCGGTTGTGGCAAATTCCTCTTCCTCTATCCAAAATTCATCATTTTTATACAAGCGGGATTTTGTGAAATATTTAGACAGGCCGGTTAATTTAAATAAACCACCCCAGGCTCTTCCAAAACCGGTTCTCGACTCGGTTAAAAACTGGCCGCGCGGACTAAGCATACGCACACCAACACCACCGGCATTATTATGTGCATCCATAAATTCTACTACCTGCTCTATTGTTTTTTTGCCGCTAATTGTATCCGCATTGACCAGTAAAACATACTCTCCTGTAGCAAGTTCAATACCCTGATTTCGGGCTTTTGCTACACCGAAGGTAAATTTATTAAGGATCAGGTTTACTTGCGGGAATTCATTCTGCACCATTTCTACAGACCGGTCCGTAGATGCATCATCAACCACAATTAGCTCATAATCAATATCTCTACAAGCTCTAATTAAAGCAAATAATGATTGCTTTAACATGGTACACATATTGTGATTAACAACGATAACGGAAAGTTTCATAGCGGATCAGGATAAAGAATTTTCGTATGGTACACGAGTTACGATAGATCGTCCTAAAGTAATCTCGTCCACATACTCTAATTCTCCACCAAAAGCTATGCCACGGGCAATAGTTGAGATATTTATATTGAATTGTTTTAAACGTTTGTGCAGGTAAAAGATAGTGGTATCCCCTTCCATAGTAGCACTTAGGGCAAAAATAATTTCTTTAACCGCATTATCTTTCAGCCTTTCAACAAGCGTATCCACCTGCAGGTCGGCGGGGCCAATGCCATCCATAGGCGATATTAACCCACCTAAAACATGGTAAACACCGTTGTATTGATTGGTATTTTCAATGGCCATTACATCGCGTGTATCTTCTACCACGCATATCAGGCTATGGTCGCGTTTGGGCGATGAACATATCTCACATACCTTTTGGTCGGATATGTTATGGCAGGTTTGGCAAAACTGAATTTCGTTACGCAGCTTGCTTATGGCAGTACTAAACTTTTGCACCTCGTCCTTATCGCGGTTAAGCAAATGCAACACTAAACGCAATGCGGTTTTTTGGCCCACACCCGGCAGTTTCGCAAATTCGGCAACGGCATCCTCCAGCAACTTCGATGAAAAATTCATTCGGCGAATTTACGCATTTATGCTAATGGTTCATAGCCCTGGTAAAGCATCGAAATATTGCTTTTGTTCTGCTTTTTTAAAAATGGAACGAAATATTTGAACATAAGCAGAGATCTAAAGCGTCCATAAACGGCCTTAAAACGGCCTTAAAATGGCTTAAAAACGACCCGAAAACGACAAAAAGTTTTTGGAAACTATAGATCGCTTTCAATTAATTTATAATTAACAAATACAAACAATTAGAAAACTCAAACCTTTATTACAATACAACCAATTTATAAACATCATGGCACCATATGACGATAACGAACAGCAAGATAAACCACACGGATACCGCGTAGAAGATGACCATAATCTGGAAGAAAAAGACCTGCGCCGCAAGTCCTTTATGTTTGGCTCGGAAGAGAAAACAGGTAACGAGCCTGGTATGGAAGGAACTCCTTCGGGTGGTCAACGTTTTGGTAAGAGCAGTAACACACCAGCCGGTGATGACAAAAATAACCCATCACAAAACGCCGGTTACACCAACGAATACTTCAGGCGTACCGAACCATCTGACGAACACCCCGAGTATAATAACTTTAAAGACCCCAGCCAGTTAGGCCAGTCTAACTATACCGAAACTACCGGCGCGGTGCCTAACGGCCAGTCTGACGAAGAAAATGCCGCCCCTGTTAGAGAAGATTCGGAGCAGAACAACGACACGGAAGATAACAGGAACGAATCGCAGCAAAGCTACCAGAAAGGCACTGCCGATGGTTACGACAATATGAATACCCCCGGCCCTAACGAAACACCCGACCCAAGGTTTGGGGAGTAAAGTAATTCAAACCTGTCATTTCGAACGAGGTACGAGGAGAAATCTTTTACAACAGACACGATGGCCTTGCATAGCTGAACATGCATGAGTAAAAGATTTCTCCTCGCTCCTGCGCCAAATCCTGCCCATGCTCGTTCGAAATGACAGGGTGGTTATGCACAGTTCGCTAATAGATGCTTCGCTATCGCTCAGCATGACAAAGGTTGTATTACCACTTAAACGTCTTTGTAATATACCCAATCAGATCATCGGCCATAACCTGTTGCTCTTTGGCGCTTGGGTGACCGGGGGTATTTTTGTAGGGGAAGAAATGGGTATAAATATCTTTATCATGTAAGCCAGCAACGGCATTCTCAATATATCCCGGCCATGCCGAGCCTTCTTTTGTAGCATCCATAGCACCTAAAGCGCAAATTATTTTTGCCTTTGGATATTTGCTCCTGATAGATACGATAAATTTTTGATAGTGCTCTATGATGAATTGAGGTGTTGGCGGCGTAGTGCCAAACAGCTTTTTAAACTGTGGGTGTTCCTTGTTGACGCTTAACCATGAATCATTTTGGAATAGGTTAACCACAACCAGTTCGGGTGTGTACTTCTTAAAATCCCATTTAGCGGTAGAATCATGGGCTTTAACACGATCGTAAATATCGGGCATTACATAATCAAACCAGCTGATAACAACGCCTATCCCACTTTTTGATATAGAATGATAATCGGCGTTAAAGTGGCGTGCGGTGATATTCGCGTAACTTTTGTAGCCATTCTCAAACTCGGCAGTCCCCCTATCCTTGCCTGCAGTATCTTCAATAGCATAACCGCAGGTAATGGAGTTACCATAAAATTCTATTCTATGGGCATTAACCGGTGGCGGCAGTACTTTACCGTTGATATTAAAACTGTAAAAGAACAGGCTGCCCATATCATATTCGGTACGTTTAAACAGCTCTAACCGGTGGTTGCCTTTTGGCAAGCCGGATACCAGCTCATATTCTGTTGGATTTTTGGCGGGCTGTATAGCAGTACTGGTAACCTTGCCATCAACCACAACGGTTACACGATCCATCCCGGTATCATCCCTCAATAAAGCTTTCGCAGCCGTACCATTAAAATTAATAATTACCGATGATGCCGTCCAGGTAAGTTCGGCAGAGCTATCCTGCAAAGCTATACGGCCCATGTATTTAACATTGTGGTTATTAAAATTGATAATAGTTTGCGCCCTGCTGTTGAGGGTGGCAAATGCTAAGGTTAGAAACAGAAAAAATGCAGAACGTTTCATGGTAATTGTATTGTTTAATTCAACGATTAAATTTAAAACAAAGCGCTTTCTCTTTCCCCTCTTGAGGGGGCGCGTTTGGCGGAGCACTGGCAGGGGTGTGTTATTCCAATCGCTCATATAACACACCCCTGCACCCCTCTCAAGAGGGGAATCGCGGAACCCGGCTACTACGCCTATTTTAAATATACGTAAGTAATCCCATCCCCACCCCTGTCCGGATGTTCATCTTCCATGCGGTCAACTTGATCATATTTTTTCAGGTACTGGCGTATCATCTTGCGTAAAATGCCATCGCCTTTCCCGTGTAATATCTTAAGGGTCCCAAAACCCATCATCAGGGCGCGGTCAAAAAGTTTCTCAATGGCAAACAGCGCATCCTCGGTTCGCATACCGCGCACGTCAATCTCCGGACTAAAGCTGGCTATATCGCTGGTATGGGTATTCATCGACTTACGCAGTTCTTTTGGTACGGCGGCCTTTGTAACCTTTTCTAAGCGTTTGCGCTTAACAACGGTCCGCAATTCGCCCATGGCAATAACTACGTTATCTTTTATCAGTTCTATTACTTGGCCAGTGGTATCGCCGTCTATCAGTTTAACCCAGTCGCCCGGTTTAATATCTTCATCTGCAGCCACCTTTGGTTTTACAACATCCGGTTTAACCGTGTTTTTCTGAAGTTCTACCGTTAAATTGTCGCGCAGGTTTTTGGTGATCTCTTTATCGGCATTACTGCTTTTTATTTCGGCGATGGTATTCTCAACCAACTTGTTAGCATTCAGTATAATATTCTTTGCTTCCTGTTTGGCCTCTTTCAACAGTGCTTTTCTGTTTTCGTCTAAAAAGCTTTTCAGCTCTTCATTTTCGGCCAGTAAGCTATCCATACGGCGTTGCTGTTTATCCAGTTTAAGCTTAGTATCAAATATCTCTTTCTTTTCGCGTTCTAAATCAACCAATAAACTGTCAACCTTTTTTTGGCCGCTGCTTATTTTATTTTTGGCCAGGTTAAGCACGTTTTGCGGTAGGCCTATCTTCTGCGCTATTTCAAAAGCATACGAGCTGCCCGGCTTGCCAACCTCCAGCATATACATGGGCAGCATTTCGGTATTGTTGAATAGCATGGAGGCATTCTCGATACCCTCGGTATGGCTGGCGAAGATTTTAAGGTTGGAGTAATGCGTGGTAACCATCCCTCTCACCTTTTTATGGTTCAAGGCTTCCAGCACGGCTTCGGCTATAGGGCCGCCAAATTGCGGGTCGGTACCGGTACCAAACTCATCTATCAGTATCAGCGTTTTACCATTGGCATCCTCCACAAATTTCTTCATTTTAGATAGATG